>JAKPNF010000051.1 GCA_029548565.1 Verrucomicrobiota bacterium
TTCTTCGCGGCCATTCGCTGGGCGCGTTTGGAAAACCGCGAGAACCGCCAGCTTCTGATGGAAAAAAGCCAGCAACGCAAGCTGAGCAAAAATCAGGACGCCGGGCCTACCCTGCTCAGGCGAAACGTGCCAGTACGTCGGATAGCGAAACCTTCTTCTCGTAGATAGCCTTGCCGACGATCACGCCCTGCAAGTTGGGGTGCGTTTTGGAAAGCGCCTCGAGCTTTTCCAAATCCTGCATCGACGAAATACCGCCGGAAGCGACCACCTGGCAGCCGGGCACGGCCTCGAGCATGGCGGTTTGCGCGGCGATGTTGGGACCGGTGAGCATGCCGTCGGTGGAAATGTCGGTATAAATGATCGCGCCCACGCCGTAATCGGCCACGCGTTTGGCCAACTCCAGCGCGTCCATCGCGGAGGTTTCCACCCAGCCGCGCAGGGCGACTTTGCCGTCGCGCGCGTCGATGCCCACCGCGATACGCTCGCCGCCGTAACGGGCCACAAGGTTTTTCAAAATCTCTGGCTTTTCGCAAGCCTTCGTGCCGATCACCGCGCGCGACACGCCAATTTCAAAAGCCTGGTCAACCGCCGCTTCGGTGCGCATCCCGCCGCCGAGCTCGACTTTCAGCCCCGTCATCACGATTTTTTTGACCGCGTCCAAATTGCACGGCACGCCCTCAAAGGCCCCGTCCAAGTCCACGACATGCACCCACTGCGCGCCCTGGGCGGCAAACTCGATGGCCGGAGCCACCGGGTTTTGGTGGTAGACCGTCTGCGCGTCGGCGCGGCCTTGCAGCAAACGCACGCAATGCCCCTGTTTGATGTCGATCGCCGGAAAAATAATCATCTCGCCAGCCTAACGAATAAGCACGGGCTTTTCAAAAGCAAAAAACCGCTTCCCTCGGGCGGTAGCTTGGAGTAATCTCATGAGTATTATGGCACCCGCAAAAATTTCACGAAAAATCCCCGCCTTTTTAGAGGAACTGCTCATCGCCCGCTCGCCCACCGGCGCCGAATACGAGGCGCAGGCCGTGCTCGATAAACGGGTTAAAAAATTCGCCGACCTGTATGAAAAGGACACGATGGGCAACCGCATCGCCACCCTCAATCCCAAGGGCGACCCGACCATCATGTTGGCCGGGCACATGGACGAGTTGGGCCTGCTCATCACCCACATCGACAAAAACGGCTTCATCTACTTCGACACCCTCGGCGGGCACGACCGCACGCTCATCTCCGGCCGCCGCGTCACCGTCCTCACAAAAAAAGGCCCCGTGGACGGCATCACCGGAAAACGCGCCATCCACCTCATGACGCCCGAAGACCGCAAGCGCGTGCCGGAAATCCACGAGCTGTGGATAGACATCGGCGCCGCCAACCAAAAGCAGGCCGAGGCGCTCGTGAGCATCGGCGACCCTGTCGTCTACAAGGAAACCCCCGAGCTGCTCGAAAACAACCGCATGGCAGCCCGCGCCTGCGACGACAAGGCCGGCTGCTACATCGCTTTTGAAACACTCCTGCGCCTGTCCAAAAAAAAGTTCACCGCCCGTTTGGTAAGCGTGGCGACGACCCAAGAGGAAATTGGCACCCGCGGTGCTATTCCCAGCGCCTACGCCGTCAAGCCCGACATCGCCTTGGCTGTCGAAGTCGGCCACGCCACCGACCATCCCGACACCGACGCACGCAAACACGGCGCTTTTAAACTAGGTGCAGGCCCCATCATCACCCGCGGCCCCAACGTCAACCCCATCGTCTTTGAGCGCCTCAAAAACTGCGCCGAAAAATTAAAAATCCCCCACCAGATAGAAGCCGACCCGCGCCCCACCGGCACCGACGCGCGCGCCATGCAAATGAGCCGCTCGGGAGTGGCTACCGGCGTCGTCAGCGTGCCCCTGCGCTACATGCACACCCCCGCCGAGATGGTCAGCCTGGACGACGTGGAAAACACCGTGAGGCTGCTGGAAGCCTTCATGACCTCCTTCAAAAAAAGCGAGCGCGCGGTGTGGTAAAACAAGTAGTGCGACTTCAAACACGCATCGCAACGGCACTATCGGCTCCTCGGTTTTTCTCATAGCGACTTGCGCGAACGCAAGAAACGTGCTACGTTTATCTTATCGATATGAATTCCGTAAAAGTTTCTCCCAAGTTTCAAGTCGTCATTCCCCGGGCGGTGCGCAGCCGCCTGAGCATCAAGGCGGGCGACCAATTGCGCGTCGCCGCGTTTGGGCAGCGCATAGAGCTGGTTCCCTTGAAAAAGCCAAAAAGCCTGCGCGGTTTTGTAAAGGGGATCAACACATCCGTGCCGCGTGAACGTGGTGAGCGCGTATGAATGTCGTTGATTCTTCCGGTTGGCTGGAATATTTCGCGGATGGCAAGGGCGCCGGATTTTTTGCCCCTGCCATTGAAAATTCGGCGCACCTGCTTGTTCCTGTCATCAGCATTTATGAGGTCTACAAGCGCATTTATCAGCAGCGCGGGCGCGACGATGCGCTGACGGCGATCGCCAGCATGCAATCCGGACAGCTTATTTATCTGGACGAACACCTGGCGCTGGAGGCCGCCGAATTTTCGGCCGACAATAAAATCCCAATGGCCGACAGCATCATTTATGTTATGGCCCAGGCGCATGGCGCCACCCTCTGGACGCAGGATGTCGACTTAAAGGATCTGCCAAAAGTCCGTTATCAGACAAAGGCATAATTTGCGAAAAAACCGCTTCTTACGAGGCGGTTTTTTGTTTGCGCGGGCGCTCGGCTTTGCGGCGCACAAGTTTTGGGGGCGATTTCCCGGTGACAGTGGCGGCGTTGATGATGACTTTGTCCACGTCGGTTTGCTGCGGCAGCTCGTACATGATCTCGAGCATCAGCCGTTCCATGATCGAGCGCAGCGCGCGCGCGCCCGTGCCCATCTCGACGGCCTTGTCGGCGATGGCCTCTACGCCGTCGCGCGTCAATTCCAGTTGCGCGCCCTCCAGCGCGAACAGTTTTGTGTACTGCTTGAGCAGCGCGTTTTTGGGCTGGGTTAAAATGTGCACGAGATCCTCTCGCGCGAGCGGGTCAAGCACGCTGACAACCGGCAGGCGCCCGACAAATTCCGGGATCATGCCGAACTTGATGAGGTCTTCGGGCTGCGCGTCCTTCAGCGAGGATTCGCGCGAGAGGCCGTCTTTGTCCGACACAAAACCCATCACATGGCTATCCGCGCGCTCGCTGATGATTTTGTCCAGCCCCACAAAGGCCCCCGCGCAGATCACGAGGATGTTGGAGGTATCGACTTTTAAATACTCCTGCTCGGGGTGCTTGCGCCCGCCTTTGGGCGGCACGTTGCAAACGGTGCCCTCGATGATTTTCAAAAGCGCCTGCTGCACGCCCTCGCCCGAGACGTCGCGCGTGATGGAAACGTTCTGGGTCTTGCGGGCGATCTTGTCGATCTCGTCGACATAGACGATGCCGCACTGGGCGCGCTCGATGTCGTAATTGGCCGCCTGCACCAAACGCAAGACGATGTTTTCCACGTCTTCGCCGACGTAGCCCGCCTCGGTGAGCGTTGTGGCGTCGGAAATCGCGAAAGGCACGTCGAGCAATCTGGCCAGCGTGCGCGCCAAAAGCGTTTTGCCACTGCCGGTGGGACCTATCAGCAGGACGTTGCTTTTTTCAATCTCCACGTCATTGTCAACCGCCTGCAGACCCTGTTCTTGCTGGACGTCCTGCCCCAACTGCACGGCCAGGCGCTTGTAGTGGTTGTACAAGGCCACGCAAAGCACTTTTTTGGCGTCGTCCTGGCCGATGACAAACTGGTCGAGATGTTTTTTGATCTCGGCGGGTTTGACGAGTTTGAAAAACGTTTTTTTCTCCGGGGGTTTCTCAAGTGCATTGAGAAGATCACGATTAAGCACCGCGTAACAAGCATCCACACAACGATCACAAATAAAAACTCCATTTGGCCCGGCGATAAATTGCTTGCCCAAAGGAGCACTTATGCCACAAAAGGAACAACGTTGTTCAGGTGATTTGTTTTCAGACATCTGAAAAGTAAGGTTGGTTTATTTGCCCTCGCGCGGCTCGATGACCTGGTCGACCAGCCCGTAATCGCGGGCCTCGTAAGCGGTCATAAAGTAGTCGCGATCAGAGTCCTTTTCAATCTGCTGCACCGTCTGGCCGCTGTGCTTGGCGAGCACCTCGTTGATCGTCTGGCGCCAGCGTAAAATTTCCTTGGCGGCGATCGAGATATCGGACGTCTGTCCCGTGGCACCGCCCGTGGGCTGGTGGATCATCAGGCGGCTGTGCGGCAGCGCGTAGCGTTTGCCTTTCGTGCCCGCGCTCATCAGCACACAGCCCATGCTGGCGGCCATGCCCACGCAGTAGGTGACAACGTCGCACTTCAAAAAGTTCATCGTGTCGTAAATCGCCATGCCCGCCGTGACGGAACCGCCCGGGGAATTGATGTACACGTGGATGTCCTTCTTGGCGTCCTCCATCTGCAAAAAGAGCATCTGGGCAATGACGGCATTGGCCACAAAATCGTCGATCGGCGTGCCGATGAAGATGATGCGGTCTTTCAAAAGGCGGCTGTAAATGTCCCACGAGCGCTCGGTGCGCCCGTCGCGTTCAACCACACTGGGAACTGGATAATAGCTCATAGGATTTTTATAAATATACACGGATTGTACCGAACACGCAAATCGGGCGCAATGCTTGAAACATAGGACAAAGCGCGTTTGCCGTCGGGATTTTTACGGCGCCAGGAATCGTTCTGCCATACACTCATGTAATTTCCAAATCACCGGCGCCCCTGTATTTAAATTGAAGCCCTCCGCATTTTACTGCGGAGGGCTTCGTTTTTAGTCCCTGTTACCTTACCCGATAACACCTGTATCGGAATACCTGTCTATTGCTACTACTGAACTTCTATATCGACGGAGGCTCCCTTGAGTTTGCTGCCCCAGGCGGTGAGGCGCAGTTTGCCTTCCTTGCCGCTGGGCGAATCCACAACCACGGTGAGCTTCCCCGAAAACGCGCGCATATAACTTGCGCTGAAAGGTGTCTGATCGGTGGCGTCGCCATTGCACACAGCGCGCAGGCGGCCGTTGCCGTTCATTTTGAAAAAAACCGGATTGACCGCGCGGGGGCACAGGTTGCCGTCTTTGTCTACGATCTGAACCTCCATGAAAACGACATCGCGGCTGTCTTTAGAAAGCCTTTTCGCTTCGGGGATGAGTTTGATCGCGGCGGGCGCGCCGGCAGTTTTCACGATTTGTTCCTTGCGCGCTTTGCCGTCCTTGTCGTACGCCACCGCCTTGAGTTCGCCCGCCTCGTAGGGCACGTCTTCAAAGATGGCACGGTAGCGGTTGATCAGCGGTTCGGGCGTTTTTTTCTGGCGGCCGACGCTCTTGCCGTTGACGAACAGTTCCACATCGTCGTAATTGGTGAAGACGTGCACCGGCAGCGTCTTGCCCTCGAATTCCGGCCATGTCCAATGCGGCAGGATGTGCAGCGTGTCGGACTTTGTGTTCCACTTGGCGCGGTACATGTAGTAGCGGTCTTTTTTAATCCCGCCCAAATCCGTTAGGCCCCAGTAGGAACTGCGCGCACAGGTGGAATACTCGAAGGGGTTGGGTTCGCCGATGTAGTCGGTCAGACACCACGCGAATTCGCCAAAAACAAATTCGTACTCGTCCTGCGCCTTCCATTCAAACTCGGCGTTGGGCGGCCAGTCGCGCATCTCGTCGCAATAGGAAGACACCTGCCCCTGCGATTCCAGCAGGCCGATCGATTTGTCCCACGGGAAAGAATAAATCCCGCGTGAAGAAAGCATGGCGGCGGTCTCGCTGCCGTAGATCGGCTTTTTAAATTTCTCCCTAAGCTCGGGATAGATCGCCTGCTTGTAGTTGCAGCCCGTCAAATCGACATGCGGGGCGACGAAGTCCAGCACGCCGTTCATCGCGGCGGTGGTCGGGCGCGTCGGGTCGTTTTCCTTGACGATTTTGTGCAAAAACTTCGCGTTTTTCGCGCCCATCTCCTTGTCCTGCTCCGGCAATTCGTTGCCCAGGCTCCACATGATGACGCTGGGGTGGTTGCGGTCGCGGCGTATCCAGTCGCGCAGGTCGATCGCCGCCCACTGTTTAAAAAGTTTGTTGTAGCCGTTTTCGCATTTTTTCTGCTCCCACTCGTCAAAGATTTCGTCCATGACGAGGATGCCCATTTCGTCGCACATATCGAGCAGCTCGGGCGCGGGCGGGTTGTGCACGGTGCGTAGCGCGTTGGCGCCGACGTCCTTGAGCATGTTTAAAATGCGGCGCGCGGCCGACGCGTTGAAGGCGGTGCCCAAAGGCCCGAAGTCGTGGTGCTGCCCAAGTCCCTTGATCTTCACGGATTCGCCATTGAGGAAAAATCCCTTGTCGTAATCGTAATGAATCGAACGGATGCCAAAGCGGGTGCTGAGTTCTTCGACCGTTTCGTCTCCAACATTCACTTTTGTAAGCGCCTTGTACAAGGACGGGCTTTCCAATCCCCAGAGTTGCGGGTTAGCTAATTCAATTTGCTGCTCGACTGTTTTCAAACCACTTTCGAGCGAAACTTCTGTTTTCACTTCGCCAACTTGTTGACCATCGGAGGAAATGATGAGGATTTGCAGGACTGCTGTTTTCGCCTCGCCGGAAATATTTTCCAGTTCCATTTGAATATTTACGACGGCCTTTTCTTTTTCTACCTGCGGTGTCGTCACAAAAATTCCGCCGAAAGGCACGCGCACTTGCGAACGCAAAACCAACTGTACTTTGCGGTACAGGCCAAAGCCCGTGTACCAGCGCGAGGAATTTTCGGGGTTTTCCAAACGCACGGAAAGGATGTTATCCTGGCCGAATTTGAAAAATTTGGTCAAGTCGGCCTCGAAAGTCGCGTAGCCGAAGGGGCGCTCGCACACGAGTTGGCCGTTCAGGTAAACCTGCGCGCCGCTCATCGCCCCGTCGAAGCGCACGAAGACGGATTGCCCGCGCTCGCTTTCAGGTAGATTTATTGTGCGGCGGTACCAGCCCACCCCGAACTGCGGCAATGCGCCGCTGGCCGCCGTCTTGACGCGGTTCTGGCTGGCCGGGCGGCTGTCTATCGTCATGTCAAAAGCCTTGTCGATCGCGTAGTCGTGCGGCACGCGCACGCGCTGCCAGTCGGCCATTTCGGCGGCGGGGTCGCAAGCTTCGGCAAGCGAAATTTCGCCCTTCTTAAAATACCAGGCGTCTTCCAATAGCATTTCGCGCGCGCCGAACAGCGCGCAGGAACTGATGATTAACAAAAACAAAAACTTCAGGTATCGGGGCATTTTTATTTGGCCAGTTTGAATTTGAGGATATTGACCGAGTTGCCCTGCAAGGTCACCGGATTTTCGAGGGTCTGCGTGCGGGCTACGGGGACGATGTTGTCGGGATTTTCAAAGGTGTTAGTGGCTTCGAGTTCCGGGTGATGGAGCGTCTCGATCTCGACGCGTGATGCTAATTTTATGTTCTCGGGGAAGGCGAATTCAAAGTCCATCGGAGTTGTGTCGGCATTGATTAATTTCACGATGATTTCGTTTTCATTTATCAAGGCGCTTGCGTAGAGGTTGGCCTTGCCCTGAGTGTCGGTCTGCTCGCTTTCAAGCGAGACGAGTTTTCCGCGCGCGTTTTGGGCGAACATTTTTTGGACGTGGTAATTGGGGGTCAGCACGCGCTCCAGCGAGTTGAAGTAAATCAGGTTGGGTTCCCAGACAAAGGCGCTGATATTGGCCAACAGCGGCGCGTAGGCGGCGCCCATGATAAGATCGCTGTTGCGCTCCATGCCGGTCATGAAGGCGGCCTCGGCCAGCGCGCCGCGGAAGGAATTTTTGCGTTCGTCCTTGGCATTGGCGGAATATTCGCCGATGTAGAGTTTTATGCCGTCGCGCCGGTAGCTGTCAAAGGTTCCGGCGTTGTCGAAAAACCACTGGCTGCCTCTGTAAAAATGCTCGTCGCGTATCTCGGGCTTAAGGTCAAAAATCCCGTTTTTCTTATTGCGGTAATTATTGGTGCCGCCCGCGTAGGCCACCAGTTCAATGTCGGGGTAGTGCGACTTGATCGCGTCTTGAAAAAGTTTCAGGCGTTCCTCGTAGGCGGGCCCGTGATTCTCGTTGCCGATGCCCAGGTATTTTAAATTAAACGGCTCGGGGTGGCCCATCTCGGCGCGGATTTTTCCGTACTGGGTGTCGGTCGAGCCGTTGGCAAATTCGATGATGTCGAGGGCGTCTTGCACATAGGAATCCATTTCCTCCAGCGGCGCCACCTGCGCCAGACAGCCTTGGCAGGACATGCCGCAATTGAGAATGGGCATGGGCGCGGCGCCGAGGTCTTCGGCCATCAGGAAATACTTGTAGTAACCCAAGCCGAAAGACTGCCAGTAATCCGCGGCGCGGCCGCCCCATTGGTTCGGCATGCCGAGGCGTTCCTCGGGGCGGCCCAACGAATGCTTCCATTGGTGACGGTTTTGCAAATCGTAGCCTTCCACCACGCAACCGCCCGGGAAGCGCAGGTGCGTAGGTTTTAAATCGCGAATCGCCTGCATGAGGTCTTGCCGCCAGCCGTTTGCGCGGCTCTTCCAGGTGTCGGCGGGAAAGAGGGAAACGAAATCAAAGTCGACCATACCCTGCCCTGTCACGCGCAGCACGAAACGCGCGCGCGGTTGCGTTTGCGCGGGTTTTAATTCCACCTCGTAGCGCTTCCAATCCTTGCCCTCGACAAAGAGGGGTTTTGACATTCGGGCGATCGTTTCATTTTCGGGCGACAGCAGATTAACCTCTATCTGCGTTTTTGTGTCCGAACGAGCGTAAAAACTCGCGCGGTAACGCTCGTCTTTTCTCACGCCGATGCCGCTCCAAAAGCCTGTGTTTTCGATGTACGGGTTGACACGCCATTTGCGCGGTTCGGGGCCTGTGAGCAGGTTGTTCAGGCGCACGTAATGGGGGTTGTTTTTAAAGGCGGGGTCGTCGCTGCGGATTTCCACCTCGCCAAAACTACCCCAGCCCGCCCACGGATTTTTGAACTCGAAGGAACGGTTTTTAATCAGCTCGGCATACAGGCCACCGTCGGCTGCGCCATTGACGTCCTCTATAAAAATCCCGTAAAAGCCATCCGGCAACGCATGCTTCGGCTGGTCTGCCAAGACTGTCATTTTGACAGACCCTGCGGGTGCCGGCTCGGAAGCCGGCAGCCCCGCGCACAGCGCGAGCGCGGCGACGATGCAGGATGGTTTTATCACGGGAGTTTTTTTATTCCGCCAGCTTGAACTTCAGGATGTTGACGGAGTGGCCCTGCAGTGTCACCTTGGCCGCGTCGGGGTTTTCGAGCAGCAGCGGCTGCGTGGAGGGGATTACGCGGTCGGGATTGTCGAGCGTGTTGCTGGCCAGCGGCACGGGGTGATGCAGGGTTTGGATCTCGCCGCGAGGCGCCACCTTTATTCCCTTGGGGAAACTGAACTCGAAGTCCACTGCCGTCTCGTTGGCGTTGACGAGTTTCACGATGATCTCATTTTCATTTATCAAGGCGCTGGCGTAGAGGTTCGCTTTGCCTTTCATGTCGGTGGTGTCGCTGGTAAGATCGACGAGTTTGCCGCACGCGTTTTGGGCGAACAGTTGCTGCACGTAATAATTGGGCGTGCGCACGTGCGTCAGGGAGTTGAAGTAAATCATGTTCGGCTCCCAGACAAAGGCGTTGATGTTGGCCAAAAGCGGCGCGTAGCTCGTCAGGACGATCAGGTCGCTGTTGCGTTCCATGCCTGTCATGAAGGCGGCCTCGGCCAGCGCGCCGCGGAAGGAATTTTTTAATTCCTCGCGCGTGCACACGGCGTATTCGCCGACATCCAGTTTGATGCCGTCGCGCGGATATGCGTCGTATTTGCCAGCGTTGTCCAAAAACCACTGGTAGCCCTTGTAAAAATGCTCGTCGCGGATGGCGGGCTTGAGCTTTTTCACATCCTCGGTGGACTCAAGGTACGGCGGCTCGTCGCCCGAGCTGGCGATGACCTCGATCTCGGGATATTTTTCCTTGATCGCGTCCATGAATAATTTCAGGCGCGGGCCGTAGGCTTCGCCGCGGTTTTCGTTGCCCACGCCGATCATCTTCATGTTGAAGGACGCGGGGTGACCCATCTCAGCACGGATTTTTCCGTACTTTGTTTCGGTCGAACCGTTGGCAAATTCGATGATGTCCAGAGCGTCCTGGATGTAAGATTGCATGTCCTCGATCGGACACACTTCGCCCGTGCGGCCCTGGCAGGCCATGCCGCAGTTGAGGATGGGCATCGGCTCGGCGCCGAGGTCTTCGGCCATTAAAAAATACTCGTAATAGCCCAGACCGAACGACTGGTAATAATCCGGCGCGAAATAATTGCTGCGCGCGCCCCATTTGCTCGGCATGCCTTGGCGTTCCTCTGGTTTGCCCAGCGAGTGCTTCCATTGGTGACGGTTCTCCAGCGTGTGGCCTTCCACGATGCAACCGCCGGGGAAGCGCAGGTGCTTGGGGTTCAGATCATAGATCGCTTGCATGAGGTCTTGGCGCAGGCCGTTCTTGCGCCCGAGCCAGGTGTTTACAGGGAACAACGAGACAAAATCCACGTCCAGCACGCCCTCGCTTTCCGCGCGCAGCACGAAGCGCGCGCGCGCCTGAGTCTGGGTGGCAGTCATTTCCACCTCGTAACGCTTCCAGCCCTTGCCCTCGGCAAAAACTTCTTTCACCGGCAGGCCGATCACCTCGTTTTCCGGCGACATCAAATACAGGCCGACTTTCATCTTGCGCGAGGAGCGCGCATAAAAAGACGCGCGGTAGCTTTCGCCTTCTTTTAGCCCGATGCCGCTCCAAAAACCGCCGTTCTCAATATAAGGGTTCAGGCGCCATTTGCGCGGGCCCATGCGCGGGTTGGTCAGACGCACGTAATGGGGGTTGTTTTTAAAGGCGGGGTCGTCGCTGCGGATTTCCACGTCGCCAAAACTGCCCCAGCCCGCCCACGGGTTTTTAAGCTCAAAGGAGCGGTTTTTAATCAGCTCGCCATACAAGCCGCCGTCGGCCGCGCCGTTGACGTCCTCTATGAAGATACCGTAAAAGCCCGCGGGCAAATCATGGGCGGGCTTGTCGGCCTGCACTGCTATCTTGACGACGCCCGTGGGAGCGGCCTGTTTGGGCGCGGGGGCTGCCTGCGCTTGTTCGGCAGCGTGGCAGGTGAACGCGGCAGCCAAAAAGGCAAGGAAAACGGCGGGGATGGGTTTCATATTTTTTTGATTGTTTGGTTGCATATCTGTTAAAGTGAGCGCATCGCCTGGCAAGGGGTTCTCAGAGGGGGTTTCCCTCAAAGTTTCCGCTTTTTTTAGAAATGCGTTGACAATGCCTGTCCTGTGTTTTATGACATATTTCATTCATATAATAAAGAAAAAAATCCCCGAATTTTGCGCGCTATGAAAAATAAGTCACTTTTTATGTTTTACATCGCCTTCGTTGCCTCGCTGGGCGGTTTGCTGTTCGGTTTCGACACAGCCGTTCTATCAGGCGCGGTTGAAAAAATCACGGAAATTTATGACCTAAGCCCCAAGATGGTCGGCCTCACGATGGCGATCGCGCTGGTGGGCACCGTCATCGGCGCGCTGTTTTCAGCCAAGCCCGCGGAACGCTTCGGGCGTCTGGAAATTTTAAAGATCATCGCCTACTTGTACTTCATTGGCGCGCTGGGCTGCGCGTTGATCATCGACTGGTACGCCCTGCTGTTTTTCCGTTTTCTGGGCGGCTTGGCCGTGGGCGCCTCCTCGGTCGTGGGCCCCATGTATGTGGCGGAAATGTCGCCCTCGCACCTGCGCGGGCGCTTCGTGGCCTTTTTTCAATTTAACGTCGTGTTCGGCATCACGCTGGCTTATCTCTCCAACTTTGCCATCGCCGAATATATTATCAAAAATCCCGAGACCAACTGGCAGTGGATGCTCGGTGTGATGGCGTTGCCGGCGGCGTTATTTGCAGTATTGTTGTTTACCGTTCCGGAAAGCCCCCGTTGGCTGACCAAGCAGGGTCTGACCGACCGCGCCAAGGATGTGCTGTCCAAAATCCGGCACAACGTGGGCGACGAGCTGCAGGATATCAAGGACTCGCTCACCCACTGCGAGCAAAAGTCGATCCCGCTGTTCCAGAAAAAATACACCAAGCCGCTGCTCATCGCGTTTTTCATAGCGACGTTCAACCAGTTCACCGGCATCAACGCGTTTCTCTACTACGCCCCGACTATCTTTAAAGAAGCCCATGCCCCCGAAAAAATGACGCTCATGCTGCCGATTCTCATCGGCGTTGTCATGATCGTGTTCACGATGGTGGGCATGCTGTCGGTCGACAAGATCGGCCGCAAGGGCCTGCTGTTCATCGGCTGCGCGGGCATGTCGATCTCGCTGGCGGTGGCCTCCTACGGGTTTTTCGCGAACATTTACTACGTCTACACGTTCATCGCGCTGATGATTTTCACCGCGTTTTTCACGATGTCGCAAGGCACCGTCATCTGGGTGATCATCTCGGAAGTGTTCCCGACGGACGTGCGCGCCAAGGGCCAGACCTTTGGCTCCATGACGCACTGGGCGTGGAATTCGGTGCTCGTGTACGCGCTGCCGGTGGCCTTTTCGTACACCAACGGCGCCTCGATCCTGTTCGGCATTTTCGCCGCGATGATGCTGGCGTGCTTTTTGTACACCTTCACCCTGCCCAACACCAACAACAAGTCGCTCGAGCAAATCCAGAAGGAATTGGGCTGCTAGGCCAACACGGGCGCAGACACTTTTTTTTGCAAACCTGAATAATATATATGGCATTAGTATCCGCACAAGAAATGCTAACCGACGCGCGTAAGGGCAAATACGCCGTCCCGATGTACGACGTGAGCAATTACGAGATGATACGTCATCTGGCAGAGCTCGCCGAGGACATGAAAAGCCCGCTCATGCTGGCCGTCAACGGCCACGACATCGAGGGCGTGGGACTGGAGTACCTCCACGAGCTCATGAAAGTGGCCGCCAAGCGCGTCAAGGCGCCCATTGTCATCCACCTGGACCATGCCCCGAGCGTGGCCGAGTGCGTGCGGTGCATAGACATCGGGTTTAACTCCGTCATGATCGACCGCTCCTGCGCCTCGATCGAGGAAAACATCGCGGACACCAAGACGGTGGTCGGGCTTTCGCACCCCAAGGGGATTTGCGTGGAGGCCGAGCTGGGCCACGTGCCCAACGCGGTGCTGGGCATCGGGGAATCCTGCTCCGACGTCGAGGACGTCAACGACACGCTCACCAAAGTCGAGGACGTGAAAACCTTTGTCGAGCAGACCAACGTCGACGCCCTGGCCGTGGCCATCGGCACCGCGCACGGCTCGTACATCAGCGCGCCGACGCTGGACATCGAGCGCCTCAAAAAAATCAACGCGGCGTCCAAGGCGGTGCTCGTGCTGCACGGGGGTTCCGGCACGCCGCCCGAGCAGGTCAAAGAAGCCATTGCCAACGGCATCTGCAAGATCAATATTTATACCGACCTGGTGCGCGCGTGGAACACCGCACTGAAGGACGAGATGGCCAACTTGAGCGAAATCACACGCTGGCCCATCGCCCTTTACAAAAAACCCATCGCCGCCATGAAGGAAAAAGGCGCTTACTACATGGAGCTTTTCGGCTCGGCGGGACGCGCTTAATTTTTTACTTTTACCCCAATGAAAAAATTCGACGCCATTGGAGTAGGCCTGCATGCGGTGGACATGCTGTACTTTGTGCCCGAAAAAATAAAAACGGGCGAGAAGTACGTCATGGACTCCTTCGCGCTGCAAGGCGGCGGGCCGGCCGGTTCGGGGCTTTCCGCCATCACGCGCTTAGGCTACAAGGGCGCGTTTGTGGCGCGCGCGGGCGACAACGCATCCAGCGCGCTGTCGCTGGCGGAGATGAAACGCAACCAGATAGATTCCTCTTTTGTCGTGCGCGACAAGGAATCGTCCCCCGCCTTCTCCATCGTGCAGATCGGCAAGCGCACCTCCGAGCGCACGATTTTTGTCGGCATGGCCGATTACGGGTACCTCAAACAAAAGGACATCCCCGTTGCCGCTATCAAAAACGCCCGCGTGATGCTCGTGGACAGCTACGATTTGCGCGCGGCCGAGATGGCCTTGAAGGCAGCCTACGGCACGCGCTGCCGCACGGTCATCGACTTCGAGGGCGGCGACCCCGACAAAATGCGCAAGCTGCTCAAGTACGGAACCGACATCATTTTGCCGCTGGCCACCGCCAAGGCGCTCTCCGGTCAGAAGACACCGGCCAAGGCGCTCAAAAAACTTTCCGAATTCACGCAAGGCCAGCTCGTCACCACCGACGGCAAAAACGGCAGCTGGGCGCTCACGAAAAACGGCGTCATCCACATGGGCATTGTCAACACCGGCAAGCGCGTGGACTCCACCGGCTGCGGCGACGCCTACCACGCCGGCTACGCGATCGGCGTGCTGGAAGATTGGGAACTGCCCATGCGCATGGAGATGGGCGCGTTTTTGGCGGGCTTGGTCTTGACGGGGCTTGGCGGGCGCACTGCCCTGCCCTTCAAGGATGAATTAAAATCTCTGGCCAAAAAGCACGCGCGCAAAATCTCCCCACGGCTGGCGCGCGGGCTCTTTAAAATTGCAAACAGAAAATAAAACTCTCAAATGCTTATGACAAAAACCACATTCGCCCTGTACTTCGGGAACCGCGGTTTCTTTCCCGAGA
>JAKPNF010000054.1 GCA_029548565.1 Verrucomicrobiota bacterium
GCGCCGAGCTGCTGGCGATCCACGGCGCCGTCAAGAACAACGGCTTGGCCGAGTTGACAACGCCGCCGGATTGTAAAAACTCGCCGGTGCCCGTGTCCGCCCGTTCGGTGCCGGAGATGAAAAAGAGTTCATTGATGTTCAGCTCGCCGCCGTCTTGCAGCTCCATGAATCCCGTGGTCTTTCCGCGATAACCAAAAAAGCTGTCCGTCGATAAATTCCCGCCCTTGGCGATGACGAGTTTGTTTTTGTCGGCCAGCACGCGCACACGATAGACGCTCGCTGGGCTGGAGAGGGTGACCGTGCCGCCCTTGTTGATATAAATGTCGCAATTATCACGCGCGCCCGGGCGTTTGCCCTTGAGAGGGCCTTTGGGCGCGTCGTCCTCCAGCGGACGGCGCAGCCACCAAATGTCGCTGTCCCAGTTGCCGGATTTGCGTGCGGAGTACACGTCCGCGTAAATGTTGCCGGTGTCGTGGCGCTTTTGTAGTTCGATACGTTGGCGTTTCTGGGCGTCCGATTCCGCGCCAAAAAGGGTGCCCATCGCACAAAATGGCAGGATTAAAAAAGCAAGCGTGCGCATGAAAGGTTGCATTGTTCGAAAATTTAAGTTATGAAAGATAGCAATCATAAAAATAAGACGCTTTCCACGCGCGCACGTCAACCCTTTTTCGCAACGAGGCGAGGGCAGGGCGCTGGAAACTTTTTAACCCACCCTAAAAATAAAACTACTTTTAATGAAGTTTTTTTTCAGTTTTAAAATTCTTGCCGCCGCCGCTGTTTTTACCGCGACTGCCTTCGCTCAGATGCCGCCCTGGCGCGTCATTTACAGCAACGACCTCACCAACATTCTGGACTGCAACAGCCCCTTTAGCACGCGCAACGACCGCGTGCTGACCGAGGAAAAAATTCGCGCGTCCATCGCCGAGGCTGCCGTGCCGGGCGTCGACGCGCAGCTCTTGCAGCCGGGATATTGCTGGGTGCCGTGGTGGCGTAGCAAAATTTTGACCATCGAGCAACAGGAAGCGTGGTTTGAAAAGCACTACGGCCTTGCACCCAAACGCGCCGAGCACGAGTTTTTAAAATCCGGCGGTGACATCATAGACATCTTCGTGGACGAGTGCCGCAAGCACAATCAGGCGGCGCTGATTTCCTTCCGCCTCAATGACGGGCATCATCTGGAATACGCAGCGGGCGGGGAAGGGCTGTTGCGCGGAATGGTCGCGCACCTGACAAAATTTTACGTCGAAAACCCGCAGTATCGCCGCGCTCCCGCGCCCGCCAATCGTTGGCCCGACCGCGTGCAAAACTGGGCGTTTGCCGACGTGCGCGCCCACAAGGAAAAGTTGCTCTTTGAGCTGATCGAAAACTATCCGCAGCTCGACGGCATAGAGCTGGATTTTCAGCGCCACCCGTTCTATTTCCCAGACGATATGCCGATGCAACAGCGCGTGCAAATCATGGTCGAGTTCATTAAAAAGACGCGTGCAAAACTCAACGAACTGGCCGCCAAAACAGACGGGCGTCGCCGCGTGCTCGGCGTGCGCGTGCCGACGTACGCCACCGCGCTGGAGCTCGGCAACAACGGCTCCTGGGAGACGGTGGGCTTCGACCCCAAAGCCTGGGCGAACATCGGCGTTGATTATTATAATTTAAGCCCCAACTACAATAC
>JAKPNF010000063.1 GCA_029548565.1 Verrucomicrobiota bacterium
TGCACGGAGCAAAGTGGCCAGTGTGCAGTATTTTTTTTGGAAGGAGCTGGCGGGTTGTCTTGAGGTTATTTTGCAATATAAGATTTATTACATATGCCAGCTCCGTAAAGGGGTGCAGGGGACTTAGTCCCCTGCAGGTGCTAATCGTTCCCGGGTTCGTGGCAGTACAATAAATCGAATATCCGTATCCTTCTTCGCAACTGTCAGCCATCTCAGGTGCTACTCTAGCGGATGTCGACTTCGCGGGCGTTGGCTTTTAGCTCGTAGGATTCCAGAAAATTTTTGAGGGCGCTTTTGTCGACGGCGGGGGCGGTGAGCATGGTGTCGGGGATGTCGCAGTCGGTCTTCAGGCGCACGAGTTGCAGGTTGCGTTCTATCAGCTCGCGCGAGTGATTTAGAATAATGCGGAAGCGGTCGGGTTTTACCCAGTTCCATTTTTCCAAAAGCCCCGACGCCGAGCCGAATTCATTGAGCCACTTGGCGGCTGTTTTGGGGCCGACGCCCTCGATGCCTTTGATGTTGTCGGACGCGTCGCCCACCAGCGCGAGGTAGTCGACAATGCGCTCGGGGCCGACGCCGAATTTTTCCTTCACCTTTTCGGCGTCGAGCGTGCGCCAGCCGAGCTTGGGGTTGGCCGTGGGCGGCGGGCACACCTGCGAAATGTTGCCGCCGACAAGCTGCCCAAAATCCTTGTCGGAACTGACGATGGCGACTGTCTCGCCTTTTTGTGAAAGTCTAAGTGCCGCCGAGCCGATTAAGTCGTCGGCCTCCACGCCCTCTTGTTGGACGACGGCGTAACCCATCAGGCGGGAAAGTTCTTTTAGCAGCGGGATCTGCGCGCGCAATTCGTCGGGCATGGAGCCACGCTGGGCCTTGTACTCGGGCAACAGCTCGCGGTGGCGCGCAGAGCCGCCCAAATCGAAAAAGACAACCGTGTTGCCCTTGCCGAGGGTGTCCTCCAATTTCCACAGTGTGCGCACCCAGCCGTGTAGCGCGCCGGTCGGGAACTTATCGCCCGAGCGCACCAGATCCGGCACCGCGTAAAACGCGCGAAACGCCATGTTAAACCCGTCGATCAGCCGCCACGAAGCCATGGTTATTTTTTGAAGGACAGCCAGCCCTTTTTCCAGAAAAAGCCCAGCGCCCCGACGGTGTAGATGATCATCAGCCCGACGAGCGTGTGGTAGGCGTAAGGCCAATCCAGCTCCGGCATGTTTTTAAAGTTCATGCCGTAGACGCTCGCCACGAAGGACAGCGGCAGGAAAATCGTCCCGAAGACCGTGACGATGCGCATGACCTCGTTGGTGCGGTAGTCGCCCTCGAGGATATAATAGTCCTGCAAGTTTTGCAGCACGGCGCGCGCGTTGATGATGCGCTCGCCCACGCGCGTACAGTGGTCGGCCAAGTCGCGGAAGTAGTAGTCCAGGCTTTCCGGCACGATGTCGGAGTCCAAAATCTCGAGGCGCTTGGCCATCTCCTGCATCGGCGCGGCCATGCGCGAGAACATGAGCACCGTGCGCTTCAGGCGGTAAATGGCGTCGAGGTCGGGCGTGCTCTCCTCTTTTTCGAGCATGTCGTCCTCCATCTCGGTGATGTCGTCCTCCACGCCCGCCATGCTGGCCAGCAGGTGGTCGACCAGCGTGTCCAAAAGCGCATAGAGCAGGTACCCGCTCTCGCGCTTGCGGATGATGCGCTGCGGGTCGCTCAGGCGTTCCTCCACCGGCGTGAAGATGGGCGTCTCGGTTTCCTGAAAGCTCACCAGATAATTGCGCCCGACCACGATCGAAACTTGCTCGAAAGTCAGACGGTCGTTTGGCTCATCCAAAATCGCGGCCTTGGCGACGACGAAAATCTGATCGCGGTAGTCTTGGAACTTCGAGCGCCCCCAAGTGGACACGACGTCTTCCATCGCAAGGGGGTGGATGTTGAGCGCCTGCCCGATGCGCTGGATGCCGTCGGAATGGCTGATGCCCAAGACCTGTATCCAGACGATGTCGGTCGTGCCGATCTTGGCGAGCGCCTTCTCGACGTCCTGCGTTTCAAACTCCTCGTGAAAGTCGGGGCCGTAGGCCACCACACGGATGCGGCTGGGGCCTTGATAGCCCTGCTGCTCCTTCACCACCTGCCCGGGTGAAAGCCCGACGCCTCCGATTTTGGTCTCGCGCAGTACGACTTTCATGGTTGTGCCCTTTTCAACACGGGCTCACTGGCCCGAGAAATTGCGGATTGCCTTGTCCGTGCCGAAGACGACAAGGACATCGTTTTCCTGAAACACGTAATTGGGGTCGACGACGCCCATAACCTCGTCGGTCTCATCCGTGCCGATGTGCACGGCCGTGCTGTCGGCGTCGGCCATGCGTTTGATGGTGATCAAAATGAGTTGGTAGCGCTTGCGCAGTTCGGAGTCTATGAGGCTCTTGCCCGCGAGTTTTTCGGGGCATTTTATCTCGGCCACGCCGTGGCCTTTTCCGATCTCGTAGCTGCCCAAAATCCCCGTGTAGATAAGCGACTTTGCCAGGCGCTGGCCGGCGATCTCCTCCGGCAAAATAAGGTCGTGCACCTTCATGAGCTTGAGCAATTTTTCGTGCACGGGGTTGATCACGCGGGTGATCACGCGCTTGACGCCGATTTCTTGCAAGTAGGCGGTCGTCAGCAGCGAGTCTTCAAAGTTGTCGCCGATGGCGACGATGACGGCGTCCATCTCGTGCAGCGGCAGCATTTTGAGCGAGGCCGGATCGGCCGCGTTGAGCACGGCGGCATAGCTCACGGCGTCTTGCACAAAGCCGACGTTTTCTTCCTTCATGTCCAGCGCCATTACTTCCGCGCCCATCTGTGCGAGATTCAGGGCGAGGTTTTGTCCAAAATGGCCGAGGCCGATGACGCAAAATTTCATGGCGCGAAAACAGTTTCCTTTGTTTAGGCTAGTC
>JAKPNF010000166.1 GCA_029548565.1 Verrucomicrobiota bacterium
CCAGCAACCGCGCGAGGGCCTGCGCACCTACGGCATCGGCGCCCAGATTTTGCGCGAGCTGGGGCTAAAAAAACTCCGCCTGCTGACCGACCATCCCAAAAAAGTCGTCGCCATCGAAGGCTGGAACCTCGAAATCTCGTCCGTCGAGACGTTTTAGAAAAAATTTTTCATGAGCACCGACAAACCTGTTTTTCCAAAAATTTCCGGCGACGAATTGCGCTTTGGCATTGTGGCGGCGCGCTACAACAACGCGCTGGTGGAGGCGCTGGTCAAGCGCGTGCTGGAGACGTTCAAACAGCACAATGTGTCCGCCCTGCACGTGGAGCTCAAGCGCGTGCCCGGATCGGCGGAGCTGCCCTACATGGCCAATATGCTGGCCTCCACGGGGCAGTTCGACTGCATTGTCGCCCTGGGCGTCATCATCGCCGGCGACACCATTCACGACGAGGTCATCGCCCAGAGCACCGCGCAGGCGCTCACCGCAGTGGGCTTTTCGACGGAGGTGCCCGTCATCAACGGCATCCTCACCACACAGACGGCTGAACAGGCCGAAGAACGCGTCAATGGCAAAACCGACCGCGGGCGCGAGTTCGCCCTGGCCGCCCTTGAGATGGCGCGCCACAAAGTCGATATGATCGAGCGGCTCGACGAGATCGAGCAGCGCGAGCTGGACGAGGGCGACAACGACGACTTCGACCCCGACAAATTTTTCAAAAACAACTAATTTTTCTTTCGCACAATCCATGGACGAAGCAACCCAGCCAGAGGCCGCCGCCGCCCCCACACCGAGGCGCGAAAACCGCATCGCGGCCATGCAATTTTTATACACTTGGGAGATGAACCTCCCCGAGGATGTGGCGGACGCCCTGCTGCTGTTTTTCTCCTCGCGCGAAAAGCCGCGCGAGTTTTACGCCTTCGCCGAGGAACTTTCCCAAGGCGCGGTCGAAAAAATGCCGCAGATCGACGAGGTTATTCGCTTGAACGCGCGCAACTGGACCTTCGCGCGCATCGCCAAGGTCGATCTGGCGATTCTGCGCCTGGCGCTGTACGAGCTGCTGTTTCGCAAGGATATCCCGCCGGTGGTCACCATCAACGAGGCCATTGAGATTTCCAAAAACTTCTCCGGCCCGGATTCCAAACGCTTCATCAACGGCATCCTCGACCGCGTGAAAGAAACGCTGCCGCGCCCCGCCCGCAGCGCCGCGCAAGACTAGACAACATGGCCTCCTTGTTTGAACGTTTCAAAAGCGGGCTGAAAAAAGCCGCCCCGGCCGCCTTCTTCGGAAAAATCGGCGGCCTGTTCTCCAAAAAACTCGACGCGCGCAGCGCCGACGAATTGGAGGAGGCGCTCTACGGCGCGGACTTCGGCGTGCAGACGACGCAGGAAATCATGGACTCGATTTCCGGCGCTTTTCGCAAAGAGAAAGAACTGCGCGGGCAGGACGCCGCCCACATCGGAGCCGCGGTGCTCGCGCGCGTGTTGGACGGCGCCGCCGCCACCCTACCCCCGCCCCCGCCCGACAAACCGCAGGTCATCGCATTGATCGGCGTGAATGGCTCCGGCAAGACGACGACCGCCGCCAAGCTCGCCCACCGCCTCGGGGCGGAAGGCCGCAGTGTGATCCTCGGCGCCTGCGACACTTTTCGCGCGGCGGCCAACGAACAAATTCGCGCGTGGGCAGACCGCCTAAACCTCGATCTGGTTTCCTCACAGTCCGGCGCCGACGCCGCGGCGGTGGCCTTTGACACTTATCAAGCCGCCCTCTCCCGCAAGCGCGACACGGTCATCCTCGACACGGCTGGCCGCCTGCACACCAAGCACAACCTCATGGAGGAGCTTAAAAAAATTTCCCGCGTCCTGCAAAAAAACGACCCCGAGGCCCCGCAGCACCGCTGGCTCGTGGTCGACGGCTCGCTGGGCACAAACTCCTTGGAACAGGCGCGCGTGTTCAACGAGGCCTTCGGCCTAACGGGGCTTGTCGTCACCAAGCTCGACGGCACCTCGCGCGGCGGGGCGCTGGTGAGCATTTTTCGCGAATTGCGCCTGCCGGTTTATTACGTGGGTCTGGGCGAACAGCCCGACGACCTGCAACCCTTCATGGTCGAGCCATACGTCAACGCGATTTTTGGCGTTGAAGCCCCCTAACGCGCGCTGTTTGATAGAGGTATGGCTTCTATCCTGCGTGTCGCGCTGAAAACCCACAGCTACCCCATCGTGCTGGGCGCGCGTTTGCTGCCCGCCATCCAAAAGGAATTTTCCGCCCAGGCCAAACGCGGCCGCCGCGTCATCGCCGTCGTCGACAAAACGTTCGCCCAAAAAAATCACGCCTTTGTCAAAAAGCTCGGCGTCGAGACCATCCTTTTTCCCACCAGCGAAAAAACAAAAACGCTCGCGCAGTTGCAAAAACTTTTGAGCGAACTGTCCAAGCGCAAGCTCGAGCGAACCGGCATTCTCGCGGCCATAGGCGGCGGCGTGCTCGGCGACATGGCCGGTTTTGCGGCCGCCTGCTACCTGCGCGGCATCGATTTTTACCAAGTCCCCACGACCTTGCTGGCAATGGTCGACAGCTCCGTCGGCGGCAAGACCGGCGTCAACCTGCCCGAGGGCAAAAACCTGGTCGGCGCGTTTCGCCAGCCGCTGGGCGTCTTCGCGGACACGGAACTCCTAAAAACCCTGCCCGCGCGCGAGTTCAACGCCGGGATGGCCGAAGTCATCAAGACCGCCCTGCTGGCCGACGCCGCGCTGTTTAAAAAACTGGAAGCCATTTCCCCACTAAAATGGAACAGCCCACAACTGCCGCAAATAATAAAAACATGCTGCGCCGTGAAAGCGCGCGTGGTCGCGGCCGATGAGTTCGAGACCGCCAAAAACGACGGCCGCGCCCTGCTCAACCTCGGCCACACCTTCGGCCACGCGGTCGAAAAAGTGGGTGGATTCGGAAACTACCTGCACGGCGAAGCCGTCGCCCTCGGCCTGATGATGGCCGCCCACCTGTCCGTCAGCCAAAAAACACTTTCCAAAAAAGACGCCGACAAAATCTCCGCACTCCTAAAAAAACAGGGACTGCCCGTGCGCCTGAAAAAGCCGCTCAAAGCAACAGCCCTGTTCGACGCCCTCACGCGCGACAAAAAAGTGCGCGCAGGCAAACTGCGCTTCGTCACCCTGAAAAAAATCGCCACGGCACACACCGTGCAAGCCATAGACAAAAAGGCAATACTGGCCGCCTTCAAAAGCGCAGGCGCACGTTAAACGCTGCGTGCTATAGCAGCGGCTCGGCTTTTATTTTTTCAGCAGCGGGGAATTTTTTCAGCCACACAAGGACGGCTTTTGCAAAGGCGTCCACCTGTGCTTGCGCGGCGCCGGTGAGTTCGGCGGATTTTTCCACCAAGGCGTCGAGCTGCGCGCGGGAAAGTTTCAGGCGGCTGTCTTGCGCGAGCCGTTCGAACAGGTCGTTGTCGCGCGAAGTGCCCGAGCGCATGGCTTGCGCGGCGGCGACCGCGTGTTCCTTGATCACCTCGTGCGCCTGCTCGCGGCCGACTCCGGCTTTGACGGCTTCCATGAGGATGGTGGTCGTGAGCAAAAACGGCAGGTAGCGGCGGTTTTCCTGGGCGATCACAGCCTCGTTGACCTGCATTTGGTCGAGGATGGTGATGAAGGTTTCCAAAAGCCCGTCGAGCGCGAAGCAGGCGTCGCTCAGGCACACGCGGCGAACGACCGAGCAGGAGACATCGCCCTCGTTCCATTGCACGCCGGAGAGGCTCTCGGCCATCGCGAGGTAGCCGCGCAGGATGATTTCAAACCCGTTCAGACGCTCGCAATTGCGCGCGTTCATTTTGTGCGGCATGGCGGAGGAGCCCACCTGCCCGGGCAAAAAGCCCTCGCTGGCCAATTCGTGGCCGGCCATCAGGCGCAGCGTCGTCGCAAAGCTCGAGGGCCCGCAGGCCGTTTGGTACAGCGCCGAGGCCACTTCGAAATCGAGGCTGCGCGGGTAAACCTGCCCCACCGCATTGAGCACGCGCGCGATGCCCAGGTGTTTTAAAACGCGCTGCTCCAACTCGGCGACCTTTTTCGTGTCGTTACCAAAGAGCGTCAGTTGGTCGAGCTGGGTGCCGACCGCGCCTTTTAGCCCGCGCACGGGATACGTTTCAATCACATGGTCAAGCGTGCCAATCCCGCGCAAAAATTCCTCGCCGAACATCGCCAGGCGTTTTCCAAACGTGGTGGGCTGCGCCGCGACGTTGTGGGTGCGCGCGGAGATCACGAGGGCCTTGTGCTGTTCGGCGCGCTTGGCCAGGCGGATGAGCGCCGCCACCGCCTTTGTGCGGATGAGTTCCAGCGAGCGGAAGACCTGCAGCTGCTCGACGTTTTCCGTGAGGTCGCGGCTGGTCATGCCCTTGTGGATGTGCTCAAAGCCGGCCAGCGCGCAAAACTCGTCGATGCGCGCTTTCACATCGTGGCGGGTGACGCTTTCGCGCTTGCGGATGCTCTCCAAATCGACATCGTTTTTGACGCGTTCGTAGGCGTCGATGGCTGCTTGCGGAATGTCCAGCCCCAGCTCGCGCTGCGCCTTGGCCACGGCTATCCACAAGTCGCGCTCCAGCAAAATGCGCCCGCGCGGGGACCACAGGGAATTCATCGCCTCGCTGGCGTAACGCATGGCCAGCACGTTGGGTATGGTTTCTTTCATGGAGAAATTTTTTATCTTTATTAAACAGGCATTGCGGGGAATTTGAAACGTCAATTTTCAGCCGCGCCCAGACAGCGCGCCGCCGTCTCGCGCAGGACGGCATCCTGCTCGTTGGGGCGCGAGAGTATGCCCTGGAAGGCTTTTAGAAATTCGTCCTGAAAATCGATGAGCTTGCGCAGCTTGAAGCGCGCGGCCTCCTTCGCCAAAAACCCGAGCGCACGCGGGTTTTGCGCGAACACACCCGCCTTGTCGCCCGCGTCAAAAAGGTCGCCATAACGCGCGCGGGCGTTGTCGTAGGAATCCCTATCGACCCAGTTGCCGCTTAGCCGCAGCTTGCCCGAATCCATCAGCGCGCGCAACTGGATGAGCGTGCGCGTGCGGTTTTGCAGGGCGGAAAGCAGCCCGCGGGCGTCTTTGCGGGTAAAAAAGTAACGCGTAAGCGCCGCGAGCGTTTTTGGCAGATCGCCCTCGAAAAAGGGGCGTAACGGCTCGAAAAATTCGCTCTCGCCAAATTGCGGCACCATCTCGTCGATAAGATCCTCCGTGATGCGCGCGTTTTTTTCGTCGCATAAATACAAGCTGAGCTTGCGGGTTTCCTCAATGCCCAACCGCAAGTTGCCCTGCAACGCCTCGTGCAAATAAGCCGCTGCCCCGGGCGCGAACGCCGCGCCACAGTCCTTGGCTGCCGCCTCCAAAACATGGCGCGCCTGCTCGGGGTCGCCGCTGAGCTGTTCAAAATTTCCGCCTGATTTTAATTCTTTAAATTCCTTCTTGCGCTGGTCAACACCGGTGGCCGAGATGAGCACGTTGACGGCGGAAAAATCAATTCCCCTGAGCGCCTCGACCAGCCGCAGCACTTCCTCTTTCGCCGCCTTGGATTCGCCCGTGCGCGTGGTGCCCAAAAAATTAAGCCCGCGAAACCAGACGGCCTTTTTCTCGCCAAAGAGCGAAACCGTCTGCACCGCCGAAAGAAAACGCCCGACGGCGGCCATCACTTCGTCGGCGTTCTGGGCGTTGCCCTCGACGATCTCTCGAGAAAAATCGTCCGAAAGCCCCTCAGACATTTTGGCAAACACCGCCTTGGCACGCTCGCCAACCAGATAGTCGTCGTCGCCACAGATAAAGGTGTAGGTGTCCGAGCCGTGCGCCATATAAACCACCCTAGCAGCCGCCGTGATTTTTTTAAACGCAAAAAGCAGTCACCGGCTTCCAGAGCAAACAGGAGCACCTACGCACACACAGGATGCGCCAGCATCCGTCATAAAATTTTTTTGAAAGGGGTGTGGGGAAGACTTTTTTTATTCAAAAAAAGTTTTCCCCGCATCCTTCATCCTTCCCTCATTCAAAACACTTTCCTACTGCGGCTGCGGGTATTCGTAGCTGTCGCCTTGCCAGTTGAGCATGCGGACGGTTTTGTTGTCGATAGACTGGATGTACTGGGGGTTGGCGGGGACTTTGCCGCCGCCGCCGGGGGCGTCGATGACGTATTGGGGGATCGCGTAGCCGCTGGTGAAGCCGCGCAGTTCTCGGATAATCTCTATGCCTGTTTGGACGTTTGTACGAAAGTGCGCGGAGCCTGTGATCAGGTCGCACTGGTAGAGGTAATAGGGGCGCACGCCCATTTGCAGCAGGCGGTGCGCGAGGGAGCGCTGAATGGCAGCCGTATCGTTGACGCCCTTGAGCAGCACGGACTGGTTGCCCAGCACGCAGCCCGCGCGAATGAGTTTCTGGCAGGCCTGTTTTAATTCCTGAGTGCACTCGCGCGGGTGGTTGGTGTGCAGGGAAATGAAGATGGGCGCGTATTTTTCCAACATCGCGCATAAGGAATCCGTCACGCGCTGGGGCATGAAGACGGGGGCGCGGGTACCGATGCGGATGAACTCCACGTGCTCGATGGCGCGCAGGCGTTTTAGCAGGTGGTCGATCTTGTCGTCGGATAAAATGAGCGGGTCGCCGCCACTGATCAGCACGTCACGCACCTCGTTGTGCGCCTCTATATATTGCAGGGCAGGCTCAAAATGCGTGGCGAAGGCGTAGCCGGTGGAGCCGGAAACCAAACGCGAGCGCGTGCAATAGCGGCAGTAACTGGCGCAACGGTCGGTGGCCAGCAGCAGCACGCGGTCGGGATAGCGGTGCACCAGCCGCGGCACGGGGCTTGTTTTTTCCTCACCCACGGGGTCTTCCAACTCCTCGGGGTTCACAACCATCTCGGCGGCGCGCGGAATCACCTGCTTGCGGATCGGGCAGTCGGGATCGCCGCGGTCGATCAGGTTAAAAAAATGCGGAGTGAGCGAGAAGGCGAGTTTTTCATCGGCCAGCATCAGTCCCTGACGCTCGTTTTCAGTCAACTGCATGAGTTTTTCAAGCCCCTGCCCATCAACAATGCGGTGGCGCATCTGCCAAAGCCAGTCGTTCCACTGCTCGGGCGCGACGTCGCCCCAATGCCCCTGGCCGTGGCGCCATCGGGAAAAATGATCTTCAGGATACATGGATTTTTTAGCAGGCGCAAAAAAGCGGCGGGTGTGCTGCCCGCGCGCAATATAAAAAGTTTCCCTGCGCCGTGCCGACAATATATGCTTTAATGATTGCACGGCGCAAATCGAACCTTTATTTTTTAAACGTTTATGTCCGAAAAGAAATCCGCTGTACTGGCATTGGAAGACGGCAGCATCTTCCACGGTTGGGCTTTTGGGGCCCGCAAAACCGCGACGGGCGAGTTGGTGTTCAACACCAGTTTTACCGGGCACCAGGAGATCCTTTCGGACCCGTCCTACCACCGCCAGATCGTGACGCTGACTTCCCCCATGGTCGGCAATTACGGCACTTGCCCCTACGACAACGAGTCGGCCCGCTGCGGCGCCTGGGGACTGGTCATCCGCGAGCTAAGCCCCATCCACAGCAACTGGCGCGCAAAGGCCTCTTTTGAGGACTACATGAAACTGCGCGGCATCCCCGGCATCCGCGGGATGGACACCCGCACACTCACTCGCAAAATCCGTGACACGGGCGCTATCAAGGCCTGCATTTCCACCGAGGGCATCAGCGACGAGCAGGCCCTCAAAAACGCGCGCGACTGGCAGGGCCTCGTCGGCCACGACTGCGTGAAAGAAGTTTCCTGCGACAGCGTGCAACCCTTTGCGGCCACGCCAAAGGGAATCGCGCCGTTCACCGTCGAGGGCACCCACCTGCGCCAAGCGGATCTGGGGCTTAAAAAACGCTACCGCCTGGCCGCGATGGATTTTGGCATCAAGACCAGCATCCTGCGCAAGCTGGCCTACCACGGCTTCGACATCACGCTGTTCCCCGGCGCCACGCCCGCCGAACAGATCCGCGAGTTCGGGCCGGACGCCGTGTTTCTGGCCAACGGCCCGGGCGACCCCTCCGCCGTCACCTACGTGCACAAGGCAGTGGCCGACCTCATGAAAGATCACCCGATGTTCGGCATCTGCCTGGGCAACCAGATGATCGCCCACGCGATGGGCGCGAGCACCTTTAAATTAAAATTCGGCCACCGCGGCGGCAACCACCCCGTAAAGAACCTGGAAACGGGCGTCGTCTCCATCACCGCGCAAAACCACGGCTTTGCCGTCGACCAAAAATCGCTGGAAGCCAAAGGCGGCATCGTGACGGAAATCAACCTGAACGACAACACGGTCGAGGGCATCCGCCACAAGGAGCTGCCGGTGTTCGCGGTGCAGTATCACCCCGAAGCCGAACCCGGCCCCAACGACAGCGAGCCGCTGTTCGCCCAGTTTTATCAGATGGTGAAAAAAATCCGCAGATAACTTTTACGTGCGGCGCCGCGCGCGGCAGAGAGTCTTATTACAGGACTGCAAAAAAATGAAAAAGCGTCTTTCGCAAGACGCTTTTTTTAGCACGCTTGTCAGCAGGCGCTTTATCTGCGCCCGCCGCCAGGCGGGCCACCGCCAGGGCCGCCGATGCCCAGCGAGCGCAGCTCGCGCATATTGAATGAGCCACCGCCGATGCCGGTGGAAGGAAAGCCCATTTGCATGAGCGCGCGCATCCCGTTTTTCTCGACGTTTTGCAAAATCGCGCGCTGCTGGTTTGTCAAACTCTGGTCGGTGGCTATGTAGGTTTTCAGCGCGTCGGGATCCTCGCGGCTCCATTGCACGGCCACCATCGCCATCGCGCGGTCGCGCCATTGGGCGTCGGAAACTTGGGAGGCCCAGGCGATCGCGCTTTGCGGGTCTTCGCGCGCGGCGGAATTGGTGAAGGCCAAGACCGCGCCGTCTTTTTCCGGGGAATTGGGCAGGTCGTTGAGCCACTGGGCGGGCGAGTCCAAATCGTAGCGTGCCCATTGGCCGATCGTTTGCATCATCCACTCGCCCTTTTGCTTGCCGTCGACATCCTGCAGGGCGATCCACTGGGCGGCGGCCGCCGGGTCGCTCTCGCTCCACGAGCGCAGGATTGTGCTTTGATGCGCCGCGGCGCCCTCGCCGGCACCGGCCGCCCAAGCCAGCGCGCCGGTCGGGTCGCTCATGCCCCATTCGCGCACGACGGCGTCCAGCGCGCGGGTGCGCATGTTGCCTTCGGGCAAGTTTCCAAAAAGGGTGAGCGCTTCCGAAATATTACCTGTGCGCGCCATCTCGGCGGCGATGGTGCGCACGATTTGGGATTGCTGGGCGTCGTCGCGGCGGTTGCCGGAGGGTAAGGCTGTGAGCGCGTAGTTCAGCGCAAGCGCCGGGTCGCTCTGCGCCCAGCCGCGCATGATTTGCTGTACGCGCTCGTTGTAGACGCTGGTGGGCTCCACGCCGCGGTTTTCGCCCAGCCACTTGAGCGCGCCGTTGGGGTTTTTCTGGCCCCAATGCTCCAACGCGGCGTTAAGCAACGAATAACCCAGGCGCGAAGGCGGCATCGTGTGCACCGCCGCCACCGCCGAGGCCGGATCCTTGGCCGCCCACGCCTCGACAAAGGCGCGCATCAGCGTGTCGCGCTCGCGGCCTGTAAGGCTGCCAAGCGCCTCGAACAACTGCATGGCCTGCTCCTTGTTCAAATACTGCGCCAGCTCGGCGAGTTCTTCTTCCGTCATGTCGGCGGGGTTTTTGGAAAGGGTGGCCAAAATGCCTTCCAAATCGCTCTGCGCGCGCTCCTTATTGCGCTGGCGTTCGGCGGCGCGGCGCTCGCGCAAAGACTGCTGGCCATACGCGAGTTCGGCGTTTGAAGCGCTCACATGCCCCGCCGCAAAAGCGCCGACCAGCAACAGCACCAGCAGGCATATGCGCACCGGGCGTTTTGAAAAAAAAGTCTTCAAGATGAAAAGATTCATTGAAAAAAAACGATGGACGAGTTAAAAATGTGACATACTGTTTCACCGGCGCGCCCAAAAGGCGATTTTACGCCGCACAATATAAAAACACTCTCAAAGGAAAGAAGTTTCAATTTTGGCGCGAAAAAGCCTTTTAGCCTGTCGATAATGCCATCGCCCCACAAGAAAATGTCCTCAACCCCCCAGCTTCTCTCGGAGCGCCATGTGCCACGGCAGATGCAGTCCGATCCGGGAATCACCGCTACCCATCAAGAGAAGGGGACTTTCGAACTTTATTTGCAGGATATCGGGCGCTACCCGCTGTTGACCGTCAAGCAAGAGCGCGAACTGGCCGAGCGCATTCAAAAGGGCGACATGCGCGCCCGCGAGCAGATGATACAGTCCAATTTGCGGCTGGTCGTGCGCATTGCCAAGGACTATGCCTACTACGGCGTGCCGCTGCTGGACTTGATCAGCGAGGGCAATATCGGCCTGATGAAGGCCGCCGAGCGTTTCGACCCGGGCAAGGACGTCAAGTTCGCGACCTACGCGGCGTGGTGGATCAAGCAGTGCGTCAAGCGCGCGTTGGCCAACCAGGGCAAGACGATACGCCTGCCCATCCATCTCACGGAAAAGCTTTCGCGCATCTCCAAAGCCACCGACCAACTGCGCGAAAAACACAAGCGCGAGCCGACCAACGAGGAAGTGGCCAAAGTCGTCGGCATGCCGCTGGCCAAGGTCGTGCATTTAAAACTCATGCGCCTGCCGCCGGCTTCGCTTGATGCGAAGGTCGGCGAGGACGGCAACGAGCTGGGCAGCCTGATCGCCGACGAGAGCGCCGCCACGCCGCTGCAATCGTTGCTCTCCAGCGGCCTGCGCAAGGAACTGGGCAAGCGCCTAAAGCTCATGAGCGAGCGCGAGCGCGAGATTTTGCGCATGCGCTTTGGACTGGACGAACAACCCCCGCGCACCCTCGAGGAAGTCGGCCAACAACTGGGCATCACCCGCGAGCGCGTGCGCCAGATAGAGGGCGAGGCGCTGGTGAAGTTGCGCGTGGAAATCGAAAAAGCCAACGAGTCCAAAACCGCCGAAGAAGTCCGCGAGGAAAAGCGCGAGCGCCAACGCGCCGCGGTCTTCAGCGAGTTCGTGATGAACCTGCGCAAAGACCAGGACGAAGACGAGGAAGATGAAATTTAAGGAATGAGGCGCGGGAGAAAGCCCTTTTGGCGGCAGCTTTCAGCAGCCGCTCGCTTATAAATAGCTCGCTACGTTGAAAAAAAAGGGGCTCCCTCGCACCCCCTTTTTTTCAAAAACTTTTGAAATGTTTGGCTGACGCAAAACGAACGCCACATTGCAAAATACCTCTCTCGAACGCACGCAGGATGCGCAGCATCCGTCAT
>JAKPNF010000071.1 GCA_029548565.1 Verrucomicrobiota bacterium
GGCCAGCAGCGCGGCGGGGCCGCCGATGGAACCCAGATAAAACCCGCCGTTGGCTTTGCAGGCGTCGGTCACTTGTTGCGAACGGTTGCCTTTGGCGATCATGACCATTGAGCCGCCGTTTTTCTGGAACAAGTCGACGTAGCTGTCCATGCGGCCGGCCGTGGTCGGGCCAAAGGAACCGGATGCGTAACCCTTGGGTGTTTTCGCGGGGCCCGCGTAATAGACGGGGTGGTCTTTCAGATACTGTGGCAGGCCTTCGCCCGCGTCGATGCGCTCCTTGAGTTTTGCGTGGGCGATGTCGCGCGCCACGACGATGGTGCCGGAAAGTGACAGGCGCGTCGTGACGGGGTATTTGGAAAGCTCCTTTAAAATCTCCGCCATCGGGCGGTTCAGGTCAATTTTGACGGCGTCCTTCGCGTCGCTGAAAGTGCGCAGATTTTCGGGAATGAAGCGGCCGGGGTTTTCCTCGAGCTGCTCAAGCCAGATGCCATCCTTGTCGATTTTTGCCTTCACATTGCGGTCGGCCGAACACGAAACGGCCAGCCCCACAGGGCACGAGGCGCCGTGGCGCGGCAAACGCACCACGCGCACATCGAGCGCGAAATATTTGCCGCCGAACTGCGCGCCGATGCCGCTGTCCTGCGCGATTTTGAGCAGGCGTTTTTCCCATTCCAGATCGCGGAACGCCTGTCCGCCGTCGTTGCCCTGGGTGGGCAGGTGGTCGTAGTATTTTGTGCTGGCGAGCTTGACGGTTTTCAAGCACGCGTCGGCGCTGGTGCCGCCGATGACGACCGCCACGTGGTAGGGCGGGCAGGCGGCGGTGCCCAAGGAGCGGAGTTTTTCCGTGAGGAATTTTTCGAGGCTCTCGGGGTTGAGCAGCGCCTTGGTTTCCTGAAAGAGATAAGTCTTGTTGGCCGAGCCGCCCCCTTTGGCCACGCACAAAAATTTGTAGGCGGCGCCCTCGGTGGCAAACAGGTCGATCTGCGCGGGCAGGTTGGTGCCGGAGTTTTTCTCCTTGAACATGTCTAGCGGCACCGTCTGCGAATAGCGCAGGTTTTCCTGTGTGTAGGTTTCGTACACGCCTTTGCTCAAAGCCTGCGCGTCGTCAAAATCCGTCCACACGCGCTGGCCTTTTTTGCCGACGATGGTGGCCGTTCCCGTGTCCTGGCAAAAGGGCAGCACGCCCTGCGCGGCGACTTCCGCGTTGCGCAGCATGGTCAGCGCCACCATCTTGTCGTTCTGGCTGGCCTCGGGGTCGTCGAGGATGGCGGCCACCTGTGCCAAGTGAGCAGGACGCAGCTTGAAGGCGACGGCCTTAAAAGCCTCGCGCGCCAAAAAGGTCAGCGCCTCGGGGGAGACTTTTATGATTTGCTGGCCTTCAAATTCGGCGAGCTGCACGCCCTCTTTGCTCAGCAGCGTGTATTGCGTGTCGTCCTTGGAAAGCGGAAACGGGTCTTGATAGTCAAATTCAGCAGTGGCCATAAGTCTTTGCGGGTTGAGAAACGAGAGAGAAATTCAAATCCCGATTATGAAGCGCGGCGCCGCGCGGCGTCAAAGGTTTTGCGCTTTTTGGCGCTGCGTTTGGCCGGATAACGCCTTGACGCATCCCGCCTTTTGGCGCATCGTAAAACTACCGGCATCGACCATGATACGTTTGCGCTTTATTTTTTTGGCAGGGGTTTTATCCGCGGCATTGGCTTGGGGGGACATCGAGCCAAAAAGCCCTTCGAAATTGGACGGGGCCTTTGTGATCACCGAGCAGTCGCCGACCTTGGACTGGTGGGTGAGGGTGCCCGCCAACACCGGCGCGCATGTGACGAATGTGCAGCGCGTTTACCGCGGGCAACGGGTGTCGCTCATTCCGTTTGTGAAGGGTTATTCGCTCTCGGGGCAGGACCGTTTTGATCTGAGTTATTCGCTCTTTAAAAAGATCGGCGAGCAGACCCAGCCCATTCTGACGGACTACCGCATCAGCGGCACTTCGCACGACCCGGACATGCTGCAGGTGCCCGCGCAGTTTGTGGGGCTGACCTTCGCGGACAACGACCCGGTGGGCACTTACTCCTTTACGGTCGAGTTCCGCGATTTGCTGACGGGGCAGACGTTTCAAAAAGAACAGCAGGTGGAGCTGGCCGAATGGGTGCAGCCCGAGGAAGACCGCTTCACGCCCGAGCAGTTGCAGCTCGGTCACATCATGTATTGCATGAATCCCGACCCCGACTGGCTGTGGCTGTCGTTCTTGTCGGACGAGGTTTCGTTCGAGCAAAGCGGTTCGGCCTGGGGCTATAATTTCGTGCTGCTGTCCTTCTACAAATACGCCTTCGACAAGTACATGTTTTTGGTGCCCAAACTCGACGCGCATTTCAAGGAAGCCTCCGCCGTTCAGCGTTTGAAAATCATTTTACTCTACGCGCTTTTGGGCCAGCCGGAAATCGATGCCGGGCGCCTGAGCGTCGACGAGGCCGCCTACCAATCCCAGGTGCGCGAGATAAAATTCCCGGAGCCGTACGCGAAACTCTCCGCGCCTTCGGACATCGACTGGCTGTGGGGCGAATTTTTTGCCACGGGGCTTTACGCGCCGCTTAAGCGCATGTGCGAGGGCTTTGAACTGCTGCCCTACGCCAAGGCGCCCGAGCGCGTGCTGCGCGAGTCGAAAGACACCAAGGAACCCGTCAGCGACGAGCACGTCGACGAATTTTGGAAGGGCAAGGCGTTCGCGGGGCTGCTGCAATCGGTCATCGGCAACGCGGCGCGTTCACAACTGGCCAAGCAGTACCTCGCCTACATTTTGGAAAACGAAAAACTCTCCAAAAATTCGCAAGCCCTGTTGACCGCCGTCATGCGTAAAATCTGGCCCGAGCGCTACCCCGGCGCATCCGTCAACCCCGCCAATATCAGTACCCCCGTCGCCGCGCCGAATGTCATCGTGCCGAGTATGCCTTGAGGTTTGGAACCGTGTTTATTTGCGCAGGGCTGAAGGTATTGGAGTGCCTTTTGCGCACGGAAAAGGGACGTTGTAATTTGGCGATTTTCCCGAGGCGATAAGAGGCAAAGTAATGGGAGAAGCATACAACTTTGTCGTGAGCTGCAAGCCACTGGCGGGAAGATGGCTTGCACGCTGATGCCGATAAATCAGCCTGTGACGGTGCCTTTTTTCTCTTTTTGGGCGATGAACTGTTCCATAACCACGCAGATGTAGTTGGAGCGGGTGCGCATGTCGGCGGCGGCGCCGGCGTCGATTTTGGCGATCAGCTCGGGGTTCATGGAGATGCTGACTTGGACTTGGCCGCGGGTGGGTTTTGTTTTTCTTTTCATGAGTTTTGTGTGTTTGATGTTGGATTTCGGCAGGAATGGGAAATAAAAACAATCCTTCCGTTGGTAGTACACTGTACTACCATTCGCGGTTTTTCAAGGAAATTTTGACATTTAAAATAAGCGGCCTCACAATTTGTTCAGTGATGCACCGCCGCAGCCAAAAAATAAGTGTCTCGTTGGAGCCAGAGCTCTACGAGCGGGCGAAAGCGTCGCTGCGCAAGGGCGAGCCCTTCTCCCAGATGGTGGCCGAGGCGCTGGAATTGCTTTTGGTGCAGAAAAAGGCGGCGCACAAACAAGGCGCGAATATGGGGAAACACCTGGGCAGCCTCGAAACCAAGCTCGACCGCGTGCTGGAATTGCTGGGAGAACGCGCCGCAAAATC
>JAKPNF010000093.1 GCA_029548565.1 Verrucomicrobiota bacterium
CAGGCGGTGGTGGCGGTGTCCAGCGGGCTTTTTATCAGGCAGACGTTTTTTTCTTTGGCCAGGGCGAGCACGTCGGGCTCCGGTGTGAGGTTGCCGGTGATCACCAGAGCGCGCACGCCCATCTCGATCGCGCATAACTGAATGTCCCTGCGGTCGCCGACGATCACGCAGCTTTGCTCGGGGGCGATGCCGTCGGTGGCGCTGAAGCGGCCGAAACTTTTCACGTCCATCGCGCCCACGCGCAAAAAAATGTCCTCCTTGCGCTCGGGCTGGTGCAGGTGCAGCGCCTGCGCCTTGAGCGCGCCGAGCACGGCGTTGACGCTGGTGTGCACGCGGCGCATCTGCCGCGGGTCGCGCGGCTTGGGCGCGAAAAATTCGCCGAGGTGAAAGATGCTCAAAACGCCTTTGACGCGGCCGTCTTTGTCCAGCACGGGCAGGGCGCGGATGTCGTGGCGGTCGATGAGTTCCAGCGCCTCGGCGCAAGTGGCGCCTTGTAAAAGCGTGTGGGGCGTTGTGGCCATCACGTCGCGCACGCGCGGGGTCACGTCGTTGATCAAAACGGGCAGGGCGGTGTTGAAGCGGCCCATCAGCGCGTCGATGCGGGCGTTGGAGTTGCCCGCGCGCGCCGGGATGTACTCGTCGGCCCCGCGCGCCTTTTGGAAGGCCGCGTAGGCGATGGCAGCACAGACACTGTCGGCGTCCGGGTTCTTGTGGCCGATGACGTAAACGGGCGTTTTGCTCATGTCCTTTTAGCATTGAACAAGGGCAGCGCCATGGCGATAAAAATGAGCGCCGCCCCCAGGACGAACTGCGTGGTGCCCAGCGCTTGCGGCATCTCGCCAAACAAACACCAGGCCAGCCCCACGGCCAGCGGGATTTTCAAATTGTTGGCGGCCGCGAGCGTCCCCGGGTTGGTGCGCACCGCCCCCTTGTTCCACAGGAAAAACGCCAGCCCCGAGGAGATCAGCCCAAGCCACAAAAGCACGCCCCACTGTTTGGGCGAGAGCGAAAGCCCCTGCGAAAAATCCCCCCATAGCACGAGCGCGATCAGCGCGCACACAAAGGCGCCGAGGTACACGTAGGCATAAATCTGTGAGTCGACCAATTCCGTTTGCGCGCGGCGCAATTTGCGGTAAGACACTTGCCCCCACGCGAAGCAAAAGTCCGCCGCCTGCACGAGCAAAAAGCCTTTTAATAATCCCCAGTGCAACTCGCGCTGCGGCTGCAAGAGCCACGCCCCCAGTATCGACAAAAGCACCGCCACCCAAAAGGCGGGGCGGATCGCGCGCTTGTTCGCGTCGCTTAAAAGCATCACCCAAAAGGGCGTCGTGATCGTGAACAGCGCCACCTCGTAGGATTTTAAAATCCGAAACGCGAACAGGTATAAGATCGCCATCACCGCGTACTGCACCGCGCCGATACCCATGAGCCTAAGCGCCGTTTTTTTGTCCACCGCCTGCGGTTTCAGGAAAAACAAAAACAGCCCCAGCGCCAGCCCCATGCGCGCCGCCGCCACAAAAAACACGTCCGGCCCCGTCAGCGCGTTGCCGATCAGCGTGATGGAAAGCGCCCAAATCAGCGCGGTGAGGCATAGGTACCACATGAGGCAATAAATCACCAGATTAACGGAAAATACGGTCTGCCGCCATTGTGTTTTTCACCCCACGCGGGAGATTCAGTATTTTTACGCATAAATGAGATTGCCTATGGCGCCTCGTATGCGCGACAATCCGAACATACCTTTCTCGCTCATGCAGCAGCGTTACACCCCAGAGGATCTCCGGCAACTGGACACGCGTTTTTTTGGCGGGTTTGGCTTGCTGCTGTTGTATTATTTTTCTTTTGTGCTGCAGGCGGTTTTCATGTTCGGGCAAGAATTTAATATGCATGGGCCGCAGTCGATGTTGTTTTTGATGGCCGTGGGCATTGCCGCCATCGTTTTGACGTTGATGTTGTTGCACAAGTGCTGGGCGGTGATACCGTCGCAATGGAGGCGCACGACGCCTGGCAGGGCGGCGGGCTTTTTGCTCATCCCGTATTTTAATCTTTATTGGGCGTTCGCGATGCCGATCGGCTACCGCGTCGACGCCAACCGCCTGCTGGAAGCCTGCGGAACCTCCCGCGCAAAAATAAGCCTGTGGTCGCTGGTGCTGGTGCTGGGCTACCCGTTTGTGGCGATGGCCGCCCAATTTGTCATCATGTTGCTTATGATGGCAACCCTTCCCGGCATGCCGGAACCGGAGGCCGCCAGCGCGTTCTTAAAAATGTGGTTTATCTGCGTGGGATTCTATTTCCCCATGTTTTTATTTGCGGTAATCTTCGCCTGGCAGATGCGCCGCGCGGCCAAGGCGATAGTGCGCCACTTCATCGAACACCCGGACGACCCGCTGCTGCGGCCGGTTGCCGCGCCGCGCCCGCCGCCGTTTCCACGCCCGCCGCAATCCGAATAAATTTTTCAATCCTCATCCTATTATGAACAA
>JAKPNF010000104.1 GCA_029548565.1 Verrucomicrobiota bacterium
TTTTGTGCAGCGAGCCATTTTATAAACGAACGCAAGGGGTGGCGCTTTAGCGCTCGATGCGCAACATGTCGACGTTGAACTGGTACCCATAGTTTTCCTGGCAGGTACAACTGTGGCAAAAGTATACAGAGGCTACGAACACCCGTTTCTTTAAGCACCTGCGTCAACCAATTTAGGTGATTCTTTTCTCACTTTCCCTTTTCAGAGACATTTCAAGAGACATCCTTAAAAGCCCGCACACAAGGATCCTTATAACAAACAAACCAATCTCTCATTAAAAAAAGTGAAGGTCTTTTTAACTTTATTAAGTCAAGACTTGACTAAATTACAATAAATGTTAAAAAAACAGGCATGCCAGACCTCAAAAAACTACCAACCCTCTGCCCCAGCTGCGCCCACGCACTGCATATCACGCAGCTTTGCTGTGAGAACTGCCAGACAAAAGTGTCGGGAGAATTCCCCCTGCCCGCCCTCTTACGCCTAAGCCCCGAGCAACAACAACTAGCCCTCGATTTCATAAAATCCAGCGGCAGCCTAAAAACCATGTCCCAACAAATGCAACTAAGTTACCCCACCGTACGCAACATGATCGACGACCTCATCGAAAAACTAAATCAAAACGCGTAGTTAAAACTTGCACCATCCCAAAATTATGAGCCTCCTAAAATTCATCGCAAACCCTTTCGAAAAAATCGCGGGCGCACGGGCGCTGGCGTTGGGTTTACTTGTCCTCTTGTTGGCGGCCACCGCCTGCCATTATAGCGGCTTTCTTTTCGACGCGTTGCTGCATATCGGCTACGCGGGGCAATTGCATTGGGCAGTCAACCTTTTGGCGCAAGGGTTCATTTGGCTCGTTCCGGCGACATTCTTTTTAGTCGCGGGCGTCATTTTATCCACTTCAAAAATTCGGCCGATCGACGTGTACGGCACAACCGCGCTGGCGCAAGCCCCGCTGCTGGTTTCGCTGCTGTGCGCATGGGCTGTCCTGCATAACCAACCCTTAACCACAGATGATCTTATGAATATCTCTTTTCTTCAAATCCTGGGGCTGCTGGCCTCCCTTGTCTTTTTCGCCCTGGCTGTTTTTTGGATGTTTAAAGCCTTTAAAACCTCCTGCAACCTAAAAGGCGCCAAACTCTGGGGCGGCTTTTTAACAGGACTGATCGGCGGTGACATCGCGCTACGCTTCATCATTCCAGCACTCGTTATTTCCGGCATGTCGCTGTTGAGCACCGAGGCCGCCGCTTCCAAAGAAAACACTGCCTTCGACGCGCGCGCCTGCGGTTCTTTTGAAGGTGTCATCCAAATTCCCGGTCAGCCGCTGCGACTGCGCATTCTCGTCAAGGAAGTACGGGGATCTCACGCCATAACCATCGTTAGTCCCGACCAAAGTCCTGCCGAAATCCCAGCCTCCGAATTTTCGCTCAAAAACGGGCGCCTCGAGCTAAAAGTGGCGGCGCTGGGCCTTTCCTACAAAGGCAAATTCGACGCAAAATTCGATTCCCTCGACGGCACTTTCCAGCAGGGCGCCTTTCACACGAACCTAAAACTCGAACGCATGCGCGCGCACTGTAAAAATCCCGACGGGGCCGCCGTCATTGCCAAAACACCCGAAACCGAAAAACTCGCAAGCACCTATGAAGGCGTTTTGAATTTTCCCGGACAAAAATTGCGGTTCCGTTTGCTGTTCAAACCGTGCGAGAAAGGCTACGCCGTCTACAGCGCCAGCCCCGACCAGGGCGGCGGCGAAATGGCCGTCGCTGAGTGCTCGCTTGAAAATTCCGCGCTTGAATTTTCCATGCCCGCGCTAAATGTGTCTTTCAAGGGCTCCCTTAAAAAGGATTTTAGTGAGATCGGGGGCAGCTTCCGCCAAGGCGCGCATAAACTGCCCTTGACGCTTAAAAAACAGGATATCTAAGCGCCACGCGCAAGGTTCGGGGACATGAAAAAACCGTCCGGCAAGACGGTTTTTTCATACGCGCAAAGGCGGCGGGCGCACTTATGTCCCTACCGCGCACGCGCGCCGGCGCCAGCCTTTGCCTTTGCGGCACGGGCTAGAAAGCCCACGT
>JAKPNF010000110.1 GCA_029548565.1 Verrucomicrobiota bacterium
CTGTCGTTGACGGGCACCTCCTCGCTCAACATGCTGGCGGGCAATTTGACGGCGGGCGCGGGCAAAGGTTCTATCGGCACTATTTCCGTGGCCGACAGCGCGAGCGTTTCCGCGCTGATGATGGTTATCGGTGCCGGAGAAAATTCCAGCGGTTCTGTCAATGTTTCCGGCGGTTTGATCCAAACCAACAACTTGAATGTCGCGGGCGCCGCTGCCAACAGCAAGGGCGTTTTGACGATCTCCGGCGGCTCCGTCGTCGTCTCCAATTCGGCAGGCACAGGCCGTCTGAATATGGGGCAGGGCGCTGGCAGCACGGGCACGATCGCGATGACCGGCGGCAGCTTGTACACCCAGACCTTTGTGATGGGCAATGTCAACAACTCAACGCCGTTGGTAGACCTTTCCGGTAATGCCAAAATGACGATCAGCGCCTGGGGCAATATCGGCGGGGGTGATCAGGGAGGCAACAAAGGCACCATCAATATTTCCGAAGGGGCCGTGCTTAACGCCAAGGTGCTCTCCGCGGGCTCGCATGTGAACTCGCACGGCACAGTGTCGTTGACAGGCACTTCATCCTTGGTGCTCGGCGCGGACGATCCGCTGGGCGAGTACCAGGGCGGGCTTTATGTGGGCGGCGCTGCCGGAGCCACGGGTACAGTCTCGATCACCGACCAGGCCACCATTAACGCCAAAAACGCCGAGATCTCGATCGGCAATGGCGGACACGGCTACTACAGCCAGACCGGCGGTTCGGTCACGGCCGATCTTGGCTTTTATGTGGCGATTGCTGACGGTGGCACGGGCACGGCCTCAATCACCGCCGGAGAATTGAGCGTTGGCAGAACACTGCTGGTGGGCGCTGGCGGGCATTTGGCAGTCGGCGGCACGGGCACGGCCTCGGCTGATGTTTTTGCCGTGCGCGATGGCGGCAGTTATTCCGGCGCGCTGTTTGTCGGTGCGCTTGACGGCACGCCGGGCAATTATGTGAAGGCCAACACGCTGCGCTTGCAAAGCGGCGCCGCGGTCGATGGCAAGACCGTCCTCAATGGCGGCGATGTCACGCTGACGATCTCCGGCGATCAGACCAGTTTGGGCGCGATTTCGCTGGGTGAGCTGGAAGTGCTCGTGGACACTGTCATCACGATCGACTTGGCGAATCTCGTCATCACCGGCGAGGGCGAGATCGTGCTGCTGGACTATGATGATATCAGCGGGATTTCAAAGCTCTCCGCGAATATTGTCGGCTACGACACGGATTTGTGGAAAATCGTCGAGCGCCTGGATCTCGACAACAACAGATTGATGGCGACGATCTCCGCAGCCATTCCGGAACCCGCATTTGCCGGCGCATTGCTCGGGTTGCTGGGCTTGCTGGTGGTCGCGCGCCGCCGCTGCTAGGTGTTGGGAAATTTGAAAAGCCGTCGTCCGAACCCAAAAGACGGCGGCTTTTTTCATTGAAAGAACAAAAATTCGAAGATGTGATGAGGGTGTCGCGGGATATTGACACGAGTGCTTTAAAATTAAAATTTCCATGATGATTAAAAAAATCTTCCGCTTTTCACTTCTGGCGGCGCTGCTGACAGGCGGCGCGCTTTGGGCGCAGACGCTCAGCGACCCGCCCAAAAATTTAAAACTGCCCGAAGACGCCAAGTTCGATTATTACAAATACATCCCCCGTTTTATTTTCGGGGTGGAAAAGGGCATTTGGAAAGACGCCTCCTCCTGGCGGCAAAAAAAAGCGCCGGAAGGCTGGAGCATGATCCACATCCCACACGGGTGCACCGCCATCATCAATTCGAAGGTGAGCAACCCCGAAATCGTTCACATCGGCCAAGGGCACGACAAGCGCGACTCCACCCTTATCATCGCCAGGGGCGCGCAGGTGGACTTCGCGCTGCTGCTGGTGCCGGGTGCCTCTTCGGTGACAACGGGCTGCTCCGGCATCCTGCTACTGCAAGGCGGCGAGCTGCTCGTGGGCAACGACAAGGAAGGCCGCGGCCAGCTCGCCATCGGCGACAATGTGACTTACTCGGGCAAGGGCTTGGCCGTCTTTAGCGGCGGAAAATT
>JAKPNF010000167.1 GCA_029548565.1 Verrucomicrobiota bacterium
GTGACGGACAGTGTGCCGGTTGAACCCAGCGCCACAACGGTGTTAGCCACCGAAACGTTGGCTGTGGCACCGGAGACAAACAACGTGCCGCCGCCCAAGTTGCCGATCGTCATGTTGCCGGAGGAAAACGAGGCATTGGTGAGCACCAGCTCGCCCATGCTCGTGATATTATTGTCGCCCACATTAACCGCGCCGGTCGTTTTGAAGTAAGAGTTGTCCACGATAATTTTTCCCGTGGAATACGCGTCGCGCCCCACGCTGACAACGCCCAAAGAGCTAAAGGTGCCGCCGTTGGTGACCGTCATTGTCGTGGAATTGCGCAACGCCTCGCCGCCGGTGCCCATGCCGATCATGAGCATGTTGTTGGCGAGCATCGAAAAAGTGCCGCCGTCGACAACCAGGCTGTTGGTGGAATTGTTGCCTTGGCCGAAAACGACATTGGCGCCGACGTTCGTCACCGTGCCGCCCGAGCCGATGTAAAGAGTCGACGTGGCGTTGGCCTGCCCTGCTCCCCATTGCACAAACGCGTCGGCGGCGCGGTTAACCGCGAGCGTGCCGCTGCTGACCGTCAGCGTGCCGCCGCGCACCCACAAGTTGCCCGCTGCGTAAGTGGCCCCGTCGTTAATGACCGCGCTGGTATTCAGCCCGATGATGGCCGCCATCTCGGCGCCCGGAATGTAACTGGCCGTCGTGGAGTTTTCGTTCCAATTGCCGGCGACGTTCCAATTGCCATCGGTCGTGTTAAAAGACAGGGTGTTTGTCAGCGTGGCAGCGTTAAGCGCCGCCAGCGAACACACGCACACGGACAGGGACAGAAGGGTATTTCTCATAGACTAGAAGGGTTTTTCGGGTTATGTGAAGAAGGGAAATTCAAGCAAATTTACTCGAATGCACAATTATTTCTAAGGCCTATTGCCCGAGCATATCAACTGTCTAATTTTCCTAACAATCTTTTTTCTAAAAGGACGGCAAAATTCGATTGACGTGAACAAGCGTTCATGTCAGCATTTGAGCACTATGAAGAAGGAACTCACGCAGCGCCAAAAGGCGATTCTGGAATTCTTGCAGGATCACTTCCAAAAGGAAAGCTACTGGCCGAGTATTCGCGATATTCAGCAGCACTTCGGCTTTGCCAGCACCAATGCCGTGGCCGGGCACTTGCGCGCGCTGGAACGCAAGGGCCACCTTGTCAAAATGAGCGGGCGCTCGCGCGCTTACCAACTGCATAACATGAAACCCAAAACCGCCGCGCCCAAAACACCCGCGGCCAAAATGATCCCCTTCCCCGAGGTGGAAGAAGCGCCCGAAATGATGGATATCCCCATCTACGGCACCATCGCCGCGGGCTTCCCGGATTTGATCGAGACCGACGAGGCAATCGGCCGCATGCAAATTGGCGTGCGCACCGTAGGACGCATGTTAAAAAACCCCTTCGCCCTCAAAGTCAGCGGCGAGAGCATGATCGACGCGGGGATCCACGACGGAGACATCGTCGTCATCGAACCGGGCATCCCGCGCAACGGCGACATCGTGGCCGCGCTGATCGACGGCGAGTCCACCCTCAAGCGCTTCATCCGCCCGGCCACCGGCACCCCCTATTTAAAGTCCGAAAACCCCAAGTACCCGAGTTTCCACCCCGTCACCGAACTGCTCGTGCAAGGCATCGCCCGCACGGTGGTACGGTCGCTGTAAAGGAAACCTTTTTCTGGGATTTTCTGAAGGGAAAATTTTTCGCATCCGGAAAAACACTTTGCAAAAAGACATAAAAAGGACGGCACTGATCTTCAATGCCGCCCTTTTTATGCTTTGAAATTTCTCGCTTACTCGTCGGCGAACTGGATGTCCGGTTCGAATTCCACGACCAGGCGGTATTGCTGGCCGGGGCGCATGATGAGCGGGTGGTTGCGCTGGAGGGTTTGGATATAATTGATGTTGCCCCAGTAACCGCGGTAGGCGGGGTCGTTGGCCACCACTTGCGTGTCGGCCCAGACGGCCTGAAAGTCGTCCTTGATGACGGCCGCGCGCAGGCTTTCGGCGCCGAGGCTGAAAGTCGTGGGCAGGCGGTAATGCGAATGCGGCGCGCCGATGGGCATCACGTAGCGCATCTTGTCGAGCTGCACCTGGCTTTTCACCTGGAAAATAAACTCGCTGGTGATCTTGCCGCCGCAGAAAGTCCAGTTAACCTTGCACGAACCGACGCCGTTGACGATCTGCTCGTCGCAGGTGATCAATTCCGGCTGCTCGTAACGCAGGAAGAAGGAATTGCGGATCCCCAAGCCCGACACGCAGCGCTTGCCATAAAAGGCGGGGATGAATGCCTTGCCGTTGATGGTCAATTCCGGCAGGTAGCACGGCAGGTACTGGTTGACCGGCCAGTCGAAAATTCCGGGAGCGTGCGGGAAGGCGAGCGAGTCGCTGGTGTGGTAGTCCCCGCCGCTGATCAGCGGAATGTTCACATGCAGGCCGCTGGTGTTGTCCTGATAAATAAAAAGCCCTTGGTCTTTCTTGATACGGGAGTCGAAAATGATCCAGCGCCCGGCCGTTCTGGCAGGCACGTACTTGGCTTGCGCCATGTCGCCGCCGATCGTTTTGGCCAAACGCGCCCACTGGCACAGATAGCGCGCGCCGTCGAAATTGGCCATGCGCGAGGTGTGGTTCTCGCTCGTGTCGCGCTCGGCGTCGCGGATCATGAGCACGCCGTTTTCCTGATCGAGGTAGGTGACAAAGAAGAACTGGAACAAGCGGCGCAGGATGTCGAGGTACTGCGGCTTTTGTTCCTCGCTGATCCAGCCGTCGCGCATGCTTTGCATGATGAGGCTGATCAGGTGCATCTGCCCGTAGGCGCCCACGCTGCGGCCGAAATCCCAGCCCAGACCGTCCTGGCGCACGAGGTCGGGCAACATGCGCAACACCTTTTCGGCATAAGTGCGCAGGCTCGGCAGCTTGCGTTCGCGCAAATGGATGTTGGCGTGCAGTTGCAGCGCCTGGCGGATGAACACGAAGTTCATCACCCCGTAAATATCGAACTGCCCGCCCAATCCCGTGGGATGGTCGTCGCAATAACCGCCCGTTGAGTGCTGCTGAATGCGCTCGATGAAGCGGTCGATGAGTTTGCCCGTCTCGTCCTTTTTGCTAAGCCCCACGCTGAAACGCGCGACGCTCTTGGCAATATTAAAGGCCTGAAAATGGTTGTCGTAATCGCTGCGGGCCAGCAAGCCGCGGTCGAGGTGCTCGCGGGTTTCGTCGAGCAAACGCTCCCACACGGGGTTGCGGTCTTTGCTCACGCCGAAGGACAAAAGCCCCATCGCCGAATACGCCAGCCCGTTCTCGCTCTCGGGGCCGAAGGCCTGCGCGGTGATGGCGCGGGCGGTCAAGTCGATGAGGTCGTAGTTGCCCAGGTAGCCCTCGCCCGTGGCACGGTAAAATTCGCCGATGGCGTGGGCGGCGTGGCCGGACTCGTCAGGACGGGCCGCTTCGCCCTCCATCGCCGTGACGCTGCCGTCTTCGTTGATCGCTTCGAGGTTCCGGCTCAAGATGGCGCGGGCCATGTCGAGGCATTGGTTCGCAAAATTCTGCATGCGCTGACTTTTAATTCGTTGAAAGGACAATCTTTTCTTTTTTTACAGGATCAAGTCAACAGGAAAGCAGATCCCGTTAAGACAGAATGCCCCAAGGCGCGCAAAACCCGCCAGCCAAACGCCCTCAAACCGATTTTTCAAGGATTTCGTCGACCATTTCGTCCATGCTCCTGTTTTGCTCCTCGCAGATAAACGCCAAACGCATGTGGTGCCACGGATCGATCTTGACCTTCAAGGAACCGTCGAACTGCCTGAGGGGCTTTTTGCCGCTGCGCTTGCAATCGGCGAGGTACTTGTCAACGGCAGCGTGAAAGTTTTTCTTCAACTCGGCGGCAGTGCTCGCCTTAAACGTCACTTTCTTGTTTGTAAAAATCACCTTGCCCTTAAAAATTTCCTCTTTTTCGCAGTAGGCGACCAAGCCGTAGAATTTCTTGTAACAAATAGTCATGGTAAGTTTCCTTTTCAGTGGGGTTGATGAGTGCGTCGGCCTGTTTTAAGGCACCTCGAAAACGTTTTCTTTGGGTGCAAATGATCCTCCTTTTTTTAGCTGCCCCAAGTCAACAGCATTGCGCGGCGAAGGTGTAAAAAAGATCACCAGATCGAGCGCACTTCGATGATGTTCAGGCTGCGCAGGATGGGGGCGTCGGCGTCTTTGGGTGTCTCGGCAATGAGGGTGAGCGAGCGGTTTGCGTCATCGGGGAAAAACACGAGACTCGCGCGTTCGCGGCCCTGTTGGGCGAAGACCTCGATACCGCAACGGTCAAGCAAAACGCGCAGGCGCAGCACGCCGTCCTCGTCGAGCGTGACGGGCATCTTTTTGCCCCACAGATCCAGTTCCTGTTTTTGGGGGTCGTACACGATTTTTTCCCCGCGGATTTCGACGCCGGCCTTGGCCGCGCCGCGCGGCTGTATTTCGATAAAAATGTCGTTGGCGTCCAGCCGCGTGTCCAAGGGGCGGGCGTCCTGTTGCATCTGTTGGGCGCCCTCGGTGCTCCAGCTTTGCCCGTGGAGTTTTTTGATCTCGGGGATAGGCCAGCTAAACAGGCGCGGGCCTTGCGGCGTCATGCGCAGCGTGAGGTCAACGGGGAATGTCATGAGTTGGTTGAAGGGCATGCCTTTTTGCGGGAAAATCTTGCGGTCGAAATGGCGCATCCAGGCCACCTGCACGCGGCGACCTTGCGGCATGTCGCTCCAGGTTTGCGTGGCCATGAAGTGCTGGCGAAGCACCCCTCCCCAGTCCCCGCGGTGCCGCTCGGTTTCGGGCGTGAATTTTTTGCCGTCAAACGTCCCGATAAAATAGGTGCCGTTGCCGTCGACCATCACCCATTTTTTCATCCCCGGCTCTCCGCCCTGCACGGGCAGCTCGAACAAATCGGCGCATTCGAAACGATCCGGCGTGAAGTCCGTCTCCTCCCAATTTTTGAGGTCTTTAGAAATAAAGGTCGAAAAGCCGTTGACCTTGTTTTGCTCGTTGACGTTGTTGCCATGCTTGGTGGTGAACAGGATCATGACCCAATGCTCGGACGGCGCATGATAAAACACCTTGGGATCGCGCGAGCCTGTCCCCCAAAACGGCAGGATCGGGTTGTGCTCGTATTTTGTCCAGTTAAATCCCCCGTCGTTGCTGTAGGCCATGCACTGCGTGGCGTTTTTCTCGCCGTTTTTCTCGACATCCTTTTTGTTCGGCCAGCCGGTGTAAAAGGCCAGCAAGGTCGGCAACTGCCCCTTTTGCAATTGCGCGGTGTTGTTCCAATCGACCGCCGCCGTGCCCGAGTAGCATTGCCCCAGCTCGTCCTCAAAAAGCGCCTGCGGCAACTGCACCCAATGCAGCAAATCCGAGCTGGCCGCATGGCACCACCCGGCGTTGCTCTGGTAAAACAAATGGTAAGTGCCGTCGAAATAAACAAGCCCGTTGGGGTCGTTGAGCCACTGGCGCGCCGCGCTAAAGTGAAACTGCGGGCGGTACTGCAAATCGTAGAGCGCCGCCGAATCGACCGGCCCCTTGGCAGGATTAATATTACCAGTGCCGCCAAAGAGAAAACCACCGAGCGCAAGCGCCCACAGGGGAAGAAGTTTTAAAGAAGACATTCCTTCTGATTTTTGCCATCACTTCCCTTATGGCAACCAGAAAACTCACGAACCGCCACTCAAACAGCACTCACGATTTCGACAGCAAGCGCACGAATTCCGCGTTGGTTTTGGTTTGTTCCAGGCGGGTGATGAGGGTTTCGGTGGCGTCTTCGATTTTCGCTCCGGCCATGGCGCGGCGCAGGAAGTGCGAGGCTTGCAGGGTGTCCTCATCCATGATCAGCTCCTCCTTGCGCGTGCCGGAGGCCCCGAGGTTGATGGCGGGCCAGATGCGCAGCTCGGCGGCTTTGCGGTCGAGCACCATCTCCATGTTGCCGGTGCCTTTGAATTCCTGAAAAATCAGGTCGTCCATGCGGCTGCCCGTCTCGATGAGGGCGCTGGCCACGATGGTCAGGGAGCCGCCGTCTTCGGTGTTGCGGGCGGCGGAGAAAATCTGGCGGGGTTTTTCCAAGGCGCGCACGTCCAAACCGCCCGTCATCGTGCGGCCGGATGTGCCGCGGGCGGCGTTGTGGGCGCGGGCCAGGCGGGTGAGCGAATCTATTAGTAAGACCACATCGCGCCCCACTTCCACCAAACGCTTGGCGCGCTCGATGGCAATGTCGGCGATGCGCAGGTGGTTTTCCACGTCCTCGTCGTTGGAGGAGGCGAACAGCTCGGCCTTGGGCAGTTCGCGGCGAAAGTCCGTGACTTCCTCGGGGCGCTCGTCCACCAGCAGCACCATCAGGTGCACTTCGGGGTGGTTCTCAAAAATCCCGTGGGCGATGTCCTTGAGCAGCGTCGTCTTGCCCGTGCGCGGGGGGGCGACGATCAGGCCGCGCTGTCCTTTTCCGATGGGGCAAAACAGGTCCATCACGCGGGTCGTCATGCGGCCGTCGGCGGTTTCCAGTTTGAGCTGCTTGTCGGGCGTGACGGTCAGCAACTGCGTGAAATCCGGCTTTTGGCGGCGCTCGTCGAGCGTCAAGCCGTCCACTTTTTCAATGAAACGCACCTTGGGGTTGGCAAAACGCTCGTCGTGCAAGGCGTTGCCCACGACAAAGCTGCCGCGCTTTAGCTTGAAGCGGTGCAGCAGTTCGCGCGGGACAAACGGGTCGCTGGGACGCGTCTTGCCATTGCGGTGGGGATCCAGAAGTTGACCGGCTTTGTTCTTGTCCGGCTCCAGGATCCCCTGAACCTCTATTTGCGTACGAGGGGTGGTTTGCTCACTCATTTAAATTAAAGGAAGGATACAGGGCTTTGAGCGCGCGCGTTTCCAAGCACCGCCAACAGCCAAAAACACAGACTTCGGTTCATTAAAACAACTGCTGCCTTGTCGGGTACGCTTGATCAAAAAGCACCCGGAAACACGGGGTTTTCCATAATCCGTCCGGATAAAACATTTCCGGCACGCCTGTGTCTTTCAGAATTAAAAAAAGTTTTTTTCTTTGCAAGATAAAAAATCGGGGAACAGGCGTTCTGCGCCATTGACACAGATAGGGGCATCGTGCACACTTATTTTTTATATAGAGGCGGCGACTCGCGCGCCCGCCCCCCACTCCCCCCTAATTAAAAAACGCTTTAATTATGCACCTGCCTACACGCATCCGCAAAGGCCTAAAGGCTTTTACCCTTATCGAGCTGCTCACCGTCATCGCCATTATCGGCGTGCTGTCGGGCATCCTGATCCCCACCGTCAGCTCCGCGATGAGCTCGGCCAAAAAAGCCAAGGGCCGCGCCCAGATGCGCCAGTACGCCACAGGGCTGCTGCAATACCAGTCGCACTACAATTTCTGGCCAAGCATCGGCACCTTGGGCGACGGGCAGGAAATCCGTCTGGACAACGGCGATTATTCGGAAAATTTCATCATGGCCATGACCGGGCGCACCTACAACGGCAACGACCTGAGCGCGACCGAACGGCAGTACAACCCGCAGGCGATAGCCTTCATGTCCTTCAGCGATCAGGAATTCTACTCGGATCCCTACACCGGCAGGCTCAACTACCGTCAGCTGGCAGACCCCTACGGCAACCGCCGCATCCGCATGCAGGTCGAGCACGACTACCCGGGCGTCATCAGCCTTTCAACCCCCATACGCCAGCAGTCCAACCGCGCCAGCCAGGATTACGACCAGGTGCGCGCCAAGGCCGTGGTGTTCACCCTGTACGATTCCGCGCAGGCGGACAGCCGCGAATTTAATTACGAAACGCTGCTAAGCTGGGAGTAACCTTTATCTTTAAACCCCATCGTCATGGATTCACATTCACGCAAGCACGCCTTTACACTGACGGAATTGCTCGTGGTCGTCGCGCTGATCGGCATTTTGGGGGCGGTCGTCGGCGTCGGGCTGACGGGCTCCGGCGGCCGCGCGCTGGACATCGCGCAACGGCAGGTCATCTCCTCGCTGAACATCGCGCGCATGGCGGCGATGAAGGGCGGGTATTTGTACGCGGGGCAAACAGGCACGCCGGTGGCGGCCTTTCTTATCAACGTGGAATCCAAATCGCAAGGCTACCTCTCCGAATACGGCGTGGTGGCCGGTGTGCGGGTGAGCCAGGACAACTACCGCTGGCGCGCGGTCGGCCAGCCCATGACCTTGCCTGACGGCGTCTACTTCGTGCCCAGCAGCTCCACCAGTCACCTGACATCCACCTCCCACAACATTTTCAGCACCATCGAGACCAGCGGGCTGACCGTCCAGCAGCTAAGCTACCCCTATTTCCAAACCTACACCGGCGGCGACGGTAACGACAACATCGGTCAAAACATTGCGGGGATGGGGCAGCGCGGTTATTTTTCGATCTTTTTTGAAAACAACGGCGCTCTCTCTCAGTACCGCGGCAACAACAACGGCAGCGGCTCCAACGGCACCATTTCCAACAATATCATCATGGCGCGCGGCATACGCACCTACAGTTCCAGCAACACCTTTTCCATTTCCTTCGGGGGAACCAACCGCGACGCCGTTATCGGCGTGCGCACCGTGCTTTTTGGCAATCCCATTCCGATTAACGACATAGAGGAAATGGGCACCCCCGTTCTTAACCCGTAATTTTTTGCATCCCATGAACACACACGGACGCGTTTTTTCAAAATCCAAAAAGGGCTTCTCGCTGGTGGAGGTGGTGCTGGCCATCGGCGTGCTGGCGTTGACAACGATCGCGCTGGTGGGCCTGATGGGGCCCTCGTTCAAGCAGGCCCGAACCATCACCGACAATAACGCCGCCACGGCGGCCATCGGCAAGCTCAATTCCGCCTTCCAGCAGGCGGACTTTGAAACCATTATCAACCTGGTCTCGCAAGGCGGCGCGGGATTGCCGGCCGGCGTGAGTTTGCTTTTCATCTACCAAGAAGAATACGTGGGCCCCTTCGACGCCAGTTTGCCGACACGCTACCGCGACCGTGTAGCCTACCACACATCGGCCAACATCACTGAAAAAGCCAACGATTACGGCTGGATGACTTACTCCGAGTTGTACGAATCTGCCCGCGCCGGCAACACCAGCAACTGGCGCGCCGTATCGCCCATTATCGTGATGGCGCTGTCGCTCTCGCCGATCGCCAACGATCTGGTCGATTCCAGCGGCGTGAAACCCGTGACTTACAACGACCCCTATTTGACAGGCAGCACCCTTTTCCCCACTTATGCAGCCATAAGCGCCAGCAGCTACACCTACGGCATGTTGCCGGTCATGGTGTCGGTGTTTGTCATCCAGAATATCGACACTGAGATGAACAGCGCCGACTTGGCCCGCACCGATGTGCTAAAACTGAACCGGCGCCTGTTCACTTTCCAAGCCGCCAAGTTGCGCTAACCTTCTTTATTTACCGCCATGCACTCACCCGATCATTCGAGTCCGCAGCGAAAAGGCTTCACCCTTATCGAAATTTTGGCCGCCACCGCCATCATGAGCGTGGCGATGCTCATGGTGCTGTCGATCGTCGCTTTTGTGATGAACGGCTGGAACCGCGGCACCGACGCCATTGAGGCCTCCGGCCGCGCGCAGTTCACCCTAGACATCATCGAAAAGGAACTCAGCACGCTCAGCACACGCAAGTCCACCGAGAACTACGAGTTTCTGAAGATCAAGGAGACATCATCCACAGACATCAACTTCCCCATGGGCAACAACTTCACGCCCAAGAGCTATGAGTTGTATTTTCTGGGTATTCCATCCGATTCCGCCACCGACGCCGTGCAATGCATCGCCTATCAGGTACGCTTTGAAAATCCGCTGACAGGCAGCGGCACCAAGAACCGTATCATGGGCCTGTTCCGCGCCAAGTCGACGCCGCGAGCCACGATTTTGAACGGCTATAAGCTGGTGACCAAGGATCAGGCCCCCGCCAGTAACGACGGATTGGTCGACTTCATGGACAGCTCGGACCGCTACGTGAACACCGACTCAAGCGACGAGCAGCACGCCAGTAATTTGAAAAATGCCTCCAATTTGCTGCTGTCCGACGTGTATTCGCTGCAATTCATCCCCTATTATTGGGACAACAACAACAACATCACCTACTCGGGCACCCTCGGCAACCCCGAGCCGTTGAACAACGGGCAGATTTTCGCCATCACTGCGCAAAACGCGGCAAGCCTCGACGGGGACATGAACCGCCGCCTGGCCTACATGGACGTGATTCTCACACTGCTGACTAAAAACGGCGCCTCCTTTGTCCGCCAAAAGGGCAACTACTCCGCCATTCAGGATCCGCCTTCCCAACAGGCCGAAGCCTGGATACGCCAAAACACCCAGACCTTCTCACGCCGCATCAGCTTCCAAGGCGAATTATTCCAGTCCACCGATAACCCATAATCATCGGGTTGGACACTACACAAAAAAACGGCCGCACACGCGGCCGTTTTTTGTGTCTGTCTAAAATCAAGCCCGCACGCTTCACTCCGTCGAGACATTCGGCTTGCCGTCCAGGGCGGCGTCTAGGGCATGCCAAGCCAGCGTCGCGCACTTTACTCGTTGCGGGAATTTTTTCACTCCGCCCAGCGCGGCAATCTCGCCGTCGGTATCAAAACTTGTGTGCTCGCAGCAGCCCTGCCCTGTGAACATGTCGTGAATTTTTTGAATTTGTTCCTTGGCTTGCGCCACTGTCTTGCCGCGCACGGCCTGCGTCATGAGCGAGGCGCTGGCTTTTGAAATGGCGCAGCCTTCCCCGATGAATTTCACGTCGGCGATTTTGTCGCCTTCCAAGCGCACAAAGACACGGATTTCGTCGCCGCACAGCGGGTTATCTCCCTGGGCCGTATGGGTGGCTCCCGGCAGCTCGCCGCGCCCGCGCGGGCGTTTGTTGTGATCCAGGATGATCTCCTGGTAAAGCTCGTCGAGTTCGTCCATTGGAAAAATTTATTCGTTAAACATGCGGTTGACCTTGTGCAACGCCTTTACAAGCGCGTCTATTTCTGCGCGGGTGTTGTACAGCGCGAAGGACGCCCGCGCGGTGGACTGCACGCCCAGAACACCCATCAGCGGTTGCGCGCAGTGGTGCCCCGCACGCACACACACGTTTTCAGAATCCAAAATGGTGCCGATGTCGTGCGGGTGCACGCCTTGCATCGTGAAGGCGATGAGCGCACCCTTGTTTGGGGCGTTGCCGTGAATCGTCAGTCCCTTGATCTCGCGCAGCGCAGCGCTTGCGTAAGCGAGCAGATCCGCCTCGTGCGCGCGCACGGCCGGCATGTCGAGCGTGTCGAGATAATCAAAGGCCGTAGCCAGCCCCACCGCCTGCGCGATCGCGGGGGTGCCCGCCTCAAAGCGGTGCGGCGAGCGTTTAAACGTGGCCGTCTCGAACGAGACTTTCACAACCATGTCGCCGCCTGTTTGATAAGGCGGCAGGCTGTCTAGCAACGCCTGCTTGCCGTACAGCACGCCGACGCCTGTGGGGCCATAAATCTTGTGGCCGGAGAACGCGTAAAAATCGCAGTCCAGCGCCTGCAGATCGACATCCCCGTGCACGATGGCCTGTGCGCCGTCCACCAGTACTTTTGCCCCGCAGCGCGCGCGTATTTTTTTTGTGAGCGCGGCCGCGTCGTTGATCGTGCCCAGTACGTTCGACATGTGGGTGAAGGCCACGATTTTCACGCGCTCGGTCAAAAGGTTTTCAAACGCCATCGCATCCAACTCGCCCGCGGGCGTGATCGGCGCCACTTTTATGGCGGCTCCCGTGCGCGCGGCGATCTGCTGCCACGGCACGATATTGGCGTGGTGCTCCATCGCGGTGATGAGAATCTCGTCGCCTTGCTTGAGCACCGAGCCGCCCAGCGAGCAGGCCACGAGGTTGATGGACTCCGTCGTGCCGCGCGTGAACACAATCTCGGCGGGCGAAGCAGCGTTCAAACGCGCGGCTATTTTTTTGCGCGCCCTTTCGTAAAGTTCGGTCGCCTCGGCGCCCAATTCGTAGACACCACGGTCGATATTGGCGTTTTGATTCGCGTAAAAATAGCTCAACGCGTCGATGACCGCCTGCGGTTTTTGCGCCGTGGCGGCGTTGTCCAGATAGCACAGCGGCTTGCCCGCGCGCGTGTGCGTGCCAAGAATGGGAAAATCCTCCCGAACCTTTTGCACGCAAAAGGTCTTTTTCGCCGTCGCGCCGCCTGAAGAATGACTTGGCATGAGACTATAATACAAACACATAAGGGCCTCAAAAGCCAGTTTTCAGTTTTCTCGCGCCCCTGATGCGTGAAAAACTCATGCTTGCAAGAATCGCGTTTTGCCTTTTGTCTTGAGGAAGGAAAAATGCCCAATGACCCACAGCCGCCCGCCCGCCCCGAACCGCAGGGGAATTGGCTGGGATTTTTGTTTTACATAGCCACGGTTGCTATCTGGAGTTCGCTCTTTGTAAGCATAGTGACGAGCATTGTCAGCGCAACGTTCTCGCACGAGCAAAATCTGTGGGCGATGTGCGTGCTGGTGATGGCCACCATTTACCTGGCTTACATCAACCGCAAGCGGATGACGCCGGTGTGGGAGTTTGGCACGCTGAGCATCGTGTTGCTGGGGTGTTGTTACGCCTGCATGCTGGCCGGCTGGCTGGTGTCGGAAAAAATACAGCCGTTTTTCTTGCTGGCGTCGTTTTGTTTTATCGGGGCGTCGTTCGTGCACTTTGCCTTCGGCAAAAAGGTCAAGCGCGTGCACTTCGCGCTGATCGGCGGATTCGTCTTGTACCTGATTTTTTTATTCGTCTACCCCGAGCCCGCCAAGCCTTATAGCGAGGTTTCGGACAACTGCGCGCGCTGGATGCTGGAAAAAACGCACCCGCGCATGGACTTGAGCCAACAGGAAGTGCCCGTCGTGGTCGGGGTGATTTTATTTTTCCAAGACCAGCCGCAGGACGCGGGCCCTTCCGCCGATCCCGCAAAGCCCGTGGCCGCCGCCGTGCGGCAGGCGAAGTTTTTGGCCGCCACCATGCAGTTTAACGGCTTCGGGCTGCTGTGCGCCGCCCTGCTGGAATGCTTCATCTTTTTGCTGTACCGAAAAACCCCGCTGTTCGCCAAGCTGTTTTGGCTGATCTGGACGGGCGGCTTTGTGTTTCTGGCCAACGTGGCGCGCATCTACATCAGCGCGCTGCTCATCGACCGCATGGGCATGGGCAGCTCCGTGATGATCATCCAATTCGCGGGACTGGCGACCCTGTACCTCGTGCTCTGGGCGCTGTGGTACATGCTGGCCGGCTGGCCGCTGCGGGCGAAGAAAATGAGTTTTTGAAGGAGATGAATGCGGGGAAAACTTTTTGGTGTCGGCTAACGCCGACATGCTCCGCACCGGGTGCTGCGCACCCGCCCGTTCCGTTCGCTATAAATGGGCTCACTTCACTGAAGAAAAAGTCTTCCCCGCGCCCCTTTCAAAAAGACTTTATCGCGGATGCTGGCGCATCCTCTTTGCGTTCGTAAGCTGGCGCGCTAAAAGGTGACTTACTTTTTGGCGCAGGGGCAGTTGTCTTTGCAGCAGGGCTGCGCGGGGCAGGCGCATTTTGTTTGCGTTTGGGCGGCGATCACCTCGCCCACGGCCACAGAATCGCGCATGGGTTTGGGCTCGTGCGGCATCACGCAGCCGCTTAGGAAGATCATGCAAATCAGGGGGATGGCGCGCAGAGGTTTCATCCCTCTAAAAAACCTCATTTTCGCCCCGCTGCCAAGCGCAAAGCCGCGCAATAGCGCATTGACCGAAAGCGCGCGCGCGCGTAGAATAAAAGATTGCTTATGACTAAAAAGAGCCTTTTCGACAAAGTCTGGGAGGCGCACAGCGTGCGCACCTTGCCCAACGGCCAGACCCAGCTGTTTATCGACACCCATTTGCTGCACGAGGTGACCAGCCCGCAGGCTTTCGGGATGCTGCGCGATTTGAATTTGCCCGTGCTCTACCCCCAGCGCACGTTCGCGACGGTCGACCACGTCATCCCCACCGACAGCGCCCAGCGCCAGGAACCCTACGCCGACGAGCTGGCCGTGGCCATGCTCAACGAACTGCGCAAAAACTGCAAGGAAAACAACATTCGCTTTTTCGACGTGACCAGCGGCGGCCAGGGCGTCATTCACATCGTGGGGCCGGAGGAAGGCATCACGCAGCCGGGCTGCACCATCACTTGCGGGGACTCGCATACCGCCACCCACGGCGCGTTCGGCGCGCTGGCTTTTGGCATCGGAACGAGCCAGGTGCGCGATGTGCTGGCCAGCCAGACCCTCTCCTTCGCCAAACCCAGGCTGCGCCGCGTGCAGGTGGACGGAAAGCTCGCCCCCGGCGTGTACGCCAAGGACGTCATCTTGCACCTCATCCGCAAGATGGGCGTCAACGGCGCGCAAGGCTTCGCGCATGAGTACGCGGGCGAAGTGTTTGACAACATGGACATGGAAGGCCGCATGACGGTCTGCAACATGGCGATCGAAGGCGGCGCGCGCTTTGGCTACATCAATCCCGACCAGACGACCGTCGAGTACCTCAAGGGCCGCCCCTACGCCCCCAAGGGTGCCGCGTGGGACGAGGCGGTCAAAAACTGGCTCTCCTACGCCTCCGACGAAGGTTGCCACTACGACGAAATTATAAAATTCCGCGCCGAGGACATCGCCCCGACGGTCACCTGGGGCATCAATCCCGCGCAGGCCGTGGCGGTGGATGAGAAGATTCCCGCGCTCTGCGAAATCCCCGCCGACGAACGCGCGGGCGCCGAGGAAGCCTTTGAGTACATGCAGCTGTCCCCCGGCCAGCCGGTCGCCGGCACAAAGATCGACGTGGCCTTCATCGGCTCTTGCACCAACGGCCGCCTGAGCGACCTGCGTGAGGCGGCCAAATACGCCAAGGGCAAACAAGTTGCTGCGGGTGTAAAAGCGCTCATCGTGCCCGGCTCGCAGATCGTGGACAAGCTCGCCCGCGAGGAAGGTTTGGACAAAATTTTTACAGACGCGGGCTTTCAATGGAGGGAAGCCGGCTGCTCGATGTGCCTGGCCATGAACCCCGACAAGCTCGTCGGCCGCCAGTTGTGCGCCTCCTCCTCCAACCGCAACTTCAAAGGCCGCATGGGTTCGCCCACGGGCCGCACGATCCTGATGAGCCCCGTGATGGTCGTGGCCGCCGCGATCACCGGAGAAATCACCGACGCGCGCAAGCTCTTTGGCATCGCCTGATAAAAATTCAACCGCTTTAAAAATGAAATTGCCCGAAATCAAACAAGTCGTCTCCACCGCCGTCCCCGTCCTGGGCGACGACATCGACACCGACCGCATCATTCCCGCCCGCTTCATGAAGTGCATCACCTTCGCGGGACTGGGGCAGTACGCCTTTTACGACGAACGCGTGGCCGCCGACGGCTCGCTCAAAGGGCACAGCTTTGACGACCCCAAATACACAGGCGCCACCATCCTGCTCTCCGGCAGCAATTTCGGCTGCGGCTCCTCGCGCGAACACGCCCCGCAGGCGCTGTACCGCTACGGCATCCGCGCGATTTTGGCCGAGAGCTTCGCGGAAATCTTTTTTGGAAACTGCACCACGCTCGGCGTGCCCTGCGTGCAAATGCAAGGCGCCGACATCGCGCAAATCGCGCAGATGGTTCAATCCGATCCCAAAACTCCCGTCACCGTCGACGTGGAAAATTCCCAAGTCAAGGCCGGAGACAAAAGCTTCCCCGCCACTATCCGCCCGGGCGCCCAAAAAGCCCTCGTCACCGGAAAGTGGGACGCCATCGCCGAACTGCTCGAAGCCAAAGCCGGCATCGCCGCCCTCGAAGCCGGCCGCCCGAAGATCGCGCTTTAAAAGTTTTTGGCTTTGATGAATGCGGGGAAAACTTTTTTTGAATAAAAAAAGTCTTCCCCGCACCCCTTTCAAAAAAATTTTAGGACGGATGCTGCGCATCCTTGCGTGCATCCGTAAGACCACGTCCGTCCGCCCGCCCTTCTAAAAAAATACTGCACACTGGCCATTTTTGCTCCGTGCAGCTTTCCCGCAAGTGAAAATCCTTCAGGGTGGATTTTGCCGCAGGATAGATGGGGGGCTGCACTAGTTTGCTGCTCCCCATCGTAAGACAAGGCAAAATTCGCCATGAAGCATTTTCACCGCGGGAACGAAAGAATAGCCCAACGGGATATTCTTTCGGGTGGTCACGCGCAGGGTTCGTATCCCAATGCCCCCACGTCCGGCGCCAGCCCCCTAAAAATCACTCAGCGCCGCAGGCGCACACATTTTTTACTTCTTGACGATACTTAAATAAAACAAATAATATATTATCCATGAGCAACCTGCGAATCCCCGCACTTGTGCGCGCGTTGTCATATAAAACCACGGCTCTACTAGTGGTTACGGCGCTGGGCGTCACCGCGCTAAACGCCGACATCAGCTACACCGGCAGCGTCAGCCCCGCGCCCGCGGCGGGCAGTAGTAATTGGGAGGTCAACGGCAACGTCGCGGTCGGCGCCACGCTGGCCTTCGGGCTTAACGCCACCGTGGGGCACCTCGTCATCTCGGAATCTTCCGTCAGCATCAGCGGCACATTCAGCGTCACCGGCGGCAAGCAGCACATGGCGCCCAGCTCTATTTTGGTGACTTCAAATTCCAGTATGACCCTCGGGGCAATGGTGCTGGGCGTGAGCAATTATACCGGCGTGGTCACGCTCTCCGAAGGCTCCTCGCTCACAGTCACCAACGGCATCAATGTTGTCAGTGGCGTGAGTATGAATGTCAGCGGTATTTTTGTCAGGCAAGGCAGCGCGGTTTCGGCCAGTTCGCTTTCGCTCAATGGAGGCTACCTCACCCTTTCCGGTGCCGTGCTCACGATCGACGGGGCCATCAACCTGGCGACCAGCTACAACAACATCACCATGGCGTGGGCCGATTCCGATTCCAAGATCGACGCGGGCTCCCTGAGAACCGGCGAGAACACGATGTTCGGCCTGAGCGTCGACATGTCCGCCGACCCCTCGACTTACGAGCCGATTGTCTCGCTGGATTCCATTACGCTGAACGGCGTTCACATGCTCACGCTGAATAATCTCGAGGACGACCCGCTTTCCAGACAAATCCTCCTGATCGAAGTGGCCGAAGCCGTCGCCGACGCCTCCAAAGCCAAAACCTGGTCGATCAGCGGCGACAAAACCGACGTGTACGCCGACCGCCTGAGCACCCAATGGATAGGCAACAGCCTCTACCTCGTGATCAGCGACATCCCCGAACCGGCCCTAAGCGCCACCTTCCTAACCCTCCTTGCCCTGGCCGCCGCCGCGCGCAGGAGAAAATAGTTTTCGGGAAGGGTGAGAAAGCGCGGAAAACTTTTTTTAAATAAAAAAAGTCTTCCCCACACCCCTTTTAAAAAAATTTCACGGCGGATGCTGCGCATCCTGAAGACGTGAGGTTATTAGCACCTGCAGGGGACTAAGGCGCCCCTGCGACGACAACCCAAAACAAAAGGGTTTTCGTGTACGCAGTACATGACAACCCTTTCTGTTTTGCATCCGGGCGCTGTGCGCCCAGTTAACTTTTTATATCCAAAAACTGAATACAAACTACCGCCAATAAAAAACCCGCTTCCGGCCAGGAAGCGGGCTCCAAAATGGAGCGAGCGAAGGGGCTCGAACCCTCGACATCTACCTTGGCAAGGTAGTGCTCTACCAACTGAGCTACGCTCGCGTTCAACATCCGCCCGTCAAGGCGGGGTGAAAGTGTTTATTGTGACAAACTCACTGATTCTTGTCAATAGCAAGTGTCGTATTTTTGCGCATGCTGGCGGGCAAGGGCATGAATCCCTTGGCCTGCAGCGCCTCGGAAAATTCGTCGCCATACAGGTAGTGCAGCAGCGCGGTCATCTTGGCGTCGCGCTTCTCGGGCAGCACCAGTTCGAAGGGCAAGCGCAGCGGATAGTCGCCCAGATAAACGTTCTCCAAGGTCGGCGAAAACGCCGCGCTTTGCTGGCCGGCCTTGGCCGTGGAGATGGGCAAAATTTTGAGCGACGGGTTCGCGCGCAGCAGCGGTGTGCTGAAAAAACCGATCGCCCCGTTCTGCAAACCGATCGTCGTGAGCATGAGCTCATGGGTATCCAGCGTGCGCACGCCGGGTTTGAAACGGTCGTCCTTGCCGAACACGTAATTTTTAAAAATCTCCACCGACAAGCGGGTGCTTTGCGAGGGCATGAAGGCCAGCAGCGGGCGCATCGCCCACTCGCCCGTCATGCCCGCGATGCCCCAGCGTTCCGCGGCGCTCTCGGCGCGCTGGCTGTAGATGGCGGACAGTTGCCGCAGGCTGATTTCCGTCAGCGGATTGGCGGCGTTGACGGCCACGTACACCACCTCGGCGCAAAAGGGGCGGCTGACAAAGCCCGGCGGCGTGCTGACAGGGTCTTGTGTCGGGCGCCCGACGATCGCCACCTCGGCCTTGTTGGCCTTCAAGTCTTTGAGCGCGGGGATGGTGCCGTCCATCTCGTAGACAAACTTGATGTTCTGCTGGGCGCCGAATTGCTCGAGCAGCTCCTGCACCGCCGTGCCGAGCAAGTCCGAGCCGGCGATACGGATCACATTATCTTGCGCGCGCAGCAAACCCAGCGAAGCGCCCGCCAACGCGAGCCCCAGAAAAAGTCCTTTTGTCAGTCTCATAATCGTGAATATATATAACGTTAATAAAAGAGGGTTTGCGCAAGGCGGTCAACGGTCTTTTCCGAGCTGATCGAGTTCCGGCCACTGCAGGAGCTTGCGGTGCAGCGTGCGGCGCGAAAGGCCCGTCAAGGCCGCGGCCTTGGTGCGGTTGCCCTTGGATTGCACGAGCGCCTCGCGCAACAGGCGTTTTTCGTTTTCCTGGCGGTCCAGCCCCAAACGCATGGGCGCGCGGCTGGCAGCGGCGGGCGCAAAGCGCGTTTCCAGCTGCGAAACTTGCACCGTCTCCCCCGGGCGCGTGACGACCAAATTCTCGCAAAAATTACGCAGCTCGCGCACGTTGCCCGGCCAGGCGTACGCCTGCAGCGCCGCCAGTGCGTCGGACGAAAGCCGCGGCACGGGGAAATCGTTCTCCTGCGCAAAGCGTTTCAAGTAATGGCCAAGCAGCAGCGGGATATCCTCCGCGTGCTCGCGCAGCGGCGGCAAAAAAACGCCCACGACATTGAGCCTGTAAAAAAGATCCTCGCGAAACGTGCCATGCCTGACCATCTCGGTCAAATCACGGTGCGTGGCGCACACCAGGCGCACGTCGACTTTTATCGGCTTGATGCTGCCCAGCCGCTCAAACTCGCGCGTCTCCAAAAATCGCAGGAGTTTTACCTGCACCTCGGGCGCGATCTCGCCGACTTCGTCCAAGAAAAGCGTCCCGCCATCGGCCGCCTCGAAGCGCCCGACGCGTTTTTCGAGCGCGCCGGTGAAGGCGCCCTTCTCGTGGCCGAACAGCTCGCTCTCCAAAAGCCCCGAGGGAATCGCCCCGCAGTGCACCGGCACAAAGGGTTTTTGCGCGCGCGGGGAATTTTCGTGCACCATGCGCGCGATCAGCTCCTTGCCCGTGCCCGTCTCGCCGGTGATCAAAATGTTCGCGCGGCTGGGCGCCACCTGCTTGACGCGCTCGATCACCTGCTCGAGCGCCCGGCTCTTGCCGATAAACCCGTCCGGCGTTTTCTCTTTTAGCTTTTTTTTGAGCTGCGCGTTTTGTGCGTGCAGCGAACGGTTCTCCTCCTCCGTCGAACGCGCCTTCAAAGCGCGGGCGATCACCAGCTCGAGTTGACGCAAATTGACAGGCTTGGTCAGAAAATCCGCCGCCCCCCGCTTCATAGCCTCGACCGCCGTGTCCACCGAGCCATAGGCCGTCATCATGATGCACACGGGTTTTTTAGGCAACGAAAGCGCCTTGTCGATGACGCTCATGCCGTCCTTGCCGGCTATGCGCAAATCCGTCAGCACCACATCAAAGCGTTGCGAGTCCATCATGCGCGCCGCCTCGTCGGCCCCCGGGGCGGAAAAAACCTCATAGGTATGCTCCAGCGCCGCCGCGATTCCCTCGCGGGTATGCTTCTCGTCATCAACAATGAGGATACTTTGGCGCATGGCTGGATCCAAGCCTCTCACCTGTGACAAAATAGCACAGTTTTCAGATAAAGGGAACCCCAAATTATTTCCCAAAGTCTGCCAAAATGCGTCTCTTTTTCAGACACACAAAAAGACCGCCCGAAAAAATCCGGACGGTCTTTTTATAAAAACAGTGGTGGGTCAGCCGGGATTTGAACCCGGAACCAATTGCTTAAAAGATAATATGTTTTCTCGAGTGAAACTTTCCTCAAGAACCAAAACGGAACCATTTAGCGGCAATCCGGGTATGAGGAAACTCCTCGCGTCGAAGTGTCCAAACCGAAGGCGTCCTTGATTGGCTTGCTGTATGCCCACGGACGCGGGATCGGCACCAGGAAGATTCTTCGCGCTCCTTGCGCATACGCTCAGCGCGCTGTGCGTTCGTCTCTCGCTCTCGCGCGCCGTCCTTGGTCGCGGCGATAGCGTTTTCAAGCTTAAGCTTTTCGCGCAATGCCTTCTCCGCCTGAGCCTCGGATACGCCTGTTTTTTCCATCAGGTCGGCGATCTGCTCACGCAGTTTACATTCAGCGTTACAAGTAGCGTTACATTCAGCGTTATAGATGTCATCGTATTTGACGCTGCGCCAGAGCCGTTCAATCATGCGGTTGTCCAGAGCGCGACCCTTGCCATCCATTGAGATGCGAATCTTGTGACTTTTGAGCACTGCGGTGAACTCGTCGCTAGTGAACTGACTGCCTTGGTCGGTGTTGAAGATTTCAGGCACTCCGTAGCGCTCGATTGCCTCTTTAAGGGCCTCAATGCAAAAGCTTGTGTCCAGTGTGTTAGACAGTCGCCAACTGAGCACCTTGCGGCTGAACCAGTCCATAACCGCAACCAGATAAACGTGGCCGGTGCCCAGCGGGATGTAGGTGATGTCCGTACACCAGACCTGATTGGGGCGGCAGATATCCAGCCCGCGCAGCAGATAGGGATAGACCTTATGCCCCTTGCCAGGCGCACTCAGACGGGGCTTGGGGTAGATGGGCTCAATGCCCATCACCCCCATTAGCCGGCCAGTGCGCTGGCGCCCCACAGCATAGCCAAGCTCCTGCAACGCATCAGACATCCGGCGGCTGCCAAAGGTCGGCTCTTCCATGAATATGCGATCAATCACTTGCATCAATACCTCGTCTTCGCCGCCGCTAGAGCGCTGCGAGCGATAGTAAAAGCTCGAACGCGGCACCTGCAGCAAATGGCATTGCTCGGAAATACTCATCGACTCACCGCAACTGATCCAACTGCTCCTCTGACACACCGACACCGAAGTGGTCGCATGCCTCTTTTAAAAAATCCACTTGCACCTGCAAATGGCCGATCTGCTTGTAAAGACGATCTGTCTTCAGCTTCTGACGAAGAGCCTCATCATCCCGACTGCGCTCAGATTCAAAAACACTGCCAGCTGCACTGAGCAGTGCCTTCTTCCAATCACTAACCTGACTGGGATGCACTTGATAGCGCTTTGCGATCTCGTGAACAGGATCACGCTCACGAAGCGCCTCAAGCGCCACCTTACTCTTGAA
>JAKPNF010000111.1 GCA_029548565.1 Verrucomicrobiota bacterium
GCGGCATCAACACGCTGCTCATCGAAAAAATCGCCCGCTCCAGCGCCGAGCAGCGCGCGGGGCGCGCGGGGCGCACACGCGCGGGGGAGGTCGTGCGCCTGTGGAGCGAGAAGGAACAGGCGGGCCGCCCCGCCCGCGAGACGCCGGAAGTGCGCCGCGTGGACCTTTCGGAAACCCTGCTGACCTTGCTGGCAGGCGGTATTGAAAATTTGGATACATTCCCGTGGTTCGAGGCGCCGGAGCCCGCCGCGCTCGCACGCGCCCGCGAGCTGCTGCGCGAGCTGGGCGCCACGGACACGGCCGGGCGCATCACGGCGCTGGGCAGGCGGATGGCGGCCTTTCCCGTGCACCCGCGCTACGCGCGGATGTTTTTGGCGGCGCAGGATTACGGCTGCGTGGGGCAGGCGTGCCTGCTGGCCGCGCTGGTGCAGGGGCGCAACTTTTTGCTGCCGCTGGACAACGCCCGCAAGTCCGAACAGCGCGAGGAATTTTGGGGCGGCAGGCCGCTGAGCGATTTTTTCCCGCTCATGGCGTTGTGGGCGCAGGCGCACGCGCGCAAGTACGACATCAATTGGTGCCGCCAGTGGGGCGTGCACGCGCAGGCCGCGCGCACGGCGGGCGCGCTGGCCTTTCAGTTGCAAAAACTCGCGCAATCGCAGGGTTTGCAACTGGAGCAGGCAGGCAGTCTGGCCGACGATGCTCTGCGGCGCTGCATCCTCATCGCCTTTTCCGATCACCTGGCCGCGCGCGAGGACGAGGGCACCCTGCGCTGCCGCTTGCTGCACGGTCGCCGTGGCGAGCTGCGCCGAACGAGCGAGGTGCGCCATGCGAAACTGCTGGTGGCCGCCGAGATCGACGAGGTGCAATCGCGCGGCGACGTCACGGTCTTGCTGAGCTTGGCCACGCAGATTGAGCCGCAGTGGCTCGAGGAATATTTCCCGCAGGATATTTCGCACACAACGCAGACGGCCTACGACGCCGTACAAAAGCGCGTGGTGTGCCGGCGCGAAAGACGCTTTCGCGATCTGGTTTTGGAATTCAAGGAAACGACCGAGGCCGTTCCCAAGGGCGAGGCCGCCGAGTTGTTGTCCAAAGAAATTTCCGAGGGGCGCATCAAGCTCAAGGAGTGGGACGAGGGCGTCGAGCGCTGGATCGCCCGCGTCAACTTCGCGGCGCGCGCGCTGCCGGAATTGGGCATCTCCCCGATCGACGAGGCGGCGCGCGAGCTGATTTACACGGAAATTTGCTTCGGCAAAACCACCGCGCGCGAGGTGCGCGAAGCCCCCGTCATGCCCGCGCTGAAGGCGTGGCTGTCCCACCCGCAGCGCCTGGCGATGGAGCAACTGCTGCCGACCGAAATCACCCTGCCCAACAAAAAACGCCCCGCGCCCTTGCGTTACGAGGCCGACAAAGTCTACACCGCTGCCACCGTGCAGGAGCTTTACGACGCGCCCAAGGAGAAATTCAAACTGGCGCAGGGCCGCATTGCGATCACGATAGAAATCCTCGCGCCCAACCGCCGCCCCGTGCAGGTGACCGAGGACATCGACGCTTTTTGGCAAAATAGCTACGCGCAGGTGAAAAAGGATTTGAAGGGGCGTTATCCCAAGCATCTGTGGCGGTAGAGGTGCGGTCGGGGCAGGGTAGAAAAACACGTTTCGGATGTCTGCCGCGGCGGTTTTTCAGGCATTTTTGGTTTCCCAAGTCAAGGTTATGCAATTATTGTTGAATTAGAAAGGGAAGGATTTAAAAACAATGAAAAAAATCGCTTGCTTGAGCCTGCTCGCGCTACTGGCCACCCCCGCTTGGGCGCAAAGCTACACGGCCGAACTGAGCACCGTCATCAGCGCGCAGGACAACATCCTTATGCTCAACGACGGCTACGACCCGCAAAAAAGCATAGGAGTGCCGATGCAGACCTCGGTTACTTTGCGTTTTGAACAGGACATGCGCGACCCGCAAGCCACAACGGGCAGCGCCAAGGAAATAGAATATGTTCGCCGCGCCCAGTGGGACGACGCCCAGAAAAAATATCTGGGGCACGAAAAACTAAAGGCGCAAGTGGGCAGCCTTTTCTCCATAAAACTCTCGCGGCTTGCCGACGGACAGCTCGACGTTTTTGTCGACGCCACGCGATCGCAGATGGAAGTGTCCGACAAACAAGAGACGATCGAGTTCGAGGGCAAAAACTACCCGCTCGAGCCGCTGATCGCCCAACGCGGAATAAAAACCTTCCTGCGCATGCAACCCAACACGACCGTGCGCCTGGGCAGTGTGCTGTCGCGCTCGCTGCCGGTGGATGGCAAGCCCCCGCAGGCGGTTTACTGCACCTTTTTTCTGACCTTAAGCGACGACGCCAGCGCCAAGAAACCGCAGGAGAAACCCAGGCTCGATCCCAATCGCGCGCCTGTCTACCCGCAGGGCGCGCGCCCCCTTCCGACCGCCGACACCCAGCAGGAAAGGTTGACGCCGTAGGGAAAATTTTGTTCAATCAACCTTTTGGCGCGCACACTTTTGTACGCCCGCTATTGTCCGATAGTGTAATGGTAGCACAAGGGATTTTGATTCCTTTAGTCCAGGTTCGAACCCTGGTCGGACAACCACTGCTTTAATAAGGCCGCAAAAATGCGCGAAGGCCGCCGCAGACGAGATTTATTCGAACCGGTTAGCGCTTTGCTGAAAACCAATTAGAACAGCGAAGCACTCCTGCTGTGCACATCGCCACATTTGTTTACCTAATTGTCGTTGTCCTCGTCTTCGACGGCGTACTTTTTCATCATCTCTGGATATTGGCGTATTTCCTCCAGCAGTTCGTCCACGCTGAAGTCCGCCACGATGAAATCGCCATCGACCAGCGTCGGTGTTTTTGTCTGGCCGCTGATTTGAATCATTTCGTCCATGTATTTGGGGTCTTCGTACACGTCGCGGATATCGAGATCCACGTCGTGCTCGGAGAAAAACGCCCGCGCCGCGCGCCCCCAGGGGCAGCCGCTTTTTATGTAAAGAATAGGGAGATGTTTCATGCTTCCCAAAACCTACGCCCAAAGGGTTGTTTGTTCAAGTGCGTGCGTGATTTTTTGTCCGGATAAGGCATAAACAGCTTCTGACGGCCTCGCCGATTCGTGAGAAAAGGAAATTCAATTTGCAGGCCTTCTTTCCGAGTGGCTTTTCAAACGCGTAGTTTGAAGTTTATACCGCCCGCAACACAACTTAATCGTTGCGATTGGCGCCGTTTTGTTTTTCAGGCGGCCTTTCCTCTTCGTGCTCTTCGGGGATGGGCAGGTTCTTTTCGGCCTTTATGCCCAGTTCCACGAGGCGGTCTGCGATGCGTTTGAGGGTGTAGCGTTCGCCGGTGTAGAGTTTTTTGCGCGTTTGCTGGTAGGCTTCCTGCGTGCGGTCGATCTGTTTGCCAAGGGCTTCCATCAGGGCGAAAAAGCGCTCGATCTCCTCGCGCAGGTCTTGGCCGACTTTCGTGATCTGCAGGGTGTTTTTGTTTTGCGTGTCGGTGCGCCACAAGAGGTCGACCGTCTTCAAGGTCGCCAGCAGCGTCGACGGAGCGGTCAGGATAATTTTCTTTTCCAGCGCGTATTCGTAAACTTGCGGTTCCTTTTCGATGAGCAGATGAAAGGCCTGTTCGATCGGCAAAAACAGCAGCACGTAATCGGGCGTGCTCCCCAGATCGCGCAGCTTCCAGTATTCCTTTTTGCCCAAAGCGCTGATGTGTTCGCGCACGGAGTCGATGAATGCCTTCAGGTGCGGTGCGCCCTGCGCGTCCGTGGCAGCCCTCGAGTACTCGCTGTAGCTCAGCAGGGAGACTTTCGAGTCGATGATGATGAATTTGTTTTCCGGCAGCCTCACGATAACGTCGGGCCTTTGCGTGTCGCCCGCCTCGTTTTTGGCGCTGACCTGGGTGTCGTACTCGCGCCCCTTGGTCAGCCCGCAAAGCTCCAGCAAATTTTCGAGCACCATCTCCCCCCAGTTGCCCGCCGCCTTGTTGTCGCTTTTCAAGGCGCGGGTAAGCGCCTCGGCCTCCTTGTTCATCCGCTTGTTCAGTTCCGTCAGCGTAAGAATCTGTTCCTTTAATTCCGCCTGCTTTTGCACGTTCGCCACGTTGAGCGATTCGATTTTTTGCGAAAACTCATGAAGCCGCTCCCTGAGCGGCGCCAGCGTGGCGCCGGAGCTGTCCACCAGCTTTTGCTGCGAATGCTCAAAAATCTTCTGCGCCAGCAATTCAAAATCCGCCTGCATCCGCGCGCGCACGGCCTCAATCTCCGCCTGCTGCGCGGCCAGCTTCTCCCGAAGCGCCCCCTCCCGCTCCCGCGCCCCCGCCAACTCTGCAATCTGGGTCTGAAACTTTTCCTGCGCCTGTCCACGCGTGCGGAACATGCCCACAGCAAACACAGCGGCAATAACCGCAAACACGGCAACGAGAAAAATTAGCGCAATTTCCATTCTGCTTTCTATAAAAGCCGATTTTGGAAGATTTGTCCACCTTGGGTCTTGGTGTGAGTGCCTGGGGGCGCTGAGAATATATGCGGGGGAACCTTTTTTTGAAAAAAAAGGTTCCCCCGCACCCCCTCCCAAAAAACTTTGATGACGGATGCTGCGCATCCTGCGTGCGCCCGAAACACATAGATGTCCGTCAGCCCTTCTAAAAATAATACTGCACACTGGCCATTTTTGCTCCGTGCAACTTTCCCGCAAGTGAAAATTCCTCAGGGCGGATTTTGCCGCAGGATAGATGGGGGGCTGCACTGGTTTGCTGCTCCCCATCGTAAGACAAGGCAAAATTCGCCCTGAGGAATTTTCACCGCGGGAACGGAAGAATAGACCAACGGGATATTCTTTCGGGTGGTCAACAGCAGGGTTCGCAGACCCAATGCCATCCCATCCAGCGTCAGCACCACCGCCGCGCGCAGCGCCGCACTTCAAATTACCGCGCGAAGTGGAACAGCTGCGGGTTTATTTCGGAAATAAAACGACTGGGCTCCAGGGTTTGCAAGGAACCATTGCGCATCATCAAGCGCGGATACAAGACGTAAAGTTGGTCGCGTGCGCGGGTTACGGACACATAGAACAGGCGGCGTTCTTCTTCCACATCGCCGTCGTCGATGGCACGTTTCAGGGGGAGCAGTTCGTCGGCCGCGCCGATTACAAAGACGATGGGGAATTCCAAGCCCTTGGCTTGGTGGATGGTGGTCAGACGGATTTTTTCGTCCTCGGGGTCGGCTTGGCGTTCACCGGATTCGCTGCTTAATAACGCCAGTTGCGAGAGCAGCTCGTCCATCGTCTCGAAACGAGCGGCGAAGGTGGTGAGCGAGTTCAAATCCTCGCGGCGGGTCTGCCAGTTGGCGTAGAGGTTGCGCAGGTAGTCGCCATACCAACCTTCTATGCCGATGCGCACGATTTCCTGCGGCGACTGGCACAGGTGGGTTTCGGTATTTGCGGGAGAAACCGAAGTGTCTTCGGCGTCTTGTTCGTGCACGTCAAAGAGGGAGTCTTGCGCGTAGGCGGGGCGTGTTTTTTCCTTGGGCGCTTTTTGGAAAGTCAGGGCGGACGGGTCGGGGGCATCGGGCGTTTTGCCACCGAGAGCCTCGCGCATGTTTTGCAAGGTCAGCGCGAAGTCGCGAAAATCGTCGCGCGCGGGCGCGGGGATTTTTGCGAGGACTTTTTCGTTTGTCAGCGCGTCAATGACGGCGATTTTGCGCTTGGCCGCGACCTCGTGCGCCGCCTTCAAAACACGCGCGCTGGTGGCGGGGCCGACGTTGGGCAATAGCGACACGACGCGCGAAAAGGCCAGCGTGTCCGCGGGGTTGTGGACGAAGCGCAACTGCGCGGCAAAGTCGCGCACGTGTGCTTGTTCAAAAAAGCGCAGGCCGCTGGTGATCGTAAAAGGCAGGCCTTGGCGCGCCATTTCCAGTTGCAAATCCATCGCCTGATAATGCGCGCGGTAGAGCACCACGATGTCGCCCGGTGTGTAGACTCCATCGCTGAGTAACTCGCGGATGCGGCGGATGACGGCGTTGGCTTGCTGCATTGTGTCCAGCGCGGCGCCTATCACCGGCAGGCTGCCGGGCGCGCGGTCGGCGCGCAGTTCCTTGTGAAACCCCTGCGCGGATGGCTGGCTGCGCAGCACGTCATTAGCAAAATTCAAAATCTCGGGCGTGCTGCGGTAGTTGACCTCGATCTTATAAATTTGAGTGCCCGGGTGGCGGTCGGGGAAGGTCAAAATATTTTCAAAGGCCGCGCCGCGCCAGGTATAGATGCACTGCGCGTCGTCGCCCACGGCCATGACGCGGTGGTCGGCGGCGATTTTGTCGATGATGCGCGATTGCAGCAAATTGGTATCTTGGTATTCGTCCACCAGCACGTAACGGAAAAATTTTTGATAATGCGCGGCGACATCCTCGTGTTCGTCGAGCACCTTCAGCCACAGCTCCAGCAAGTCGTCGTAATCGACGACCTGTTTTTCCAGCTTGCGCGCGGCGTAGGCGGTGTAAAAATTTTGCAGCGTGTCGAGCAAACTTTCCAGATGCGGGTGCCTGTTTTTGATGACGTCTTGCAGGCTCTGGCAAGTGTTGCGCGCGTAGGAAAAAATGTCGGACAGCACGCGGGCCTTGGGGTGCTCCTTGTTTTTGGCGTAGTGCGGGTCTTCCTGTTTGATCGTTTCGTTTAGCAGCGACTCGGCGTCGCTCTCGTCCAGGATCGTGAAGGAGGGTTTTAAGCCCACGAGCTCCCCGTGGCGGCGCAGAAATTTTTGACCGATATGGTGGAACGTGCCGCCCCAAAATTCGCGGCGCTCGTGGCCGGTGAGCTCCTCGACGCGCTCGAGCATCTCGCGGGCGGCCTTGTTGGTGAAGGTCAAAAGCAACAGCTCCCACGGGCGCAGGTTTTCGCGCGTGAGCAGCCAGGCCACGCGGTAGGTGAGCGTGCGCGTTTTGCCGCTGCCGGCGCCCGCCAAAACCAGCGAAGGGCCCAGCGGAGCGGACACCGCCGCGTATTGGTCGGGGTTAAGCTCGCGCTCAAAATCGATCGGCTGCGTGGGAAATTGCATGGGCGCCAAAGCGAAGGGTTTTTTAGCCGCCGCTTGGAATATCCATGCCCCAGCGCCGCCTAAGCATGCGCTCCCACGGCGAGAAAAGAATCTTGTCGGCCAACAGCCCGATGATGACCACCACGATCATGATGCCGATGACCTGCGTCATGTTGTTAAGCTCGCGGCCGTAGTGCAGCAGTTGCCCCACGCCGAAGCCCGTCAGGATCGTCACGTAAATTTCCGCGGCCATCAGCGAGCGCCAGGCGAACGCCCAGCCTTGCTTCATGCCGCCGACGATATTGGGGAAGGCGGCCGGCAGAATGACCGTGCCCCACATCTTCAGCCCGTGCGAACCCATGGTGCGCGCGGCGCGGATGTAGATGGGCGGGATGTTCGCCACGCCGTGCTGCGTGCCCAAAATCAGCGACCAGACCGTGCCCATCAAAACGACGAACAGCAACGCGTTTTCCGTCTGGCCAAACCAGATGATCGCCAGCGGCACCCAGCAAACGCTCGGCAGCGCCTGCAAGCCCAGCGCCAGCGTGCCGAGTGAATTTTGAAAAAATTTCACGCGCGCGCACAGCAGACCCAGCGGGATGCCGACCAGCAGGCCTATGCCGTAGCCCAGCAGCAGGCGCTTGAGCGTCACCCACACGGCGCTGGGCAGGTCGCTCGAAAGCGTGGAGTCCCACAAATATTTGGCCACGTCGCTGGCTTTGGGCAGGACGTACTCCGGCCAGATTTCCATGCGCGCGAGCACTTCCCACACCACCAGCAGGAAGAAAATACCCAAGGCGGGCATCACAAACGCCTTCACCTTTTTCATTCGGACGCCTCCTTTTTCCCGAGGTGTTGTTTGAGCGCGGATGTTATCTTGGCGCTCAGGCTCGCCAGCGCGGTGTCGTTAATGTCGCGCGGGCGCGGCAGGTCGACGGCAAACTCCTCGCGGATTTTTCCCGGGTGCGGCGAAAAGAGCACCACGCGGTCGCCTAGGCACACGGCCTCGCGGATGTTGTGCGTGACAAACAAAATCGTCTTGCGGCGCGTCGACCAGATTTTTTGCAAATCGACGTAAAGGTTCTCGCGCGTGAGCGCGTCCAGCGCGCCAAAAGGCTCGTCCATCAGCAGCACGCGCGGGTTGGGCGCCAGGGCGCGCGCGAGCGCCACGCGCTGGCGCATGCCGCCGGAAAGCTCGTGGATGGCCGCGTGGCGAAAATCGTCCAGCCCGACCAAACGGATGTAAAATTTGGCGACCTCCTTGCGTTCCTTGTCGGTCAGCCCGGGCTTGAGTTTCAAGCCGAACATCACGTTGCCGAACACGTCGAGCCACGGAAACAGCGCGTGTTCCTGAAACATCATCATGCGGTCGCGCCCGGGCTGGGTGATCGGTTCGCCGTCGATCAAAAGCTCGCCGCAGTCCGGTTTGTCCAGCCCCGCCACGAGGTTGAGCAGCGTCGATTTGCCGCAACCCGAAGGCCCCACCAGGCACACGAACTGCCCCTCGTCCACCTTCAGCGAAATATCCTCCAGCGCCACGACCTTTTCGCCCGTGCCAAAGGCCTTGAAATGCTTGCACACCCCGCGCACCTCGAGCTTCGAGGGCGCGACGTTTTGCAGCTCCGCGTCAATGCGCGGATTTGCGTGGCTGCCTGTTTGTGCTGTGTCCGTCATGATTTCCCTTAGGGGGCGTTTGCGCCCGCCCAAAGGGTTATTATTCCTTAGTTGCGTCCAGGCTGTCAATATTCAGACGCTCTTCGAGAAAGCCGCAGGCGTGCGCCTGATCGACGAAATCCTCGAGCGAGGGGCGGTTGAGCTTCGAGGTAAAAATGATGCGCTTCCAGGCGTGCCTGACCAGCTCGGGATCCATTTTTCCGCGCGTGATGGCCTCGATTTCCTTGATGCAAAGCTCCTGCGCCTGCTCGGGGTTGGCGTTGATCCACTCGGTCAGTTCTTTGTGCGCCTGCACGAATTTTTTAATCAGTTCAGGGTGCTTGTTGAGCGCCTTGACGCCGGTGGCCACGACGGTGGTCACGGTGTCGGTCTGTTCCAAAAAGACCTTGCCGCCGCCTTGCAGCTCGAGGCGCGAGACCCAAGGCTCGACCGTCCACACGGCGTCGAGCTTGCCGGTGGAAAACAAATTAAGTTGCTCGGGGTTGCTCGTGGGCACGACAAAGGCGTCGCCGCCCGTTTGCGTGATCTGCATCCCGTTTTTGATCAGCCACGCGCGGCAGGCCACGTCCTGCGTGTTGGCAAACTGCGGCGTGCCGATGCGCTTGCCCTTGAAATCCTCCGGCTTGCTGAGCCCCAGCTTGGGGTCGACGACCAGCGCCGCCCCGCCGTCGGCACTGCCGGCCACGATGCGGATGTCCTTGCCACCCGAACGCGCGAAGGCGTTGATGGCGGGATTTGGCCCCACGTAGGTCAGGTCAATGGCGTCGGCGAAAATGGACTCCATCGCGCTTGGCCCCGCGTTAAAAGTGAACCACTCGATCCTCACATCCGGCCCCAGGCGCTCCTCAAACCACCCCTTGCCCTGACGCGAGAGCTGATGGGCGACCAGCGCCTGCGCGTGCGTGATGTTGGGAAAATGCCCCACACGCAAGACCGTCTTGCCGTCAGACTCGTTTTTGGAACACCCGGCAAAAAACACCGAGGCCACGAGTGCAAAAATCGCGGAAAATTTCAGCATGGATTTCATCCCTTTAAAGTATAGAGTTTTTACCCCTGTGCAAATCGCAAAAACAGGGATAAAGCATCAGGGCGCCAAATTTTCACAATTTTGTAATAGAAGCACGGCGCGGGATTTGATGGACGAACGATAAACCAAATACCCGGCGGTTTTTTCGCTTTTCTACACGTTTTTCAAGACTTCGCGCAGGTGGGTTTGGGCTTCGTATAGGCCGCCGATTCGGGCGCGTTTTAGCCAGAGGTTTTCGAAGGTTCCGATGAGGGTGCGCAGGTCGTTATAGAGAGTGGGGTCTGGTCTGTTTGCGCGCTCGGCGGTGAGGCGTTTCAGGGCGAGGCGGTTCATGCGGGTACCCCATAAAAGTTCCTCGGCGGCCAGGTGAAGGGTTTTGTTTTGGGAAAGGTGGATGAGTTGTTTTTCTATTTTTGCCAGCGTGGTGGTGGCTTGGGCGCAGAGGGAGGGGGGGAGTGCTTCGGCTTGTTTTTTTAGTTCGACCTTGTCGGCCAGGGCAGCTTTGTGCAGTTGGGCGCGGTTGTGGATTTTAGGGAAATCTTTTTCGACCAGTCCCAGTGCCAGAATTTGCTCGCCCAGCCCGGGGGTGTTGTCGAAGAAAACGGCGTCGATCACGCGGGCGATTTTTTTGTCGTCGGGAATTTGTTCGGCGTTCCAGGCAAGCGCGGCGAAAAGTGCCAGCGGCGCGTAGAAGACCGGCCAGGGATGATGGTTGCCCCAGTCGCCCCAACTGGTCAGCAAGAGCCCCGCGCCGTGGGCGTGAGCGGTGGCGGCGGCGCGCTCGATGTTGGCGCGGGCGTTGTCCCAGCGCCCGCTGAAAGTCAGCCACGCGGAAGTGCCCGGGGCGATCAAAAATTCCAGGCCGCTTTGCGAGAGAATTTTTGCCTGTTCGTCAAACGGGTGGCCGGCCTCGTAGCCCCATAAGATGGGCATGATGTCGCGTGGCAGGCGGGCGGCCTGTTCGGGGGATTCGAGCAGAATGTCCGCCCAGAATTGCATGCGCTTGTTGTGCTTTTTCGCGCGGGTGTGCAGGGCGAGCAGGTAGTCGGTGTAGACCTTGTGTTTGCCCTCGCGCTCACAACGTTCTTTGCTCGCGCCTTGGCCTAGTTCCCAGGGTTCGTCCATTCCGGCATTAAATTCGGCGGCGGCAAAGTGCGGCAGGTAGTCGTCGTAGAGGCTTTGAACAAAATCGAGCGACGTCTCGTCGGGTTTGAGGGTGCTGCCAAAGCGAATGAATTTCCCCGTCAGTGGATGCGTGAAACCGTCCGGGGATTCGGCCAGATGTTTGTAGGGCGGATGGCGCAAGAAACGCTCCATATGCCCGAGGCTGTTCAGGTTTGGCACCAGCGTGATGAAATGCCTTGTGCACAGCTGCTCGATTTTTGAAATGTCGTCGGGACTGAGCGCCGAGGTGTCCGCCCACGCGCATTCGTGACCTTTGAATTGGAATGAGTGCTCGACGTACAGTTGCAGCGTGTTTATGCGAAGCGCGGCCAATTGCCCGATGAGCGTTTCGAGCGTCTCGAGTGTCGGCACCTTGCAGCGGCTGATGTCGAGCATGAAGCCGCGCGTTTGCGTGTCCGGCCAATCCTCGATGCTCAGGCAGGGCAGAGGGCCTTCACCGTTGGCCTCAACCAGCCGCGTGAGCGCGCCGAATCCGTAAAAGGCGCCGGCGGCGCTGCGCGCGCGGATCTCGACGCCGCGCGGTGTTATCTCCAGCAAAAATCCTTCCGGCGCGATGTCACGTGCGCCCAGTGAAATATTCAGGCGTGCGCCCGCCTTTAATTGCGTGAGGCTTTGGGCGGCGGCGCGTTTTTTCTCCCAGTTTGAAAACGTGTCGCGCAGGCGCTTGTCATGGGGCAGCTCGGCACGGAAGC
>JAKPNF010000121.1 GCA_029548565.1 Verrucomicrobiota bacterium
CATCGTGGCCGGGTGCGTCAACATAGGGATGCGCTCGACACAGGAAGTTTACGGCATCGATTTTCTGGGCGGCGAGGAAGTGCTCGTGAGCTTCGAGCAAAAACTCCCGATCGACGACATCGCGCAAACCGCGCAGGCCAACCAGATCGAGGAAGTCACCGCCTTTTACCAGACCGACCTAATCAGCGGCAAGGAACAGCTAAAGCTGCAGACCGTCGAGGGGCAGGCCGAAAAACTCCTGGCCTCGCTGCAGGCGGCCTACCCCGACGCTCAGCTCGAGCAAATCGGCATCACCGTGATCGGCGCCACCGTGGGCGACGCGATCAAGTTCAACGCGCTGATGTCCGTGTTGCTGGCACTGGTGGGCATTCTCATTTACATCGCGTTTCGCTTTGAGTTCGGCTTTGGCGTCGGCGCCGTGGTCTCCACGATCTGCAATATTTTGATGACGGTGGGCATCTTCGTGGCGCTGCCCAGCGGAAAATTCTCCGCGCCCATGGTCGCCGCCATTTTGATGGTGATCGGCTACGGCATCAACGACACCGTGGTCATCTTCGACCGCATCCGCGAGGAACTCAAGCTCAACCCGGTGATGAAGCTGCTGGACGTGATCAACCACTCGATCAACCGCACGCTCTCGCGCACGATCCTCACCTCGCTGACTGTCTTCTTCGCCTCGGCCGCGCTGTACGTGTTTGGCGCGGGCATTGTGAAAGATTTCGCGCTGGTGTTTTGCATAGGCGTGGTTGTCTCGAGCTTCTCGAGCGTGTTTATCGCCAGCCCCGTGTTTTACTGGTGGCACAAGGGCGACCGCAAGCATGTCGAGCGCAGCGAGATCTTGCCCAAGTACGACTGGGAATCCGGCTCGAAAGATTAATCGTCAGCGCGCCTGCGGCGCTGAGTGATTTTTTAGGGGGGGCTGGCGCTGGGCGTGGCGGCATTAGGGCGACGCGCCCTGCTTTTGACCACCCGAAAGAATATCCCGTTGGCTATTCTTCCGTTCCCGCGGTGAAAATCCTCCATGAAGGATTTTCACTTGCGGGAAAGCTGCACGGAGCAAAGTGGCATAGTGTTGTATTTTTTTAGAAGGAGCTGGCGGATTGTCTTGAGGTTATTTTGGAAAAGAAAGATTTAGGTGAATGCCAGCTCCGTAAAGGGGTGCAGGGGACTCGTCCCCTGCAGGTGCTAATCGTTCCTGGGTTCGTGGCTGAATAACAAAGCGAATGCCTGTTATCTTTCGTTGCCTCCGTTCGCCCTCTCAGGTGCTATTAACCCACACGCGCGGGATTCAACAATGTGGCGCCAGCGCGTTTTGACAGACGCTTGCCATGTTCGTCCAAAACTAACGGACAGTGGAAAAAGCCCGGCGGTTGCAGGCCCAGCGCGCGGTAAAGCAGCAGTTGGCGGGCGGTGCTTTTTAACAGATCGGCTCCGCGCACGACTTCGGTGATGCGCATGGCCGCGTCGTCAACGACGACGGCTAACTCGTAAGCGGGCACGTCGTCGCGCCGCCATACTAAAAAATCTCCGAAGTCTTTTCCGGCCTCGAACGCTTGCTCGCCTTGCAGGGCGTCGTTGAATTTTATCGTTTCGCCGTTGGGCACTTTGAAGCGCCAGTTGACGCCTGCGGGCGTTTCGTGTTTCAAAGCCTCGGCTGTGTCCACGCGCCATTGGGTTGGGAAAATCGGTTCCGCGTCGTCTTCGGCGTGCGGGGCTTGGGTGGCATTTTGCACGTCTTTGCGCGAGCGAGCGCACGGGTAAATGAACCCGCCGTCGCGCAATTTTTTCCACGCGGCCAGATAAAAATTTTTGCGCTGCGATTGCACATAGGGCGCAAACGGCCCGCCCACATCGGGGCCTTCTTGCCAAAAAATGCCTGCCGCGCGCAAATCTTCCAGAGCCGCCTGCGCGTAAACCGCGCGGCTGCGCTGCGGGTCGAGGTCTTCTATGCGGAACACAAGCGTTCCCTTGGCCGCGCGCGCCCGCTCGTGCGCCGCGTGAAACGTCGCGGCGTGCCCGCGGTGTAAAAATCCGGTGGGGCTGGGCGCGATTCGGCCTCGGTAAGCGGGCGGCGTTGTCATGTCAAAAGGCGGGCTGTTTAATAACTCGCATTATAAGCCAGCCTTCCCTACAATGAGATACTGAAATTATAAAAAGTTATGAGTTTTGAAGCATTCGGCCTGCCCGAGGAAATTATGCGGGCCATCAGAGAAATGGGGTATGAGAACCCCACCCCGATCCAACAACGCGCCATGCCCATCGTCTTGCGGGGGCGCGACGTGATCGGCTCGGCACAGACCGGCACCGGAAAAACGGCCGCCTTCGCCCTGCCCGCCTTGGCGATTTTGGGCGAACCCGAGCGCCTGCCGCGCGCGCTGGTGCTGGAACCCACACGCGAATTGGCCGCGCAGGTGGAGGAAAACCTCGTCAAATACGGGAAATATTTGCCGCTTAATTACGCGCTGCTGCACGGCGGCGTGAGCATCGGCCCGCAAAAGGAACGCCTGCGCAAGGGCGCCGACATCGTGGTGGCCACGCCCGGGCGCCTCATCGACTTGCTCGAGCAGCGCTGCCTTTCGCTCGAAAACATCGAGTACCTGGTGCTCGATGAAGTCGACCGCATGCTCGACATGGGCTTTATCGAGGACGTGGCGCGTATCGTCAACCAGTGTCCCGTCAAGCGCCAGACGCTGCTGTTTTCGGCGACGATTCCGGAGACCATCCGCCGCCTGGCTTCCTGGGCGCTGCATCAGCCCATTGAGATCAACGCCGGCTCGCGTCACACGCCCGCCGAGACAGTTGACCACTGCATCTACCCGGTCGACGCCATTCAGAAGTACGACCTGCTGACCTCGCTGCTTGAGAAGGAAGACTACAAAAGCGCGATCATTTTCACCCGCACCAAGCGCGACGCCGACCACATCACCGACTGGCTGATCGCCCATAACTACGCGGTGACGGCCATGCACGCCGACCGTTCCCAAAAGGAACGCCAGCAGGCGCTCGAGGGTTTTAAGAGCGGGAAATTTTCCATCCTCGTGGCCACCGACATCGCCGCGCGCGGGCTCGACATCGCGGACGTTTCGCACGTGATCAACTACAACGTGCCGGAGAACCCCGAGGACTACGTGCACCGCATTGGCCGCACCGGCCGCGCCAGCAAGGAGGGCGAGGCCATCACGCTTTTCTCTCCGGAAGAATACAGTTTTCTGCTGGCCATCGAGCGCTTTATCGAGGCGCCCATCCGCCGCGAGTTGCTCGAAGGCTTCAATTACCGCACTGCACCCTTCATGGGCGCGGCCGTCGCCGCCCCCGTCTCGCGCAAGCGCAACCGCACGCGCGGCGAGCGCCGCCGCTAAAAACACGCCGCGCCTTTCGCGTTTTCAAAATGAGCGCGCCTGAAAAAACGGTCCCGTTTAAGATCAGCGTGCTCGTTTTTGTTTACGACGCGCGGGGACGCCACCTGCTCATCAAGCGCACGAAGGCGCCCAACAAGGACTGCTGGAGTCCACCCGGCGGCAAGCTGGAGATGGCGCTGGGCGAATCGCCATTTGAGTGCGCGCGCCGCGAACTGTTGGAGGAAACGGGCTTCGCCGTCGAGATGGCCGACCTGCATCTGTTCGCCACGATCTCCGAAAAAAATTTCGAGGGCAGCGGCCACTGGCTGATGTTTTTGTTTAACTGCCAAAAGCCCATCGCCGCACTGCCCGCCTCCATCGACGAGGGGCGCTTTGAATTTTTCACGCGCGAGGAAATAAACAATCTGGCGATCCCGCCAACCGACCATACGCTCGTGTGGCCGTATTTCGACAAATACAAAAACGGGTTTGTGGCACTGCGCGCGGATTGTGATCCGGCGAAGGAATTGCGGGTGTTTGTCGACCAAGCGATGGATTGAGATTTTTCCCCTGAGAGAGCGGGCGGTGGCAAGGGGAGATGCGGGTATTCGATTTGTTGCACTGCCAACAACCCGGGCACATTTGCGCCTCTTTACTTTTTTTTTTTTTTGCAACAAATCCGCAATTTCGCTGTCTATATTCAAACAGATGAAATCCATTTGCACACTTTGCCTTTTTATCGCGGTCATTTGCACTACCGCGCTCAACGCGCAACTGTGCGGGCCCCTTCCAAAAGTTCCGGGTGAAAAGCAACCCGCGCCCGCTTGCCCGCGATAAAAAAATCCCTAGGGAAACCTAAAGAATCCTCCAATAAAAAAGACCCCGCTTAACCGCGGGGTCTTTTCATTGAGCAGGGCCAAATTATTGTTCGGCTTGCGACCCGGCCATTTGCGCCTTGAGTTCGGCCACCTCTTTTTCCAGCGCTTCCAGACGTGTGACACTAGCCACGTTGGCCTTGTTGAGCGCTTGGTCAAAGGCCTTGGCCATCTCGTCCTTGGCCTTTTCGAACTCCTGCTTGCCCTGTTCGACGATGGAGTCCGCCGTTTTTCCGGCCTCGTCCGCCGTGAGCTTGCCCTTCTCGACAAGTTCCTGCAGCGATTTTTGGACGGTTTCCTTCGTGACAACGGCGGCGCCTAGCCCCGCGAGCATGGTTTTTTTAATCAGTTCGATCATGGCAAGTGTGAGTTTGGTGGTTAGTGGTATGTCTTCAAAATACGCTTGTTGGCCGAAAAATCAAGCCTGCTCGTCGACGGCGGCGTCATCCACCTCGACGACTTTGCACAGGCCGATGAGCTTGTCGCCATCATCCAGGCGGATGAGGCGCACGCCCTGGGCTGCGCGGCCAGTCTGGCGAATGTCCTTGACGGGCGAGCGCACGGCTTGTCCGGATTGGGTAAGCATCATGATCTCGTCGTTCTCGTGCACCGACAACGCACCAGCTACGCCTTTTTCGTTGCGGATGGCGATGACGCCCTGTCCACCACGCTTTTGTTTGCGATATACAGAACCCTCATCGTCATCAAAGGGGGTACGTTTGCCAACACCATTAATTCCGGCAATCAATAGTGTGCACTTAGGATCCACAATTTCCATTGCCTTCACAGTATCTTTTCCTAATAAGCGCATACCATTGACACCGGCAGCAGCACGGCCCATTAAGCGTACTTGATCTTCGTTAAAACGGATACCCATACCCTTTTGTGAAATCAGTACGACTTCATTATTTCCGTCTGTTTGTTTGACGGAAATGAGCTGATCACCCTCGTTGATCTTGATGCCGATGATGCCGCCTCTGCGCGTGTTGGCGTACAGCTCCAGGGAGGTGCGCTTGACCACGCCGTTGCGCGTGCAAAAGATGATGTTTTTATCGGGCGAAAAGTCCTTGATGCAGACCATCGCGGCGATCTGCTCGCCTTTTTGCAACTCGAGCACGTTGGCCAGCGAGCGGCCCTTGGATGTGCGGGTGCCCTCGGGGATCTCGTAGACTTTTTCCACGTACACGCGCCCGTTGTTCATGAAGAACATCATGGAGTCGTGCGTGCTGGCGGTGAACAGGTGCTCGACAAAATCGTCCTCGTACTGGCCGGTGCCGATGACGCCCTTGCCGCCGCGGTGCTGCGTCTTGTAGGCCGAAACGCCCGTGCGCTTGACAAAGCCCAAGTGCGACACCGTGATGATGCAGCCCTCGTTGGCGATGACGTCTTCCATGCGGAATTCGCCCTCGGCGTCCATGATCTGCGTGCGGCGCGGGGTGACGAATTTTTCGCGCATGGCGGAAAGTTCTTCCTTAATAACCGAGAGCAAGCGCGACTCGTTTTTGAGGATGTCCAAATACCCTTCGATCGTCGCCATGAGCTGGCGGTATTCCTCCTCGATCTTGTCGCGCTCCAGCCCGGTGAGCTGGTACAGGCGCAAATCCAAAATCGCGTTGGTCTGGCGCTCGGACAAGGGGTACTTGTCCATGATCTTGCCCTTGGCCTCGTCGCGGTTGGAGGACGAGCGGATGATTTTGACGAAATCGTCGAGGTTGCTCAGCGCGATCTTGTAGCCCTCCAAAATGTGGGCGCGGTCCTCGGCCTTGCGAAGGAGGTAGCGGGTGCGCCGCAGCACCACCTCGCGGCGGTGGTCGATGTAGCACTCGAGCATTTCCTTGATGTTCATTTCCTTCGGGCGGCGCTTGTCCAGCGCCAGCAAAATGACGCCGAAGGAGTTTTCAAGGTCGGTATGCTTGTAGAGCTTGTTGAGCACCACGCGGGGGGACTCGCCGCGCTTAAGCTCGATGACCACGCGCGTCGTCTCGCTGGACTCGTCGCGCAGGTCGGACACCTCGTCCAGAATCTTGTCGCCGACCAGCGCCGCGATCTTCGTGACCAAATTGGCGCGGTTGACGTTGTAGGGCAGCTCGGTCAGGACGATCTGTTCCTTGCCGTTTTTAAGCTCCTCGGTGTGCGCCTTGCCGCGCACGCGCACGATGCCGCGGCCCTTGCGCAGGTAGGACTTGATACCCTCGCGCCCGGTGATGACGCCGCCGGTGGGAAAGTCGGGGCCCTGGATGTAATTGGCCAGCTCGTCGATCGAGATCGAGGGATTGTCGATCAGCGCGGCGATGGCGTCCATCAATTCGCCCAGGTTGTGCGGCGGGATGTTCGTCGCCATGCCGACCGCGATGCCGGTCGAGCCGTTCATGAGCAAGTTGGGCAGCGCCGAGGGCAACACAACGGGTTCGGTTTCCGTCTCGTTGTAGTTGGGCATGAAATCGACGGTGTCCTCGTCCAAATCGGACAACAGCGCCTCCGCCAAATTGGTCAGGCGACACTCGGTGTAGCGGTAGGCCGCCGCACTGTCGCCGTCGACGGAACCGAAGTTGCCTTGCGGGTCGACCATCGGGTGGTTCATCACCCAATTTTGCGCCAGGCGCACGAGCGTGTCGTACACGTAGGAGTCGCCGTGGGGGTGGTATTTGCCCAGCACATCGCCCACCACGCGGGCGCACTTGGCAAAAGCGCGGTTGTGCAGCAGCCCCGTGCGTAGCATCGAGTACAGCACGCGGCGCTGCACGGGTTTCAAACCGTCGCGCACGTCCGGCAGCGCGCGCGAGACAATGACCGACATCGAATAGTCGATGTAGGCCGACTGCATGATGTCGGTGATGTTCTTGGGAACCAGCTTTTCCTTTTCGGTATACATTGGAAAATTTTTTCTACTTGGATTTTGAATTTCGTTTTAGATGTCGAGGTTGGAGACGTTCAGCGCGTTGTCCTCGATGAAGGCGCGGCGGATCGGCACGTCCTCGCCCATGAGCATCGTGAAGACCGCGTCGGCCGCGGCCGCGTCGGCGATGTCCACTTTGAGCAGGCGGCGCTTTTCGGGATCCATCGTCGTCTCAAAGAGCTGCTTGGCGTTCATTTCGCCCAGGCCCTTGTAGCGCGACACCGTCAGCCCGCGTCGGCCGTTCTCGCGGATTTTTCCGACCAGCTCGAGCACCGAGAACAGCTCCACCGTCTCGGGCTTGGAGCCGGAGGCGTTTTCAATCAGATGATAGCGCGCCTGTTCGCTGGGCGTGAACTGTTTGATGTCCAACCCGAGCTTGGCCATTTCTTTCAGGCTCTTGGACAATTCCAGATTCTCGTAAATCTCGTACACGTTGATGCGCTGCTGCACCGTGACGCCCTCGCGCTGCACGTCGCGCGTGATGTTGGATTCAAAGAGATCCTCGGAGACTTGATAGTCCTGATAGAACTTGGAGCGATCGTCCTCGTCCTTGAGGAAGAAGAACTCCTCGTTGTTGCCGGTGCGCACGCGCGCCAGATAGCGCGGCAGATCAAAGGTCTTTTCGTCGTGCTGGTCGAGGTAGCTGGCAAGCGTGCAGCCGTAGCGCGTCACCCCGCCGCCGAGCACCTCCAGGCGCGAGATAACTTCCACCACGCGGTCGACCTTGTCGCCGGGCAGCGTCACCTCGTCGCGCAGGCGCACGAGTTTCACGTCCTCGGAGCCAAGCTCCAGCAAGATGCGGTTCATCTCGCGGTCGTCGTCCACGTACTGCTCGCGCTTCTTGCGCTTGATCTTGTAAAGGGGCGGCTGGGCGATATAAACATAACCGGCCTCCACCAGCCCGCGCATTTGGCGGTAGAAGAAGGTCAGCAGCAGCGTGCGGATGTGCGAGCCGTCCACGTCGGCGTCTGTCATGATCACCACCTTGTGGTAGCGCGCCCGCGTGATGTCGAAAGCGCCTTCGCCCTCGTGGTCGCCGATGCCGGTGCCGATCGCGGTGATCAGCGCGCGGATTTCCGCGTTGCTCAAAATTTTGTCCAAGCGCGCTTTTTCGACGTTCAAGATTTTTCCGCGCAGCGGCAAAATCGCCTGGTAACGGCGGTCGCGCCCCTGCTTGGCCGAGCCGCCCGCCGAGTCGCCCTCGACGATGAACAACTCGCACAGGGTCGGGTCTTTTTCCGAGCAGTCGGCCAGCTTGCCGGGCAGCCCGCCCCCGCCCATCGCGGTCTTGCGCACGGTTTCGCGCGCCTTGCGGGCGGCGTCGCGCGCGCGGGCGCTCAGCAAACACTTTTCGATGATCTTCTTGGCGATCGACGGCGTGGATTCAAACGCGAATTTCAGCTTTTCGCCCACGATTTTTTGGACGATGCCGTCCACCTCGCCGTTGGAAAGTTTCGTCTTTGTCTGCCCCTCGAAGCGCGGCTCGGGTACTTTGACGGAGATAACCGCCGTGAGCCCCTCGCGCACGTCGTCGCCGGTGATGGCGGGGTCTTTGTCCTTGAGCAGGTTGTTGGCCTTGGCGTAGTTGTTGACCACACGCGTAAGCGCGGTGCGAAAGCCGGAGAGGTGCGTGCCGCCCTCGATGTTGTGGATCGAGTTGGCGTAGGCGTACACCAGCTCGTTGTAGCTGTCGGTGTACTGCAGGGAAATGTCGACCATGATCTTGGCCGTGGGCTTGGATTCGTCCGGAGCCGCCTCGCCGTTAAAAGTGATGGGCTTGGGGTGCACGGCCGTTTTCACGCGGTTGAGGAACTGCACGTACTCCTCGATGCCGTTGTTGAAGCGGAACATCTCCTCCTTGTTCTCGCGCTCGTCGCGCAGCAGGATGGAAACGCCCGGGTTCAAGAACGCCAACTCGCGCAGGCGCTTGGCCAGAATGTCGTACTTAAACTCGCGCGTGAGCACGAAGATTTCCGGGTCGGGCAAGAAGGTGATCTTGGTGCCCGTGTGCTTGGACTTGCCGACCACTTTCATCTTTTGCGTGGTCTTGCCGCGGGCGAACATCATTTGGTAGACCTCCCCGTCGCGGCTGACCTCAGCCTTGAACCACTCGGCCACGGCGTTGACGCACTTGGCGCCCACCCCGTGCAAACCGCCGGACACCTGATAAGCGCCTTTGCCGAACTTGCCGCCTGCGTGCAGGTTGGTCAGCACCAATTCCAGCGCGGGAATTTTGTATTTTTCATGGATGTCCACCGGAATGCCGCGCCCGTCGTCCTCGATGGAGCAAGACCCGTCGTTGTGAATGATCACGGAAATCTGGCGGGCGTGCCCGGCGAGCGCCTCGTCAATGGAATTGTCCACGATCTCAAACACGCAATGGTGCAGCCCGCGCTCGCCCGTGTCGCCGATATACATGTCGGGGCGCTTGCGCACGCCCTCCAGCCCTTCGAGCTTTTGGATTTTTGAGGCATCATACGCCTCGTTTTGCGGGGATTTTTCGGTCGGTTTTTTGTCAGACATAAAGCTTCGTTTTTGAGTAAGAAAAAAAGAGGATTTTTTTATAATTAATTTTCTCACGCGCGCGAGATTGACGCAACCTTTTTTGGCCCAAAAAACACGCTTTTTTCCTCTAAAAATCAAGACCAACAGAACAACCAGCCATTTTAAAGCGCCAACACACACTCGCCGATTTTTAAGCCCCAAAAAGAGCCTTTTTTCAAGTACCCCAAAATACCAATTTTTTAGCCTTGATTTCCAAGCCAGAATTCCGCCCTTCAGGATGCGCAGCATCCGCCACAAAAGTTTTTTGGGAAAGGGGGCGCGGGGGAAAACCCTTTTTTACTTAAAAAAGGGTTTTCCCCCGCACATCTAAAACACCCCCCTCACCCCCAACCAAACGCTGAGGCCGGCGGCCATGGCGGTTTCGGCGCGCAGGACGCGGTGGCTTAGGTGCGCCAGTGCGAAAGCGTGCTCGCGCAGGGTGTCGCGCTCGGCGGGGCTCCAGCCGCGTTCGCTGCCCAGTGCCAGCGTTAGGGCCGGGGCGTCTTTGACGAGCGTGGAGAGCGGGGCTGTGGCCTCGTAGACATCCAGCGCGATTTTGTGCCTGCGCTCATCCAGTTCTTTCAGCGCCTCGGAAAGATTTTCAAAATGCCTTAGCTGCGGCAACCCCGTGCAGCAGGCCTGCTCGGCGCCGTGGCGCAGGCGTTTTTGCCATTCGTCGGTCGTCCACAGGCTGCTTTGGGCGTAGGAGGACTCGCCCTTTTCGGATTTGAAAAACCAGAGCTCCTTTACGCCGAAAGTCGCGGCCTCGCGCAACAGGTCGCGGGCGGTTTGCGGGCGGGGCAGCCCCGCGATGACGCACACATCCAGCATAGGCTCGGTGTCCTTTTCCCAATCGACCTCCAGCCACAGGCCCTGCGCGTTGTCGGCCAGAATGGCGGCCTTGCCGCGCGGGCCGTTGATGAGCCCCACGAACAACTCGTCGCCCACGCCCATGTGCAGGACGTCGCGGATATGGCGGGCGCGCGGGTCGTCGTGCGCCAGCCGGTAGGAAGGCTGCGGGTGGTCGAACAGGATGAGATTCATCTTTCCCATGAAAAACCCTCTTTTGCATGGGATGCAAAGCTTTACTTGCCCGCGGCGCGCAAATCCCTCACAATAAACGGAAATCATTTTCGCTTATGAACGACGACATCTCCGTGAAAACTCCGAGCTCCTTTTTGCCAATCGCCATCGCGCTGCTGGGCGTGGTTTTGGGCGGCACCGCCATTTACCTCTCGATTTCCGGCTCCGGCCAGATAAAGGACGACATCACGCAACAGATTAAGGAAGCCACCGTGACCGTCGAGCAATACGAAAAACGCATCGCCGCGCTGGAGGAACGCATACGCCTGACGACCGAAAGCGGCAACACCTATAACATGCGCGTGAGCAAGCTGGAGGAAAACCTCGGCAAACTCGCGCAGCAGACGCAGGCGGTCGTCAACCAGCTCGGTCAGGAGATCGCCTCGGTAAAGACCGCGCAGGCCACACTGGCCTCGCAGCAAAGCACCCCGCGCACGTCTGAAGCAACGACGAGTGTTTCCACAACGAGCAGCTCCACCGAGCAACCCGCCCAAAGCACGAGCGCCCCCGCGAGCGGCGAAGACGTTTACGTTGTCAAAAGCGGCGACACTTTTACCAAGATCGCCCAGACGCTCGGCGTGAAACTCTCGGACATTGAAAAAGCCAACCCGGGCGTGGACTCCACCCGCCTGCGCGTCGGCCAGAAACTCAACGTGCCGGCCAAGCAGTAGCCGTTTTTCATTTTCATTTCCACGGCCGGCCTGCACCCCAAACGCGGCCGGTCTTTTTTATGAATCCTCCCTGGACAGAACTTTCACAAAAGCAAATCGCGGATTTTCGTTTTCTAAAAATGCGCACCCGCCGCATGCGCCGCGCGCGCGACGGTTACGAGGACGACTTTTTGCTGCTGGAGGCGCCCGACTGGGTGATGATCCTGGCGCTCACGCCGGAAAAGAACATCCTCATGGTGGAACAGTTCCGCTTTGGCTCCAATGAGTTTTCGTGGGAACCTCCCGGCGGCGTCATCGACGCGGGCGAGGTACCGGAGGCGTGCGCCACACGCGAGTTGCTGGAGGAAACCGGTTACGCCGGAGACGCCCCCAAACCGCTGGGCTGGCTCTATCCCAATCCGCCGCTGCAAAAAAACCGCGCCTTTTTCTTTTTGATCGAGAACTGCAAAAAAATCGCGGAGCCCACGCCCGACATCACGGAAGATTTGCACCCGCGTGAATTTTCACTCGACGAAGCCTTTGCCATGGCGCGCGACGGGCGCATCCGCCACGCAATGAGCCTGGCCGCCTTTTTCAAACTCGAGCCGTTTTTAAATTCAAACCCATGAACAACCGCATCACCCTCACTCAAAACAATCCCGAACCGGTGCTCGTCATCGGCTCGCTGGCTTACGACCATATCATGACGCCCGTGGCCGACAGCGGCCGCATAGCTGGCGGCAGCGCCAACTACGCGGCGCTGGCGCTCTCGCAGTTCGCCCCCGGGCGCGTCGTGGGGGTGGTGGGCAGCGACTACGAGCAGGAGCTGGTCGAATTATTGGAAACGCGCGGCATGGACACCGCGGGCATCGAGCGCGACCTTTCCGGCAAGACCTTTTTCTGGCGCGGGCGCTACCATGAAAATTTCAACCGCCGCGACACGCTGGTGACGGAGCTGAACGTCTTCGAGCACTTCAACCCGAAGATTCCCGAAGCGTATCGAAAAAGCAAATACGTGATGCTCGGGGCCATCCACCCCGCCCTGCAGCACAGCGTGCTCGACCAGCTCGAGGACAAGGAAAAGGGCGCCTTCGTGCTGGCGGACACCTTTCAATTGTGGATAGACGTCGCGCGCGAGGAACTGCTGCGCCTGTTTTCGCGCGTGAGTATGATCAGCATCAACGACGCGGAAGCCGAGCTGCTCACGGGGCAGGACAACATTTTCAAGGCCGGTTACGCACTGCAAAAAAAGACGCCCATCGTCCTGATCAAAAAAGGCGAGCACGGCGCGGTGCTCTTTCACGAAAAGGGGCTTTTTATGCTGCCGGCCTACCCCGTCCTGGAAATGCAGGATCCCACCGGCGCGGGCGACAGTTTTGCGGGCGCGTTTATCGGCGCCTTGTCCGCGCAAGGCGGCGCCGACTTCGACGCCCTGCGCCAGGCCATGGTTTACGCCGCGGCCGTCGGCTCGCTGACCGTGCAGGCCTTCGGCTTCAACCGCCTTATCGCCGACGATATTTCGCACGAAATCAAAAAACGCGCCCAGGCCTTGCGCGAATTGACCCAGTTCTAGTATCTTTGTTTTATGCAGACGCCCGAACAGTATATTGAGCAGATAGGTCAAAACGCCCGCGCCGCCGCCTTGGTGTGGGGCGTGGCCGACGCCGCGCGTAAAAACGCCGTCTTAAAGGAGCTGTCCGCGCGTATCCGTTCTGGCGTTGAAAAAATCATCGCCGCCAACCAAAAGGATTTGGACGCCGGCAAAGCCGCCGGTCTATCCGCCGCGCTCATCGACCGCCTGACCCTGAACCCCGAGCGCATCGAAAAAATGGCGCAGCGCGTCGACCAGGTCGCCGCGCTGCCCGATCCCGTGGGCGAGCAGCTCGAGCGCGTCGTGCGCCCCAACGGCCTTGTCATCCGCAAAGTGCGCGTGCCTATCGGCGTGATCGGCGTGATCTACGAGTCGCGCCCCAACGTCACGGTCGACTGTGCCGCGCTGTGTCTGAAAAGCGGCAACGCCGCCATCCTGCGCGGCGGCAAGGAGGCCATTCATTCCAACGCGATTTTAGCACAACTCATCCGCGAAAGCCTGCAAGCCTGCGGCGAAACGCCCGACGCCGTCCAGTGGATAAACACGCCCGATCGCGCCGTCATGGCCGCCATGCTCAAGGCCGACCAGTACATCCACTGCATCATCCCGCGCGGCGGCGAGGGCCTCATCCGCTTTGTCGCCGAAAACGCGCGCATGCCCGTCATCAAGCACTACAACGGCGTGTGCTCGTTGTACCTCGACAAAGACGCCGACGCCGCGATGAGCGTCCAAATCGCCCTCAACGCAAAAACGCAACGCCCAGGCGTGTGCAACGCGATCGAGAACCTCGTCGTCCATGAAGACGCAGCGCAGACACTTTTGCCCGTCGTCGCCCAGGCACTCGTTGAAAAGAACGTTCAACTGCGCGCCGATGAAAGAGCCGCCGCCATCCTCAAGGCCGCCGCCCTGCCCTTTGTCCCCGCGCAGGAAGCCGACTGGGGCACGGAGTATCTCGACCTCGTCCTCTCCGTGAAAATCGCCGACTCCCTCGAAGAGGCCGTCGCCTTCATCAACCGTTACGACTCCGCCCACTCCGAGGCCATCGTCACCAACAACCCCGAGGCCGCCCGCATCTTTCAGACTACCGTCGACGCCGCCGCCGTCTTCTGGAACGCCTCCACCCGCTTCAACGACGGCTTCGAATTCGGCCTGGGCGCCGAGATCGGCATCTCCACCGACCGCCTCCACGCCCGCGGCCCCGTCGGCCTGCGCGAGTTGTGCTCCTACAAGTACCTCGTAGACGGCACGGGACAAGTAAGGAATTAGTTTTTGCAGATCAGAAATTCTCTTTCAGGCATTCATTCAAATGCGGCTTTCACGCTCGGCGGATTTTCCCTATTATAGAGGGCATGGCAGGATTGCACGCATTTCAGCTCGGGCTTGATGCCCAGGTCGGGCAAAACATCACGCTTTCCCCTGAGGAAAGCCGCCACCTTGTCAAATCGCTGCGCGCGCGTGCGGGTGAGGATGTTGCGGTTTTTAACGGGCAGGGTTCCATTTTTTTTGGTGTCGTGGAAGAGGCCGACGGGAAGGCTGCGTGTGTAAAAATCAAGCATATCGAAACGCGCCCGCCGCGCAGTCCCAGGCTTATTCTGGCGCCCGCCCTGCTTAAGGGAAAGGCCATCGAGGAAATGCTGCGCGACGTTGTCACGCTCGGGCTTTCGCAGCTCATCGCGCTGGCGGCCAAACGTTCGGAAGTGCGCCTGGACGGCGAGCGCGCGGCCACCCGCACTGAAAAATGGACGCTCGGCGCGATCGAGGCGTGCAAGCAGTCCGGCAATCCTTGGCTGCCGCAAATCAGCCCCGTGCACACGTTGCCGCAGTTCTCACAGACCTTGCGCAACCTCGAGGCGCAGGGCCCCCTTTGGAAGTTTGTCGCGAGTCTGGAACCCGACGCACGCCCGTTTGCTGAGGTGCTTTTACAAATGAAACAAAGCGCGCCCGCGCCGCAAGCAATGCTGCTGATGGTCGGGCCAGAGGGCGATTTCACACCGGAGGAATACGCGCAGGCGCGTGCCGACAAGTTCATTCCCGTGCGCCTACCCGGCTACATTTTTCGCGCAGGCCCCGCCGCGTTAGTCGGCCTCTCGCTGATGGCGGGAATTTTTTAGGAAGTTTTCTGCGCGCTTTGTTCAAAGGAAAGCTCGCCGGGCACGGGGGCGTTTTCCGGCTTTTTGTTTTCGAACAGTGCCGCCTCGCTCCAGCCGCCGCCGAGCGCCTTATAAAGTTGCACGATGTACACGGCGAATTGCTTGCGGCTCAAGACCTGTTTTTGCTCGCTGGTCAGCAGCGAGCGCTGCGCGTCGAGCAAATCGAGCAGTTCTTTTTCGCCCTCCACGTAGAGCAGGTTTGACAGCTCGTAGGCCTTGCGCGTGCTCTTGACCAACTCGTCAAAAATGAAAATCCGCTGGCGCTCGTTGCCGATGGACACGAGCGAGTCTTGCACTTCGCGTATGGCGCTGAGCACCGTGTCGTTCCAATTCAGACCCGCTTCCTCGGCGATGGCTTTTTGCAACTGCACATTGTAATAAGTTTTTCCTGCGCTGAAAATATTCCAACTGACAGACGGGCCGACTGACCAGTTGCGCGAGGAGCTGTTGAACAGTTCGCTGACGTTCGGGGCGCGGTAATAGATGTCGCCCGCGATAAAAAAGCGCGGCAGGTAATCGGCGGTGGCCGCGCCGATGCGCGCGGTGGCCGCGTGGATTTTGTAGCTGGCCACAATGATGTCGGGCCTACGCGCAACGAGCGAGGCGGGCACGCCGGTCTCGGGCACAAATTTTTCCAACTCGAGCTTCACACCCTCGTCGGAAAGTTCATCCGCAAGCGATCCTGTCGGCACGCCCAGCAGATACTCCAGTGCGTTGCGGGATTGGGCGAGCTGGCGCTCAAGCTCCGGAATCTCCGCCTGCGTGCCTTGCACATCGGCCAGCGAACGCACGACGTCCAGGCCGGAGACGAATTCGGACTCGTTTTTGAGCTGCGCGATCTCCAGTGTCTTTTTCTGGATCTGTAAATTATCGCGCGTGATTTTCAACTCCTGCTGCAAGCAGCGGTACAAAAAATAATCCTGCGCCACTTCCGCCGCCAGCGCGATCTGCGCGGCCGCCTTGTCGGCGAAGGACTGGCGGTAGTCGGCCAAAGAGGCTTCCGAATCGCGGCGCACTCCGCCGAAAACGTCGATCTCCCACGAGGCCGAGGCGCCCAACGAGTACTGCTCGCTGGAGGAGGAACCCTTGCCGCTCATCGTGTAATCCGCCCCCACGTCCGCCGCGGGAAAAAGCCCGCTGCGCGTGATGCCCAGTTGCGCGCGCGCCTGCTCAATGCGCGAGCGCGCCATCGCCAGCCCGAGGTTGCCCTCAAACGCGCGCTCGATCAGCGAGGTGAGCACGGGGTCTTCAAAGCGTTCCCACCAGCGCGCGATGTCGATAGTTTCCGACTGCCCCGCATCTTGCGGCGTCCACTGTGCGGGCAGCTTGGCCGTGGGTTCTTTGTAATCGGGCCCGACCGCGCAGCCGGCCAGCAGCACGCACGAAAAAAGGGAAACGCTCAAAAATTTTCTACTCATAACGCAAAGCTTCTATGGGATCCAGACGGGCCGCCTTCCACGCGGGATAATAGCCAAACAGCACACCCACCGCCGCCGCCACGCCGACGGACAGCACGATCGCCGAGTACGACATGGCCGTCGGCCAGTTGAGCATGTAGGCCAGTGCGACCGACGTCATGTGCCCGATGAAAATGCCGATGAACCCGCCCAAAATACAGATGACGACCGACTCGATCAGAAACTGCCGCAGGATGTCGCGCTTGCGCGCGCCGACCGCCATGCGCAACCCGATCTCGCGCGTGCGTTCGGTCACGGAGACAAGCATGATGTTCATGATCCCCACCCCTCCCACCACCAGCGACACAAACGCCACGCACAGCAGCAAATTCGTCGTCGTCTTTGTGGAGGACGTTAAAAAGTCCGAGAACTCCGACATCGTGCGGATGGTGAAATCGTCGTCCGCGTCGCCGAGCTTATGGGCGGCGCGCAGCGCGCGCGTGATTTGCGAGACGGCCACGGGCACATCTTCCTGGCTGGCCGCGCTGGCGATGATGCTGTCGACATTGGCAAAGCGCACGGGCGGCAGATTGGAATCCGACACCTCCGGATAAAACGAGACGCCGGATGTGTACAGGTCGCCGGTGGACGACGAATCGCTGCTAGAAGAAGCGCCGCCCACGGAGCTGATGGACGACTGCCCCGCCCCTTTCAGGCGCGCGCGCACCGCCGTCCATGGCGCCAAAATCGTGTCGTCCTGGTCCATGCCCATCATGTTGGCGCCCTTGGGATGCAAGACCCCGATCACTTTGAACACGACGCTCTGGATGCGGATCTCCTTGCCGATAGGATCCTCGTCGCCAAACAACTCGCGCACGATCGTCGCGCCGATCAGGCACACTTTTAAGCCGCGCGTGACCATCAATTCGTCAAACGCCTCGCCGTCTTGCACTGTCCAGTTGGCGATTTGAAAATAGTCGGCGCTGACCCCGCTGATGCTAAAGGGACTCCAGTTTTTCCCGCCGTAAATCACCTGCCCTTTTACGGAAACGACGGGCGAGGCGGCCACGACGGCGGGGCAATTTTTCACAATGGCCTGCACGTCCTGATTGGTGAGCGTCGAGCGCCCGCCCGCTCCCGTGCTCACGCCGCCTTGCATCATTTGCCCCGGGCGGATGTTGATGGTGTTGACGCCCATCTTGGAAATATCCGCGCGCAGTTTTTCCTGCGCCCCCGTGCCGATCTCCATCAGCGCAATCACCGCCGCGATGCCGATGACGATGCCCAGCGTCGTCAAAAAGGTGCGCATGGGGTTGCGCATGATGGCCTTTAAGGCCGTCTTGATCACGCGCAGTTTTCTCATCGCAGCCTCCTGTCGGAAGCGACCTCGCCGTCGTGCAGCCGCACGATGCGTTTGGCGCGCTCGGCGATGTCCGGCTCGTGGGTCACGAGGATGACGGTCATGCCCTCCTCGTCGTTGATCTTGTTAAAGAGTTTCATGATCTCCTCGCTCATGTGCGAGTCGAGGTTGCCGGTGGGCTCGTCGGCGAACAGGATCTGCGGGCGGTTGACCAGCGCGCGGGCGATCGCCACACGCTGCTGCTGCCCGCCGGAAAGCTGCGAGGGCTCGTGGTCCATGCGGTCGGCCAGCCCCACGCGATCGAGCATCTCCTTGCCCATCGAAAGCATTTGCTTTTCCGAAAGGTGCCCGGCCGTGTACCCCAGCGGCATGATGACGTTCTCCAACGCGCTGGTGCGCGAGAGCAAATTAAAACTTTGAAACACAA
>JAKPNF010000129.1 GCA_029548565.1 Verrucomicrobiota bacterium
CAAGGCCGCGAAGCCGCCAAGCAGTACCTGAAGGACAACCCGAAAATCGCCAATGAGCTGACCAAGCTCATCATGGAAAAAGTGACCGTACGCGGCGGCACCACCCTGGGCGAATCAGAAGACGAAAAAGAATAACTCCGACAAAAATTTGTTGTGTTAGGGGCGTTTCGCTTAGGTGCGGAGCGCCTCTTTTTTCGGCTTGAACGAGAGGATTTTCTCTTGTCATTGACGGGGAAACAGTCAATGATCAAACGACTGTACCTATTGCTTTTCGGCACCCGTGAATGCCGGCTTCAAATTTTAAGCAGCCGCGTTCGCGTTGTCGGCATTGTGAATTGAACCGTTTAAAAGTATCTCGCCATGTCAAAATCCCTACGAGTGTTTAAGGCATCCTTTCTTCTTGGATCCACCCTGCTGTGCGCCACGGCATTGTCGGCGCAGTTTGCCTACGAAGGAGACGTCACGCCCACGCCGCCAACTTCGGGCGAGCTGTTCGACACGGCGACCATCGCCATCGGCCAAAACGCCAACGGCGCCTTGACGGTTTCGGGCACGCACACCATCACCTGCGACACCTTGCAAATGGGCGGAGTCGGCAACGGCACGCTGGCGCTCAACAACAGCGCCTCGATGTCCGGCAAGAGCCTGATTGTGGGCAACTCCGGCGCTTCGAGCACCCTGACTTTCAGCAGCACCAGCGGCGCCTCGTTCAGCTCCATCACCGTGGGCAGCGCCAGCGGCGCCAGTGGCCACCTTGTCATGGAATCGAACAATTATGTGAGAGGCTCGACGCTGACCGTTTCCTCCAGTCTGGGCGGCGCCGGCAAAGTGACTGTCAACAACGGCACGCTTTCGCTGTTTAGCCTGAACATCGGCTACAGCGCCGCGGCCACCGGCTCGGTCACGATGAACGGCGGCACCATTTCGGTCACCTTCCTGAGCCTCAGCAGCGCGACGGGAACCGGCAAGCTTGTGGTCAACAGCGGCTCCTTTAAAACGGTGGGCGTTCAGTTTGGGCAGGGCAACGGCCAGATCGAGATCAACGGCGGCGCGTTTTCCTCCAGCTCGGCCGTGTCGCTCAACAGCGCCCAAAATGCGCTGTTCAAGGTCACGGGCGGCACCGTGTCGCTGGGCAGCACGCTAAGCTTGGGCGTCAGCGGCAACGGGGAACTTTATATTTCCGGCGGGCGGACAACCGTTGGCGGGCAACTGGGCGTCAGCCAGCATGGCAAGCTCACCTTTGCGATTGATTCGGCAAATCTCCCGAATTCCAGTGAGGCGCTGCTGAGCGCCAACAGCCTTGTCCTTGACGCCGCGGGCACCTTCATCATCGACCTGAACAACATCAGCGACCCGCTCGACACATCCTTTTTGCTGCTGGAAGTGACCCAGGACGTCAGCCAAGACATCAAGAATATCGTGTGGGACATCATCGGCATCACCGGCGCAGAAGGCAGCGCCTACACACAGTGGGTCGGCAACAGCCTGTTTTTGCACGTCAATGTCATTCCCGAACCCGCCTGCACCGCCATGCTCGCAGGACTGCTGGGACTGTGTGTCGCCGCCCGGCGCAGAAAGTAAAAATTCATTTTTCGCGCTCTAATTTCATTTCAAGCGCCCGCCATTTGATTGGCGGGTGCTTTTTTGTTAACAGGCTGTCCGCCGAAACGCTCCTCGGGCTTTTCTTTTGGGTGAAAAGCTGTTATCACAATCATTGTCCCCCTCCCAAAACACCCTAACGCATTATGAAGACAAAAAAAATCTATGGACAGGATTCGTACGAGCTAAAAACACCGGACGTCGAACTGGCGCTCACACAACTGGGCGGGCATCTGGCTCCCGTCATTTTCAAGCTCGGCAAAAAAAAGGGGCAACCGTTTTCCATCGCCCCGTGGCACGCCGAAAAACTGCCCGCAGGGATCGACCCGCTGCTGCACGTTTTGCGCGGGGATTTCTTCTGCCTGCCTTTCGGCGGCAACGCCACGCCGGTCAAAAAACTCAAGCTCAATTGCCACGGCGACACCGCCAACGCCCCATGGACTTTTGTCGACGCCAAAACCTGCGACAAGGGCGCCTATATCCATCTTTGGCAAAAGCAACCCTTCGGCAAAAAGGCGCGCGTGGACAAACGCCTGTATCTGCGCAAGGGACAAACCGCCGTCTATCAGGAACACCTCGTCAGCGGTGTGGACGCTGAGCTGCCGGTCGGCCACCACCCCACGCTGGATTTTTCCGGCAAGTCGGCACGCTTGAGCGCGGGGCCGTTCACGGTCGGCTACGTCAATCCTCAACCCTTTGAAAACCCGGCCAACAAGGGCTACAGCGCCCTGCAACACGGCAGCAGCTTCACCTCGCTCAAAAAAGTGAAGACCGTGTGCGGCGGCACGGCGGACTTGTCCGTTTATCCCGCCCGCCGTGGTTTTGAGGACCTTGTCATCATGGTCAACGACCGAAAAAAGCCCTTTGCCTGGCAGGCGGCAGTCGTGCAAAAGGAGGGTTGGATTTACTACGCACTCAAAGACCCGAAAACGCTCGGCAGCTCCGCGCAGTGGATCACCAACGGCGGGCGCCACTACGCACCGTGGAACGGGCGACACACCGACCGCATCGGCCTGGAGGACACCACATCCTATTTCGCCGACGGCTGGGCCGAATCGATCGGCGCCAACGCCCTCAAGAAAAAAGGCATTCCCACCGCCCTGAAATTCTCCTCAAAAAAACCGACGGCCGTGCGCTACATTATCGGCGTGGCCGCCGCGCCCAAATCCTTTGACGAGGTGAAAACCATCGAACGCGTGGACGCCAACCACATCCGCCTAGTCGCCCGCAACGGCAAAAAAATCATCGTGCCGCTGAACATAGACTTCCTGCAAAAGGGCGAAAAAGCTCTTTAAGTGCGCAAAGAAATGTGTGCGCTGCGCGCTGAGTGATTTTTAGGGAGCTGGCGCTGGACGGGGCGGCATTGGGGCGACGTGCCCTGCTATTGACCACCCGAAAGAATATCCCGTTGGTCTATTCTTCCGTTCCCGCGGTGAAAATGCTTCAGGGCGAATTTTGCCTTGTCTTACGATGGGGAGCAGCAAACTAGTGCAGCCCCCCATCTATCCTGCGGAAAAATCCGCCCTGAAGGATTTTCACTTGCGGGAACGCTGCACGGAGCAAAAATGGCCATAGTGCAGTATTTTTTTAGAAGGAGCTGGCGGATGGGCGTGAGGTTATTTTGGAAGCGTGATGTTTATTGTATATGCCAGCTCCGTAAAGGGGTGCAGGGGACTAGTCCCCTGCAGGTGCAAAGCGTTCCCAGGCTCGTGGCTGAATAACAAAGCGAATGTTCGTCAGCTCTCTTCGTCTCCGCCAGCCCTCTCAGGTGCTCTTTCCTATCCGCACCCCGCTGGTTCAATCACGCCTCGAAAAAAAGCGCGCAGGGTTGGCGGGGGCCTTTGCCTAGGCGTTTTATGGGGGTATGGGTTTGCGGCTCGAATTCGCCGGGGGCTTCGAGGATTAGCAGGCCGCCGGGGGCGAGCCACGGCAGCAGGCGCTGGAGCAATTTTTCGCCGTCGGTGTCCAGGAGGGCGTAGGGCGGGTCGGCGAAGATGAAGTCGTAGCCCTGCGGCTGCGTGCTTTGCCAGGAAAAAATATCAGCTATGCGAATCTCGCCCAAGCTGAGCGGGTCGGTCGCGCCCATCGACTTGGCGGTGGCTGCGCGGTTGAGTTCGAGCGCGGCGGCGGCGGCGCGGTTTTTTTCCACCCAGGTGGCGTGGGTGGCGCCGCGGCTGAGCGCCTCCAGTCCGTAGGCTCCCGTGCCGGCGAACACATCGAGCACCCGTGCGCCTGTTACGCGGGGGCCTAGGGAGGAGAAGACGGCCTCGCGCAAATAGTCCGTGGCGGGGCGGATTTCGCCCTTGCTTGTGACTTTCAGGGGGATTCCCCGCGCTTTTCCGCCGGTTATTCTCATTTTTAATTCGCTTATGTAAAGCAGGTTATGGAAATTTTAAAAAATTTTCAGAAAAAGTGAACGAAAGGGGAGCAAGCGGGGTCTTAACTAATGCACCTTCTTGAGGCAATCAGGCATGGCTGCTTTGAAAAAGTGCGCCACTTTCTAATCATATTAGTTTGTGGTTGGTTGTTGTGCTTAAACCGCTCTTGCAAGAGGGCGGTTTTTGCTTTTTTAAAGCGCGGGTTTTCGGCGTGAGGGCATTTCAGTCTTCAAAATCGTCGTCCGCCAATTCCTTTTTGCCTTCCGAGTTGGTGCGGATCAGGCCGCGGTCTTCAAAGTCCTCGAACATGCGCGCGGCGCGGTTGTAACCAAGCGAGAGGCGGCGTTGCAGCCAGGAGATGGAAAGGTTTTTTCCGGCGGCCTGCTGTTCGCGCAAGGCGCGCAGGGCGCGGGTTTCCAGGTCGTCGTTGCCGTCGTCGGCATCGGAGCCGTCCTCGTCTTCGGCGTTGGCTTTGTCGATTTCCTCCTGAACGGAACTGGCGTACTCGGGCGGGCCGTTGTGCTCTTTTAAATAGTCAACCAGCCCGTTGAGTTCCTCGTCGCCAATGAAGGCGCCCTGGGCGCGCACCAGCTCGGAAGTGCCCGGCGGAATGAAAAGCATGTCGCCCCTGCCCAAAAGCACTTCGGCGCCCGGGCTGTCGAGGATGGTGCGGCTGTCGGTGTTGGAAGCCACCTTGAAGGCGATGCGGCAGGGCAGGTTCGCCTTGATGACGCCGGTGACCACGTTGACGCTCGGGCGCTGCGTGGCCACGATCAGGTGGATGCCTGCCGCGCGCGCCTTGGCGGTCAGGCGGGCGATGCCCGGCTCGATCTCGCCCGGGGCGGTCATCATGAGGTCGGCCAGCTCGTCGACAATCAGGACGATGTAGGGCAGCTTTTCCTTGGGCAATTCGTCGTCCTCGTCCTGCTGGCGCGTGGCCTCGGCGATGGCGGTGCGTTCCTCGGCCGTCATGCTGGCGTCCAATTCCTCGGCCTGCTTTTGCTTCTCGATATTTTTTTCGATTTTCGCGTTAAAGCCCACGAGGTTGCGCACGTTTTGCTTGGCGAACAGGCGGTAGCGCCGTTCCATTTCCTTGACCAGATATTTTAAGGCTCCCGGCACCTTGTGCGGGTCGGTGACCACGGGGATGAGCATGTGCGGCAGGCTGTTGTACACCTGCATTTCCACGACCTTGGGATCTACCATGATGAAGCGGATGTCCTCCGGCGTGCTGTGGTACATGAGCGAGGCGATGATGGAGTTGACGCACACGCTTTTGCCCGAGCCGGTGCCGCCGGCCACGAGGGCGTGCGGCATTTTCGCCAAGTCCTGCACGATGGGCCTGCCCGTGACGTCTTTGCCCAGGACGACGGGGATCTCCGCCTTCGACTCGCTCCAGGCTTTCGACTCTATGATCTCGCGCAAACCCACGGGGCGCGCGACGGTGTTGGGCACCTCGATGCCGACGGTGCCCTTGCCGGGCACGGGCGCCAGAATGCGCACGCCCATCGCCTTTAACCCGAGCGCGAGGTCCTTGTCCAAATTGGCGATGCGGCTGACGCGCACGCCCTCGGCCGGCTGCACCTCGTAGCGCGTGATGATGGGGCCTGTCTGCACCTCCGCCGGAAACACTTTCAAATTAAACTGCGCGAGTTTTTGCACCACGGCGTCCATGCGCGCCTCGTGGTCTTCCTGAGGGAATTTGTCCTCGGAAGCCTGCGGAGCCAGCAAATCCAGCGGCGGGAAACGGTACGAGCCGCGGCGAACGGGTTGCTTGAGCGCGGCCTTCTCCACTTTTTCCTGTTCGATGATTTTGAGCCCTTGGCCTTGTGATTTGTCGGCGGCCTTCGCGGGCGTTTTTGTGAAAACAGGCTCCGTGGGGGCGAGTTCTTTTTTAAGGTCGGCTTTCGGCTTTTCGGCCTTCGGCTCGGGCGTTTGCATGGTCAGCGCGCTGACGCCGTCGTCGTTTTGGCCAAAGCGCTCGAAGGTCGTGGCCGACTGCGCGCGCTGTTGGGCGGCCTTGGCGGCTTGCTGCGCCTCGCGCGCGATGCGGGCGGCTTGCGCCTGTTGTTCGGCGGAGCGTTCGATCGCCTCGTCTTCTTCCTTTTTGCGGGCGGCGGCTTGCTCGGCCTCAAGGCGCGCCTGTTCCTGCGCCAGGCGTTTTTCTTCCTCCAATCGCTCGCGCTCGGCTTCAAGGGCGGCCTTGCGCTGCGCTTTTGCGATTGCTTTTGCCTCGCGGGCGGCGCGGCGGCGCTCGCGGCGGTTAACCCACCATTGCACGATTGCCTGCCAGATGCCCAGCAGCCAGCGCTCGAACGACTCGGCCGGATTGGGGATGAACACCAGCACAAAACTCACCACATAGAGCACCGCCAAAATCAGCAGCGCCCCGACGTTGCCCGCCAGGGGGTCAAGAAATTTTCCGGACAAAAACGCGCCGATCTGCCCGCCGAACCCATAGGGGACAAAGGCGGTGTTTTCATGCGCGGCCAGCAGTTGCACTTGGCCGAGTAGCCCGGCGCCCGACAGCAGGCAAAGCCCCATGAACAAAAATTTCGTCACGCTCAGGCAGTACGCTTTTTTCGCGAAGCACAAAACGCCCGCCAAAATGCCGAAGGAAGGCAGCAGCACCCATGCGTAGCCGATCAACTGCAAACAAACCAGCGCCACGCTCGCCCCCAAAATGCCGATGGGGTTGCGCGCGGTCATCGCCGTGGTCTGCTCCACCTGCAACGACGGGAAAAACGTGTCCTGCGCGGGCGTGTACGCCACCACTGCGATGAGCATCAGCGCCGACACCAGCATCAGCACCGCCCCGATAAGCGGCCGGGTCGGCGAATGCCGCTGCCCCACCGCCACCGCCTTTTTCAGGGGATTGCGGCTGATTTTCTTTTGCTGTTTTTTTGAAAAAATGCCCATGAACCAAAAATCAATCTATATTAAGACCACCATAGCGAAGCGGCTGGCGTGCCCGCAATTTAAAAAGGCAAACGCACAAGCCTTTGCCGCTTCGTAAAATAGCATTTACAAGGTTTTCCTTTTGCGTTTAAATAAGTACTTAATGGAGTTTTCGCGCTCCGCAGGATTCTTAAAAACCTTATGCCACGTACCGCAAGAAAAATCACCCCCGTAACGATCCGTAATGCCATGTCTGACGCATCCCGTCAAAATGGGGG
>JAKPNF010000019.1 GCA_029548565.1 Verrucomicrobiota bacterium
GATCAGGATTTTCGCGCAGCCGATACAGGGGTAATGCGTCAAATAAACAAGCGACCCTGCGACCGACACGCCGCGGCGCGCGGCGTCGGCCACGGCGTTTTGCTCGGCGTGCACTGTCAGTTGTTCGTGGCCGTCGCGCACGCGCGAGTCGTGCGGCAGGCCGGGTAAAAAACCGTTGTAGCCCGCCGCGATGATGCGGTTTTTGTCCCTGCCTTGCGAGACGAGCACGCAGCCCACGTGCAGCCGCTCGCACGGCGAGCGCGAGGCGATCAACAGGGCGGTCGCCATAAAATAATCGTCCCAGCTCGGGCGCGTTTGCAGCGTGTTGAGAATATGCGCGAGCTGTTGGGTTAACGATACGGGCGGGCTGTCCATTTTAAGGGCGGGTTTAAAGGTTATTGCCCCCCGCCCATCAGCAGCGAGAGCATGAGCGTCTGGGTGATGCGCGAGAGGGTTTCAACCGGAAGGCTGGCTTGCAGATAAAGCGCCTCGTCACCGTTTTTTACCTGAAAGGTGGCCGGCGGCAAGTTTTGCGCGTCCAGAGCGCTCAAGGCGAAGCCGACGGGTGAAGGCTCGCCCCCGCCGATCGCCATGTCTATTTCCTGCGCGAATTGCGGCAGGTGGACGATGCCTTTGGCCAGCGTGTCCTCGGGCAAACTAGTGCCTGTGAAATCGGCCAGCGAGGGCGTCTTGGGCGTGCTTTTTTGCAGCGCGTCTTTGACCGTCTGCAGGAGCTGCGGCGTGGGTGCTTCCAGCAGGTAGTCGCCGGTAGCGTCTATATAAGAAGTGCTGATGAGGGTCTGGGTTGTGGTTTCAAATTCCAAAACATCCTTCGGGTCGACCTGCGGGTTTTGGGCGTGCAGCGTTTGGAATATTTTCAAACTTTCGGCGGTGGGTGTCTGTTGGGAGGACGTCGCCGTCAAGACAAGCTGTGCGCCCGTGTTTTGGCGGGTGAGCGACAGCGTGCTTTGCGCGATTTTCAACGTATCAAAGCGTTGGGAAAGCTCCCACGCCGCGCGCGTGCAATCCAGCGCCTCGTCCAACGTTCCGGTGAAGGACTGGATGCTCTGGCGTTGCGTGCCTTGAAGGTCCGAGGCTGAAAAAATCAGCGCCTGCGCGGGGCCGAAGGCCGTCGCCTTTTGCGACAGCGCGCCGATGCCCTGCTCAATCGCCGCCACCTGCTCGCGCGAATAGATGCCGCGCAGCGATTCCAGCAGCAAGTCCCACAGTTCGCCGTTAAAGGAAATGTCGTTGCGCAGGATGATGCCCACGGAGTAATCCGTGCCGCTCAAAAAAGCGGCCTGCGGCACCTCGGTCGCTTTTTTCTGACTAAAAAACAGGCCGAGGCGCGAGTGCTCGCGCGCTTGAAATTTGCAGGTCAGCAGCAAGGCGGTTTCCTTGAGGCTCAGCGAGAGATCCACGTATTGCAGCGTGGCCAGCCGCACGGCCAGCGTGTCGAGCAACTGCGTCATCTGCGCGGAGGCCGTGCCCTCAAAGGCCTGCTTGGCGCGCGCGATTTCCCCGCGGATGCCGGGAGGATACAGGCGCAGGGCGGCCTCGCCCTCGGCGGGGCGGTTGAGCATGGGCGTCAGCCGCGCGGCGAATCGCAAAAGCTCGTCGCGCTCGTCTTGCGAGAGCGGCTGCACCTCGCGCAAAAGGCGCATGAACCACTGACCGCTTTTGACGCTGTGCGTGTCCGGCTCGGGCACGGCCTCGGGCGCGTATTTAAAGGCGACGAACACCGCCAGCATACGCCCCTTTTTTGAGAGTGCGAAGCACTGCGGCCCCGCCGAGCTGTCCAGCCCCATGAATTTGGGGTAGCCCAGTTGCGCGAACGCTTCGTGCACATAGCGCGTGGCTCCGGGAAAGGGGACGGCCTGCTGCTGCAGTTTCACGACCTTGGGCACCATCGGCTTGACGGGCCCAAGGCGCAAGTGCGCATAGACCTCGACCGTTTCGGCGCGCAGGCAAGCGGCGGCGAGAAAAATCCCCAGTGTGAGCAGGTGTTTTTTCATGGCAAGAGCAAGTGACCGGTAAAACAATCCTATGATGCGCGAACGGCGCGCACGATTCAATCTGTTTTGCCAAGGGTGCTCGCGCTCAGGCGCATGGAGCAAAATTTGGGGCCGCACATCGAGCAGAAAGGGGCGCTCAGCGAGCTGTCTTGCGGGAGGGTCTGGCCGTGGTATTCGCGCGCGCGTTCGGGGTCGAGGCTCAGGGCGAATTGGTCTGCCCAGCGAAATTCGTAGCGAGCTTTGGACAGCGCGTTGTCGCGCGCTTGCGCTGCCGGGTGGCCTTTGGCCAGGTCGGCCACGTGGGCTGCCAGCTTGTAGGTGACAACGCCCGTGCGCACATCCTCGCGTTCGGGCAGGCCGAGGTGTTCTTTGGGTGTGACGTAGCACAGCATTGCGGTGCCGTGCCAGCCTATGGTGGCAGCGCCGATCGCGCTGGAGATATGGTCGTATCCCGGCGCGATGTCGGTCGTCACGGGGCCCAGCGTGTAAAAGGGCGCCTCGTGGCACCAGGAGAGCTGGTGCTCCATGTTTTTCTCGATCATGTGCAGCGGCACATGGCCGGGGCCTTCGCACATGGTCTGCACGTCAAAAGCCCACGCGCGTTTCACAAGCTCGCCCTGGGCTTTCAATTCGGCGAACTGGGCGGCGTCATTGGCGTCGGCCACGCTGCCGGGGCGTAGGCCGTCGCCGATCGAAAAGGCGGCGTCGTAGGTGGCGCAAATTTCGCACAATTCGTCCCAGTGTTTCCACAAAAAGTTTTCGCTTTTGTGCGCGGTCATCCATTTGGCCATGATGGCACCCCCGCGCGAGACGATGCCTGTGAGCCGCTTGGCGGCCAGCGGCAAAAAGTCCTTTTTCACGCAGGCGTGGATGGTGAAATAATCGACGCCCTGCTGCGCCTGCTCGATGAGCACCTGTTTGAACAGCTCCCACGAGAGTTCCTCCGCCTTGCCGTCCACGCGTTCGAGCGCCTCGTAAATCGGCACGGTGCCCACGGGCACGGGGCAGTTGCGCAAGATCAGCTCGCGCGTTTTTCGGATGTCGGGGCCGGTGGACAAATCCATCAGCGTGTCCGCGCCCCACTTGACCGACCAGCGCAGCTTTTCAAGTTCCTTGGCGGTGTCCGACCCGAGCGCGCTGTTGCCGATGTTGGCGTTGACCTTCACTAAAAACGAGCGGCCGATGAGCATGGGCTCGGCCTCGGGGTGGTTGATGTTGGCGGGCAGGATGGCTCGCCCGCTTGCGATTTGCGCGCGCACGAACTCCGGCGTGATCTGGCGCGGGATGATAGCGCCGCGCCCGTCGCCCGCGTGCTGAAAGAGATGGTGGGTGTGCGGCAGCCGCGCGGCGTTCTCCTGCGCTTGCGCGCGCATGGACTCGCGCAAGGCGGCATATTCCATCTCGGGCGTGATAATGCCCGCGCGCGCGTAGGCCAACTGGGTGGGCCGCTTGCCGGGCTTGCCCGTGAGCGCGCCCGAGGGCGTTTTCTCGGTGTCCCCGCGCTCGTGTATCCAATTTTCCCTTACACGCGGAATGCCATTGCTGTTTTGGTCAAAGGCCGGATCGCCCCATGCGCCGGAAGTGTCATACACCAGCACCCCGTCATTAGGCGCGCAACTGCCGTCCGCACGGCGAGTGGGCGACAAAAGCACCTCGCGCGCGCTCACTTTCAGGTCAGGTCGCCCACCTTCCAAATAAACGCGCCGCGACTGCTCGAAGCAGGCGTGCAATTTCACGCCAGAATCTGTTTGAGAATTAGACAAAATAAAAAGTTCAAAATTAGCCCACCGCACACCGGATGCGCAGCATCCACATTAAAAGTTTTTTGGGAAAGGGGGCGCGGGGGAAAGCCCTTTTTTGAAAAAAAAGGGCTTTCCCCCGCATCTCAACTTCCATCCCCCTTAATCCAATTTCATTTTACTTTTACTTGCGATCTGCGCGCCTTTTTGCATTTTGGCGCGGGCGCGCAGGCGCAGGGCTTGCAGGCGGATGAAGCCGGTGGCGTCGTCCTGGTTGTAGGAGCTGGAGACGCCTTCCATGCTGGCGATATTGGCGTCGTACATGGAGTAGGGGGATTTACGGCCCACGGTGATGATGTTGCCCTTGTAAAGTTTCAGGCGCACGGTGCCGGTGACGCAGTCCTGGCTCTTGTCGATAAAGGCTTGCAGGGCCTCGCGTTCGGGGGCGTACCAGAAGCCGTAGTAGACCAGCTCGGCGTATTTGGGAATCAGCGAATCGCGCAGGTGCTCCAAGTCGCGGTCGAGGGTGAGCGACTCGATCTGGCGGTGGGCGTGCATGAGGATGGTGCCCCCGGGCGTCTCGTACACGCCGCGGCTTTTCATGCCGACGAAACGGTTTTCCACGAGGTCGACGCGGCCGATGCCGTGCTTGCCGCCGAGCTTGTTCAAAGTCTTGACGACCTGGGCGGGCGTCATCTTTTTGCCGTTGACGGCCACGCAGTCGCCCTTGACGAATTCGAGGTTCACGTATTCGGCCTTGTTGGGGGCGTCCTCGGGGGCGACGGTGGTTTTGAACATCGCCTTGTTGGCGGGGAAGGTCGGGTCAAAATTCGGGTCCTCCAGAATGCCGGCCTCGTAGGAGATGTGCAGCAAATTGCGGTCCATGGAGTAGGGCTTTTTGAGCGAGGCCTCCACGGGGATCTTGTGCTTTTTGCAGTAGGCAATCATCTCCGAGCGGCCGGGGAATTCCTTGCGGAACTGCTCCATGCGCCAGGGGGATATTATCTTGGTGTCGGGCGAAAGCGCGGCGTAGGTCAGCTCGAAGCGGCACTGGTCGTTGCCTTTGCCGGTGGCCCCGTGCGCGACGTGGGTGGCCTTTTCCTTTTTGGCGATCTCGATCTGCGCCTTGGCGATCAGCGGGCGGGCGATCGAGGTGCCGAGGTAATACTGGTTTTCGTACAGGGCGTTGGCGCGTATCATCGGGTAGATGAAGTCGCGGGCGAATTCCTCGACCAAGTCGACCGTGTAGTGCTTGCTCGCGCCCGTTGCCAGCGCTTTTTTGTTGAGACCCTTGAGTTCCTCCTGCTGGCCGACATCGGCCGCGAAGGTGACGACCTCGCAGTTATACGTCTCTTTGATCCATTTGACGATGACGGACGTGTCCAGTCCGCCGGAATAGGCAAGTGCTACTTTCATGATGATGGTTTTTTAATTGTGCGAAAAATGAACGGGGAAACTCAACGCTATTTGCGTTTGGCCTTTTTGTTGCAGGCGGCCAGCGCGGAGAGAATCGCCTTCTGCGTGTGCAGGCGGTTTTCGGCCTGGTCGTAGACGATGGAGCGCTTGTCGTCCAGCACTTGCTGCGTCACTTCCAGCCCCGCGTGGGCGGGCAGGCAGTGCATGAACAGGGCGTTTTTACCCGCGATGTCCAACAGTTTTTTCGTGACGGTATACGGCCTCATCTGTTTGATGCGGCGCTTTTCGTCGCCCTCCATGCCCATGGAGACCCACACATCGGTGTACAACACGTCGGCGCCCTTTGCGGCGTCGGCGGGGTCGGTGGTGAAGCGCACTTGCTTTTCGAGTTTGTAACTTTTTAGCAAGTCGGTGAATTTTTTTGTCGGTTCAAAACCTTTGGGGCCGCACAGGACGACCTTCATGCCCGCGTAGGCGCCGGCCAGCGCCAGCGAGTTGGCCATGTTGCAGGCGGTGTCGCCGAAGAAGGCGAGGGTCTTGCCTTTGAGCGAGCCCATGAGGTCTCCCCCCTTTTTCGCCCAGCGCTCGGCCATGGTGAACAAGTCGGTGTAGCTCTGACAGGGGTGCAAAAAGTCGCTCAGCGCGTTGACGACGGGCACGCTGCCTTCCTTGACAAAGGTCTCCAGCGTCTCGTGCCCGAACGAACGGATGACCACCCCGTGCAAAAAGCGCGAAAGCACGCGCGCGGTGTCGGCCTCTGTCTCGCCGCGGGTCAGTTGCAGGTCATCGGCATTGAGCACGAGCGGGTGGCCGCCCAGTTCCCACACGCCCACTTGGAAGGAGACGCGGGTGCGGGTGCTCTTTTTGAAAAAGATGAGACCCCAGGACTGCTCGCTGAGCGGTTTGGGCACGCGTTTGGAAGCGCGGCCTTTTTTGAGGGCGGCCGCGCTTTTGAAAATGGCGGCCATCTCGGCGCGGGAAAAATCGGTCTCTTTTAAAAAGTGTCTCATGAAATTTTTGGCAGAATAAAAATGGTTTTGTTTATTGTGAAAGGGAATCGAGCGCCTTTTTGAGCATGCAGATGGCCTCGTCGCACTCGGCCTTGGTCACGTTGAGCGCGGGCAGGAAGCGGATGGTGTGGTTGCCTGCGCCGGCGACCAGCAGCCCCTGCGCGCGCAAGGCGGCGATGACGGGCGCGGTTTCTTTGGCCAACCCGATACCGATCATGAGCCCCAGGCCGCGCACCTCCTTGACGAGGGCGGGGAACTCTTTCTTGACGGCTGTCAGCTTGCGTATCAAATGTTTGGATATGTCCTTGACGTTGGCCAAAAGGTCCTCGGCCTTGATTGTTTCCAGCACGGCCAGCCCCGCGGCGCAGGCCAGCGGGTTGCCGCCAAAGGTGGTGCCGTGCATGCCGGGCTGGAGCAAGTCCGTGTAGGGCGCGCGCACCCAGATGGCGCCGATGGGAAAGCCGCCGCCCAGCCCCTTGGCCAGCGAGACGGCGTCCGGCACAATGCCGGATTGCTGGCAGGCCAGCAGCGTGCCCGAGCGGGCGATGCCGCACTGGATCTCGTCGAGCATGAAAAGGATTTTCTTTTTGTCGCAGAGTTTGCGTAATCCTTTTAAAAATTCGGCCGTCGCGGGTGTGACGCCACTTTCGCCCTGCACGGGTTCCACGAGCACGGCGGCGGTGTCTTTGTCGACGAGCTTTTCAAACGATTTCAAATCGTTGAATTTTCCAAATGAAAAGCCTTTCAACTGCGGCGCGAAGCCGTGCTGGATTTTTTTCTGCGGCGTGGCCGCCATCGAGCCGAACGTGCGGCCGTGAAAGGCGTTCTCGGCGCAGACAATTTTAAAAATCTTCCCTTCCTTGCCGCCCGCTTTTTTCATGCCGTACAGCCGCGCGAGTTTTATCAGCGCCTCGTTGGCCTCGGTGCCGGAGTTGCAAAAAAACATCTTCGCGCCCGCCACGCCCATCATGTCGACGAAGGTCTTGGCCAGCGCCGCCTGCGGCTCGTTGCGAAAGAGGTTGGATGCGTGCGCCAAGAGTTTGGCCTGCGCGCTGACGGACTTGACCCACGCGGGATGGGCCACCCCCAGCGAATTCACGGCGATGCCGGAGCAAAAATCGAGGTAGCGTTTGCCCTTGTCGTCCCACACGCGGCGACCCTTGCCGCGCACAAGCGTCAGCGGCGCGACACCGTAATTGCCGATGATGTACTTTTCGTAGAGAGACTGGGTGTTTTTTGCCATGGCCGAAAAAAACTAGATATTTACTATCTCTGTGCCGATGCCCTTGTCGGTGAAAATTTCCAGCAGCAGCGAATGCGTCAGGCGCCCGTCAATAAAGTGCACGCGCCGCACGCCCTCGTAGAGCGCCTTGACCGCGCTGTCGACTTTCGGCAGCATGCCCGCGCCGATGACGCCGCTTTGTTTGAGCTTGGGCACTTTGGAAACGTGCAGCGAAGAGATGAGGCTCTCCGGATTTTTCGGGTCGGCCAAAAGACCGGGCACGTCGCCCAAAAACACGAGGCGGCGGGCGCGCAAGCTCGCAGCCACGGCGGCGGCGGCCACATCGGCGTTGGTGTTGTAAGGGTGCTCGTCCTCGCCCAAAGCGATCGGAGAAATGATGGGAATAAAACCGTCGGCCAGCGCTTTTTTAATCAGCTTGGTTTTGACGTTGGTCACCTCGCCCACGTAGCCCAGGTCGATGGGCTCGCCGTTTTCGTCCTTCGACTGGGCGGGTTTGCACAAAAAGATTTGGTTGCCGTGCATGCCCTTGGGATTGCCGCCGCACTCGGCCACCAGCTCGCAAATTTCCGCGTTGATTTGTTCGTTGAGCGTTTTCTCGACAATCTTCATCGTGGCCTCGTCGGTCACGCGCAGGCCGTTTTTCCAAACGGGTTCGGCGCCGCTCTCGGCCATCGCCCGCGTGATCGCCTTGCCGCCGCCGTGCACTACTACCACCTGAATGCCCACCGCCGCCAAGAAGGCGATGTCGGTGGCCACGTTGACGCGCGTTTGCGGGTTGGGGTCGTCCATGAAGGAACCCCCGTACTTAACCACGAAGGTTGAGCCGCGAAAACGGCGGATGTACGGCAGCGCCTCCACAAGCACGCTTGCCTTGGCGGTGATGTCCAAGGATGAGTGTTCCATCATTCGCTTTTGTTGAAGGTGACGTAGGCTTCGGTCAAGTCGGTGGACAGCAGGCGGAATTCGCCAGCTCCCACATTTAGGTTCACGAGGATCGAGAAGCGGCGCTTTTTGACGATCTGCTTCCATTGCGAAAGGTTTTCATCGACGGGGCAGCCGCCGCGCAAAACGGGCACGTTGTCGTAGTCGATGTCGAGCTTGTCCTGGTCAAGCCCCGCGCGCGCGTAGCCCGCGGCGTCGGCCAGGCGGCCCCAGTTGGGGTCTTCGCCCGCCCACGAGGATTTTACAAGCAGCGAGTTGCCGATAGCGCGCGCGATTTTTTCCGCCGCTGCGTTGTCGCGCGCGCCGCCGACTTTTACCTCGACGATCTTTGAAATTTTCTCGCCGTCGCCGACGATTTTTTCGGCGAGGTTGTCGCACACGGCGTACAGGGCGTTTTCAAACTGCGTGGCGTCGGGGGAATCTTTTTCTATTTTTTCACCGCTGTGGCCGTTGGCCAAAACAACAACGCTGTCGTTGGTGCTCATGTCGCCGTCGACGCTGATACAGTTGAAGGAGCGATCTGCGCAGCGTTTGAGCATGGCTTGCAAGAGCGACTGTTCGATAACCGCGTCGGTCGCGATAAAGCACAGCATGGTCGCCATGTGGGGCTCTATCATGCCCGCGCCTTTGGCCATGCCCGCGAGCGTGACGGTCTTGCCCGCCTGCGTCTCAAAGGAAACGGTGACGGTTTTTTGGTGCGTGTCAGACGTTAAAATCGCGTTGGCGGCGGCGTTGCCGTGGCTTTGGGAATTTCCCAAATTTTTCGCGGCGTCGGCGATACCTTTTTCGATATTGCCCATCGGCAACTGGCGGCCGATGCGCCCCGTGGAGGCGACAAACAGGGAATTTTTCTCAAGTCCTGCGGCGGCGCAGGCCAGCTCGCTCATCTTGCGCGCGTTTTGCAAGCCCTGCTTGCCCGTGCAGGCATTGGCGTTGCCGCTATTGGCGACAAAGCCATGCAGGGGGTTTTTTGTATCCAAAATTTCACGACAAAGGCGCACGGGGGCGGCAAAGACCTCGTTCGTTGTGAAGACGCCCGCGGCAGTGCAGGGCGTTTTGCTGATGCACAGCGCCATGTCCAGACGGTTCAGGTCGCCCTTTTGCCGGATGTCGCAGCCTACGCCTGAAAGCAGAAAGCCGGGGACGTCGCTTAAGCCAGCGGATTGATCGGTGAGTTTCATCGCTCGATAAAAAAACGATTAAAGCAACCCCGCGGTTTCTTCCCAGCCGCAGTACAGGTTCATGAGCTGGACGGCCTGGCCGCCCGCGCCCTTGAGCAGGTTGTCGATGGCGCTGGTGAGCACAAAATTTCCAGTGCGCTCGTCGTAAACGCCGGAGATGTCCACGCGGTTGGTGCCCACCACGTGGCCGGTATCAGGCCGTGTGGCGCTATCCAAAAGCGCCACGCAGGGTTTGCCTGCATAGGTTTTTTGCCACGCCGCGTAGAGCGCCTCGCTGCCTTTTTTCAATGCGGGCACGGTGATGGTCGTGGCGATGCCGCGCATCATGGGCGCCAGGTGCGGGTTAAACTGGATGATAATTTTTTCGCCCGCCGCGGCGGAGAGCTGCTCCTCGATTTCCGAGAGGTGCCGGTGCTTGGGCAGCCCATAAGCTTTCAGGCTCTCGTCGCGCTCGCAGTACAGGTAATCTTCGGCGAGTTTTTTGCCCGCGCCGGAAACGCCGCTGCAGGAATTGACGACGATGCCTTTGCCCGAGACGACCTTTCCCTTTAGCAGCGGGATCAGCGGCATCAGGATGCTTGTCGGGTAACAGCCCGGGCAGGCGATGAGTTTTGATTTTTTCCAGGCGTCGTCGCACAGTTCCGGGATCACGTAAACACTGTTTTTGAGCAGCGCGGGGGCAGGGTGGTCTTGCCCGTAAAACTCCTTGTAAATTGCGGGCGATTGCAGCCGGAAGTCCGCGCTTAGGTCAAAAACCTGCTTGCCCGCATTCACAAACGCGGACGCGTACTCGGAGGCCACGCCGTGCGGCAGCGCCAGAAAAAAGATGTCGATGTCGGACTTGGCCAGTTCGGCGGCGTTGCTGTCGACGAATTTTAAACCGGCCACCTTTGTGTTGCGCAGTTGCGGCATCACCTCGGCGATCGTCTTGCCCGCGTGTGCGCGCGAGGTGACACAAGCCAGCTGCGCGTGCGGATGGTTTCCCAAAAGCCGCACGAGTTCCTCCCCCGAATATCCGGAGGCCCCGACGATGCCGATTTTCTTGCTCATGTTCGGTGGAAAGTTGAAGTGAACGGTGGAATCTTATATTAGAACAGCCTTCACGCCTTCAGGCAAAATAAACCCGCTTGCGCAAATGAAAAGTTTTCGAGTGAAAAAGGCGTGCTTGGGTGCCGCTTTGAAAAAACAAAAAGCCCTCCGGCTCTTTTGAGAAAACGGAGGGCTTTTGAAAAGCCTTGGGAAAGATTCCTCGAGAGCTTTAGCGTTTGGAGAACTGGAAACGGCGTCGGGCGCCGGGGCGGCCGGGTTTCTTGCGTTCCTTGGCGCGGCCGTCGCGGGTGAGCATGCCCTCCTTTTTCAAGGGGGCGCGCAGCTCGCCGTTGAGCTTTTGCAGCGCGCGCGCCAAGCCCAGGGCGATCGCGCCGGACTGGCCGATGGGCCCGCCGCCGGACACGCGGATTTCCGCGTCCACCTGGTCGGTCATCTCGGCGATGGTGATCGGGGTCGTGGCGATGCGCACGAGTTGTTCCTCATAGAGGTACTCGTTCATCGGCTTGCCGTTGATGTTGATCGCGCCTTTGCCGCGGGTCATGCGGACGCGGGCGCTGGCGGCCTTGCGGCGGCCGACGGCGGTGTAATAAACTTCCTGGGTGGCGGTCTTTGCGCTCATGGTCTGATAAAATTAACCTTTAAAGGGGACGGGGTTCTGGGCGGCGTGCGGGTGCTCGGCGCCGCGGAAAACGCGCAGCTTGGTGATCATCTGGTGGGCCAATTTGTTCTTGGGCAGCATGCCCTTGACGGCGTGGGTGATGATAAATTCGGGCTTCTTGGCGCGGTAGGTGGCCAGCGAGCGGTATTTTTCCCCGCCCATCCAGCCGCTGTAGCTCATGTACTGCTTGTCGGTTTCCTTCTTGCCGGTCACGCGCACCTTCTCGGCGTTGATGACGATGACATAGTCGCCCGCGTCCATGTGGGGCGTGTAGGTCGGCTTGTCGCGCCCGCGCAAAACGTTGGCGATTTTGACAGCGAGGCGGCCGAGCGTCTGGTCGGTGGCGTCCACGACGTACCAGGTTTTGGGCGTGTCGGTCTTGGCTAAAGTGGTTTTCATTTGACGATAAAAGGTAGATCATCAAATTTCGGCCGGGAGAAGTCAACCCCATTTTGAGCCGCCGTGCGACAGGGCCGTCCAGAAGACGGACGCTGGCGTGTGCCCGCCTTTGCGCGCGGCACATATTGATCAATTGATCAAGCCAGCCCGCGCGTGGCCGTCTCGGCGAATTTCAAGACACCTTTAATGATGCGCGACTTGCGGTTGGGGTGCTCCTTTAACATGCTCAAGGCCTGCGAGCGGTTAAGCCCGTCGCGGTAAAGGATGCGGTAAACCGTCTTGGCCAGCGCGAGTTCTTCCGGGCCAAAACCGTGGCGCTCAAGGCCGACTTTGTTGATGAAGCGCACCTCCGCCGGGTTGCCGAAAGTGATCATGTAGGGGAAGACGTCCTGCACGACTTTTGAGAGCGCCCCGACCATCACATAAGCGCCGATGCGGCAGAATTGATGGATGCCCACCGACCAGCCGATCACCACGTTGTCCTCCACGATCACGTGCCCGCCCAGGGCGGACTGCGAGCTCATCACCAGATGGTTGCCCACGATGCAATCGTGCGCGACGTGGCTGTAGGCAAGGATGTGGTTGTCGTCGCCCACGATCGTGTCCTCGTCGGCCTTGGTGGCCACGTGCACGGTGGTGTATTCGCGAAAGACGTTGTTGTCGCCGATGCGCACGCCGGGGGCGCCGCCGGTGTACTTCAAATCCTGCGTCATTCCGCCGATAAAGGCATAGGGGTAGACGTCGTTGTTTTTTCCCATGACGGTGCGCCCGTCGACGGTGGCGTGGTGTTGGATGCGCGTGCCTTTTCCCAGCCGCACCTGCGCGCCGATGTAGGCGTAAGGGCCCACGACGACCTTGTCGTCCAGCTCGGCGCCCTCGCAGATGATCGCGGTGGGATGAATATCGGTGGCCATGAGGAAATTTTTATATGGGGGCGGGATCGACTAGGCTTCTTCGCCCGTGTCCACTATTGTAAACATTAGTTCGCCGGAGGAAACAATTTTCCCATCGACGCGGCAGGTGCCCTGCGCCACGCCGATCTTTCCGGCGCGCGACTTGACGAGCTTGACGGTGATCTCCAGCTTGTCGCCCGGGCGCACGGCCTGGCGGAATTTCACCTTGTCCACGCTCATGAACAGCGCGATTTTGTTCTCGCCGTCAACCTGGCGCAGCATGAGCAGCCCGGCGGCCTGCGCCATGCACTCGATCTGCAGCACCCCCGGCATCACGGGGCGGCCGGGATAGTGGCCTTGAAAATAGTTTTCGTTGATCGTCACGTTTTTGACGGCGACAAGCTCCTCGTTGCTGACGAATTTTTCCACCCGGTCTATCATCACGAAGGGGTAGCGGTGCGGCAGGAGGTTTAAAATCTGGCGGGTGTCGAGCTGGTCGGCCTTGGTGACGTCGACATGGACGATCGGCGAGGGCTTTTTAATTTTTTTGCCGGAGAGCTTGTCGCTCATCGCCTGAAAAAGCCCCTGCGTGAGCTCGGCATTGAGCGCGTGGCCCGGGCGCACGGCGACGATGTGCGCCTTGAGCGGGCGGCCCAAGAGCGTCAAGTCGCCCACGATGTCCAAAATCTTGTGGCGCACAAACTCGTCCTTGAAGCGCAGGGGCTCCTTGGAAAGGATCTTGTCGCCCTTGATCACGATGGCCGAGTCGAGGCTGCCGCCCTGGATTTTGCCCATTTTCAGCAGCGGCTCGATGTCCTCGTAAATCGTGAACGTGCGCGCGGGGGCGATCTGGGCGGCGAAGGTCTCCGGCTCGATGTCGATCGAAAGGTGCTGGGTGTGAATTCCGCGGTCGTCGGCGCTGGTGCAGGAAATTTTAAAACCGTCGTACGGCAGCGCGATCAGCGAGCGGTTGCCCTTGGTCACGGAGATGGGCTGCTCCAGCACAAAATACTCGCGCGGCTTGTCCTGCTCGACGATCTCGGCCTCCTGCAGCAAGTTGACATAGAGCTTGGATGAACCGTCCAGAATCGGCGGCTCGCTGGCGTTCATCTCCACGACGATATTGTCCACGCCCATGCCGGTGATCGCCGCCAGCACGTGCTCGATCGTCTCGAGCTTGATGTGCCCTGCCGCCAGCGAGGTGTTGCGCACCAAATCCGCGCCGAGCGCCTCGATCGTGGGCTTAAGCTCCGGCCGGCCGATCAGGTCGATCCGGCGGAAAATGATACCGTGGCCGACGGGCGCCGGCTTGAAAGAGAGCGTCACCTCCTGCCCCGTGTGCAGGGACTTCCCGAAGGTGGACACTTCGCGCAAAATGCTTCGTTGTTTCATCGATAAACGTAATTTGAAAACACACCCTAACAAACCTTGCGCCCCGAGGCACGATTAAAAAAAAAA
>JAKPNF010000154.1 GCA_029548565.1 Verrucomicrobiota bacterium
CATGCCCTCCGACGAACAGTTGGGCACGATGTACGGTTTGAACGCCCCGGGCGCGGCGGCCAGCAGGGCATCTTTGAGCGGGTCGTCCTCGCTGAAAACGCAGGCGTGGTCGAGGTGCTGTTTGATCCACTCGTCCACAAAGCCCATCTTGTCGAAATCCAGAACAAAGCCGTTTTCGTCGCGCTGCTGGCAGCCGAAGGTCAGGGTGATCGACCAGTTGTGCCCGTGGATGCGCGCGCAAGGCCCGTCGTGCCGGATGAGCCGGTGCGCCCACGGGATGTCCAAAAATGTTTTCTGGCAGCTGAACATGGAATTTTTTTTAAACGAGCAAATCGGCGCGCGGCGCGTTTTTGGGATTGTGCTCGGCCACGACCTTGATGCCGATGCCCCCGCGCACGGAAAAATCCCCCGTCACGCGGCACCACTTGGGCGCCAGCGCCTTCACCAGGTCGTCCAAAATGATATTGGTGACGCGCTCGTGAAACACGCCCTCGTTGCGAAAGCTCCAAAAATAAAGTTTCAGCGACTTGGACTCGACGATTTTTTTACCCGGCACATATTGCACGCACACGCGCGCGAAGTCCGGCTGCCCCGTCATCGGGCACAGGCAGGTGAATTCGTCCGTGCGCAAGCTGACAACCGTGTCGCGCCCCTGCGAACGGTTGGGAAAGGTTTCCAACGCCCGCGAAGGCGCGTTGACCTGCCGCCCAAGCTGTGTGAGCCCGCGAGTGTCCGGTGATGCGTTTTTCTTTGCCACAGCCAACAATCCTAAAACAAAGCCCCGCCACGGGCAAGCTTGGGCTGCGGTTGAAGATTTTATGCCGCCAAACACGCCCCGGCGCTTTTCAAATTCGGCTGAAACTATTTCTTCCCCTTTTTCTTGTGCACGGGGCACAGGTAGGTGCTGCCGTCGATGAGGTCCTCGTAAAGGTCGAGAAAGCGCACGCCTTCGCGCGGTTTGACAAGGTCGTCCTTGGTCGCGCGGTCGATTTGTTTTTTCATCAGGCGCATCAGGTCGGAAGACTCCCACTGGATCATGCCCACGGCATCTTTTATGCGCGCGCCCTTGATCGTGTCCTCCAAGTAAAAGCCGTCCTCCTCGTCGTCTTCAAGGAACACGTGCGCCTCGTCGACGCGGCCAAAAAGGTTGTGCAAATCGCCCATGATGTCCTGATAAGCGCCGACTAAAAAGACGCCGAGGTAATACGGCTCGTTCTTTTTGAGGGGGTGCAGCGGGAGGGTTTTGCGCACGTCCTCCAAGTCGATGAACTCGGAGATTTTTCCGTCGGAATCGCAGGTGATGTCCACCAAAATGGCGTCGGTGACGGGCTTTTCGTTGAGCCGGTGCAGGGGGGCTATGGGAAAGAGCTGGTCGAGCGCCCAGTGATCCAGCAGCGACTGGAAGACGGAGAAATTACACACGTACTGTTCGGCCAGCGTGTATTGAAGCTGGTCGAGCTCGTCGGGCACGTAGCCTTTTTTGTCGGCGGCGCGCTTGATGTCGCGGCAGATTTCCCAGAAAAGATTTTCGGCCTTCGCGCGGGTGCGCAGGTCGAGGTAGCCCAGCGTGAAAAGCGACTGGGCTTCCTCCTTGCGCTGCTGCGCGTCGTGGAAGCGTTCCAGCGGCGCCAGGCGCTGCGGGTTTTTGAGCGTCTCGCGCAGGGCTTTGACAACGTCGTGCTCGCTTTCGTCGCAAGCGCCCTGCGGGGAGCTTAGGGGTTTGGTGATGCGGTCGAGCACCTCCAACACCAAGATAGAGTGCGGCGCCACGATGGCCCGCCCGCTTTCCGAGACGATGGTCGGGTGCTCCACGCCCGCCTTGTCGCACTCGACTTTCACGTTGGCCACCACGTCGCGCGCGTACTCCTCCAGCGAGTAGTTCATGGAGCTTTCGTAGTTGGTGCGCGAGCCGTCGTAGTCGATGCCCAGCCCGCCGCCGACGTCCAGGTACTGCATCGTGAAGCCCATTTTCACCAGCTCGCAATAAAAGCGCGTGGCTTCCACGACGGCCTTTTTGATCGTCAAAATATTGGGCACCTGCGAGCCGATGTGAAAGTGCACGAGTTTGAGCGCGTCGGCCATGCCCTCGCGCTTGAGGGTGTCTGTCACCGTGATGATCTCGCCGGCGGTCAGCCCGAACTTGGCGCCCTCGCCGGTGGAGGAGGCCCACTTGCCCTCGCCGGAGCTGCGCAGCTTGACGCGCACGCCGATGATCGGCTCCACGCCCGTCTCGCGGCTTAGGCGGATGATCATTTCCAGCTCCGAAAGCTGTTCGATCACGACGATGACTTTTTTGCCGAGCTTGCGCCCCATGAGCGCCAGACGGATGTAATCCTCGTCCTTGTAACCGTTGCAAATGAGCAGTTGCGTTCGGCCGATCTGCGGCATGGCGACCATCAGCTCGGGCTTGCTGCCGGCCTCCAGGCCGAATTTGTAGTCTTCGCCCGCGTCGAGAATTTCCTCGACCACCTCGCGCATCTGGTTGACCTTGATCGGGAAGACGCCCTGGTATTTGCCCGTGTAATCCTCCTCGCCCGTGGCCTTGATAAACGCCTCGTTAAGCTGCTTGACGCGCCTGTGCAGCAGGTCTTGCAGGCGGATGACCATCGGGGCGCGCAAGCCTTTACTCTTGGCCTCCTCGATCACGTCCAGCAGGCAGATTTGCTGGTGGTCGCCGGCCGGATGAGCGCACAGGCGGCCTTTTTCGTCCACGGAAAAATGCCCCGCGCCCCAGCGGGCGAATCCATAAACGTTCTCCGCGTCGCGGATACTCCAGGAGGGTTTCGATTTTTTCTTCAACGCTAGTAAAACAATGAGAGAGTGTCTTATAAGCATTTGTAAAAAAGACGGAAAGGGCGAGCCATTTTTATCCACAAAAAGCGGCATTCTTGACACGGGGCAGCCCGCAGTCTTTGATGAAGGGTGAAATGGCGCAACCATCCGACAAGGCGCTCGCCGCGCTCGTGAAAAAAATCGGCGCGCGGCGCATCGACGTTTCCCAAAAGGGGCGCTTCGCGGCTTCTTACGACAGCGCGCGTTTTTCCGTGATGCCGCAGGCCGTCATCCGCCCCAAAACCAACGGGGATATCCGGCAAACATTGCTTTTGGCCAACCGCCATAAAGTACCCGTGACCGTGCGCGGGGGCGGCTCGGCCATGACGGGTGCCAGCGTGCCGCTCAAAGGCGGCTGGGTGCTCGATTTGTCGCATTGGAAAAAAGCGCGCATCAGCGCGAAAGAATCGCTGGCCTACGTGCAGCCGGGCGTGACGGTCGAGCAGCTCGACAACGCCGCCGCCAAACAGGGGCTTTTTTATCCGCCGGATCCCTCCAGCAAAAAATACGCGACGATAGGCGGCAGCATTTCCACGAACGCGGGCGGCCTGCGCGGAGCCAAGTACGGCGTCACGCGCGACTATGTTGTGGCGTTGGAGGGCTTTTTGCCAACGGGCGAATTTGTGCGCTGGGGCTTGCCGCTGCGCAAATTTTCCAGCGGCTACAATATGCGCGATTTATGGGTGGGCGCAGAGGGCACGCTCGGCGTCATCACCCAGGCCGTCATGAAACTGCTGTCGCGCCCGGCCATGCGCAAAACTTTTTTGTGCGCCTTTAAAAACAATGCTGCCGCGCTCAAGGCCGTCGGCCCGCTGCGCGAAAGCGGGGCGGATTTTTCGATTCTGGAATATATCGACGAGCTGAGCGTGAAGTGCGCCGCGGATTTCATGGGCCGCCCCGCCTTCCAAAAATACCCGCGAAGCGCGCTGCTGCTCGTGGAAGTCGACGGCTCGCCCGCGCAAGTCGCCGCCGCCGCAAAGCGCGTGCAAGCGTGGGCAAACACACACGCCCGCGCGTTTGCAACCAGCAAAAGCGAAACCCAGGCCGAGGCGCTCTGGCAAGTGCGCCGCCAATGCTCGCCCGCGATGTTTTATTTGGGGGACTCCAAGCTGAGCGAGGACGTCGTGCTGCCGATGGCCGCCTACGAAAAATTTGTGAAACTGATTGGCGAATTGGAAAAAACAACGCGCCTGCCCGTCCCCGTTTTCGGCCACGCCGGCGACGGCAATTTTCACGTGCACTTCATGTACAACCGCGCCTCAAAAGACGAGCGCGCCCGCGCCGAGAAGGGCGTAAAAAAACTGCTGCGCGGCGTCATAGACTTGGGCGGCGCCATTTCAGGCGAGCACGGCATAGGCGTGTCCAAAAGCCCCTATTTCGCCTGGCAACACAGCCCCGCGCAGGTGCGCGCCCAGCACGCCGTCAAACGCGCCCTCGACCCCCAAAACATCCTGAACCCCGGAAAAATTTTCGAGGCAACCAACGTGGCCGACTTCGAACCCGTGCGCGTAAAAATGCCCTGGGACCACAAGCCGCCCGTCCCCCCAAGGTGAACAGACCAGGCGCGGTGATCTTCACGCGTTCCCGCGGTTCAAATCGGCCACCTTTCCAAGCATACCACAAGCGCCACGCATACATGCGCACTCTCACGTCCTCAGGATGCGCAGCATCCGTCCTGAAAGTTTTTTGAAAGGGGTGCGGGGAAGACTTTTTTTGGTGGCGGCTGAACGCCGCCATGCTTCGCATCGGGCGCTACGCACCCGCCCCTTCCGCTCGCTTATAAATAGCTCGCTGCACAAAAAAGTTTTCCCCGCATTCCATTTCATCAAACCTGTTTAACCATTTTGCCGTACACTTGCAGGGGCACCACTTCGAGGGGTTTTTCGCGCAGGGCGCGGATGCCTTGGAGGGCGGCTTTGGCGGCGGGGATGGTGGTGATCATGCAGACTTTTCCCAGGACGGCCTGCGAGCGCATGAGGTTCTCGTCGCGCCGCGGCATCATGCCGTGGGGGGTGTTGATGATCATGGAGAGCTCGCCGTTTTTGAGCATGTCGATCGCGTTGGGGCGGCCTTCGGCGATGCGGAAAAGTTTTTGGACTTTCACGCCCGCCTGCTCGAGCGCCTTGGCGGTGCCGGAGGTCGAGTAAATCTCAAAACCCAAGTCCGCCAGGCCGCGGCCGATCTCGACGGCGGCGGGCTTGTCGGCGTCTTTGACGGAGAGGAAAACCTTGCCGCCGTCGGCCAGCGCGGGTTGCGCGGCCATCTGGCTTTTGGCGAAGGCGATGCCGAAATTTTTGTCCACGCCCATGACTTCGCCGGTCGAGCGCATTTCGGGCGAGAGCACGATATTGGCTCCGGGAAAGCGCGCGAAGGGGAAGACCGATTCCTTGATCGCCCAATATTCCGGCAGGATCTCGCGGGTGAAGCCCAAGTCCTTGAGCTTTTCGCCCGCCATCACGCGCGCGGCCAGCTTGGCCAGCGACACGCCGATCACTTTGGAGACGAAAGGCACCGTGCGCGAGGCGCGCGGGTTGACCTCCAGCACATACAATTCGCCGCCCTTGACGGCGTACTGCACGTTCATGAGGCCAACCACGTTGAGCGCGCTGGCCAGCGCGCGGGAGGCCTGCGTGATCTCCTCGGTCATTTCCTTGGAGAGGGTGTGCGGGGGCAGCACCATCGCGGCGTCGCCGGAGTGAACGCCCGCGTACTCAATGTGCTCGAGCATGCCGCCGATGACGGTCGTTTCCCCGTCGCTGATGACATCGACGTCCACCTCCACGGCCTCTTCCAAAAATTTGTCGAGCAAGACGGGCTTGCCGGGCGCCACGTCGAAGACCTCGCGCAGCACTTTTTTAAGCTCGTCCATCTCGTAGACGATGAACATCCCGCGACCGCCCAAGACGAAGGAGGGACGCAGCAAGATCGGGAAGCCGATCTGCTCGGCGCCGGAAATGGCCTCCTCGTGCGAGAGGGCGATTTTGTTGACGGGCTGCTTGAGTTTGAGGTGGTCTAAAATCACGCGGAACTGCTCGCGGTCTTCGGCGGTGTCGATGGATTCGGGGCTGGTGCCGATGATGTTCACGCCGTTGGCCTTGAGCGCGGTGGCGAGGTTCAGCGGGGTCTGCCCGCCGAATTGCACGATGGCGCCGTGGCAGTTTTCCTGGCGGTAAATTTCCAGCACGTCCTCGAGCGTCAGCGGCTCGAAGTAGAGACGGTCGGAGGTGTCGTAGTCGGTGGAGACGGTCTCGGGGTTGGAGTTGACCATGATCGTCTCGTAGCCTTGTTCGCGCAGCGCGAAGGAGGCGTGCACGCAGCAGTAGTCGAACTCGATGCCCTGGCCGATGCGGTTGGGGCCGCCGCCAAGGATCATGATTTTCTTTTTGTCGGACTGGGAAACCTCGTTTTCCTCGCCGTAGGTCGAATAATAGTAGGGCGTCTTGGCCTTGAACTCGCCCGCGCAGGTGTCCACCAGGCGGTAGACGGTCTTGACGCCGAGTTTTTGGCGCGCGCCGTGCACGTGTTCGGCGGTGGTGCCGATCAGATTGGCGACCTGCACATCCGAGAAGCCCATGCCTTTGACTTCGCCCATCAGTTGCGCGTCTTCGAGGAGTTTTAACCCCGTGCGGGTGATGAGTTTTTCCATGTCGACGATCTGGCGCAATTGCTTGAGGAACCAGGGGTCTATCATCGACAAGTCGGCGATCTCCTGCGTCGAGAAACCGGCCAGGTACGCGTAACGGATGTAAAAAATGCGCTCGGTGCTCGGGCGGATGAGGCCCGCGCGGATCTCGGATGCCTCTGTGATCTCGTTGCCGCCGAATTTGCCGCCCCCGCCAAAGCCCAGTGAGCCGATTTCCATCGAGCGCAGGGCCTTTTGCATGCACTCTTTAAAGGTGCTGCCGATCGCCATGACTTCGCCCACGCTTTTCATGGAGGAAGTCAGCGTCGTGTTGGCGCCCACGAATTTTTCAAAGGCAAAGCGCGGGATTTTCGCCACCACGTAGTCGATGGCGGGCTCGAAGGAGGCCGGCGTCGTTTTCGTGATGTCGTTTTTCAACTCGTCGAGCGAGTAGCCCACGGCGAGCTTGGCGGCGATCTTCGCGATGGGAAAACCCGTGGCCTTGGACGCCAGCGCCGAGGAGCGTGACACGCGCGGGTTCATCTCGATCAAGACAATGCGCCCCGTTTTCGGGCACTGGGCGAGCTGGATGTTCGACCCGCCGCTTTCCACGCCGATCGCGCGGATGACCGCGAACGAGATGTCGCGCATCAGGTGAAATTCCTTGTCCGAGAGCGTGAGGGCGGGCGCGATCGTGATGGAGTCGCCCGTGTGCACCCCCATGGGGTCGAAATTTTCGATGGAGCAGATGGCTATGCACTGGTCTTTGTAATCGCGCATCACTTCCATCTCCAATTCCTTCCAGCCGAGCATGGATTCCTCGACCAGCACCTCGTGCACGGGGGAGATATCCAGACCGAAGCTCACCATGCGCTCGAATTCCTCCTTGTTGTAGGCGATGCCGCCGCCCGCCCCGCCAAGCGTGTAGCTCGGGCGGATGATCATGGGGAATTTTCCGCCGATCTCCTCGGCGGCCGCGCGCGCCTCTTCCAGGCTTTTGACAACGTGCGACTTTGGAATATCCAGCCCGATTTTGATCATCGTCTCGCGGAATTTCTCGCGGTCTTCCCCCCGCTCGATCGCCGCGATGGACGCGCCGATCACCTCCACGTTGTATTTTTCCAAAACCCCTGCGTAGTGCAGGTCGCGCGAGAGGTTTAGTCCCGTCTGCCCGCCGAGCGTCGGCAGCAGCGCGTCGGGGCGCTCCTTGGCGATGATTTTTTCCAGAATCGGCACCGTCAGCGGCTCGATGTAGGTGACATCCGCGAAGTCCGGATCCGTCATGATCGTCGCGGGGTTGGAGTTGACCAGAACGACGCGGTACCCCTCCTGCTTCAACGCTTTGCAGGCTTGGGTGCCCGAGTAGTCGAATTCGCAGGCCTGCCCGATGACAATGGGGCCTGAGCCGATGATAAGGATGGTTTTTAGGTCGTCGCGGCGTGGCATAAAGAGTGTCCTTTAAATCGAGAGCAAGAGGGCGGCGGAAAAAACGCCCAAAATTCGGTTAATTTTTGAGCAAAGCGCCGCGCCGCGCAAGCACAATTGAAAGATTTTGCTCGCCCAAGAAGCAAGGTGGACATCTATTTATCCCAGGCGTGTCGATTTATTCCCGAGGCAAGCGCATCGGGAAAACTTCCAAAATCTCGACCGGAACTTTTTCGTCTGTCGTCAATTCAAAGCCGCCGCCGGGTTGGCCGTATTCGGGCTTCACGACGGTGGGGCCGGTGAGAACGCCGTCGGGCACTTTTAACACCATGAGCGCGTCCGGCGTGTGGCTCAGGG
>JAKPNF010000161.1 GCA_029548565.1 Verrucomicrobiota bacterium
TTTTGGGGGGGGGGGGGGGGGATCAGTAATGTATTCATATCGAGTTAGTTGTGAAACAAAAAGGAATAATTCCAAATGCAACAGCTCTATTTATGACCTCACTTATAAAAATAAGTTCCAAAAAAATTTAAAAAAATTTTCACGGATGCCATTTACTTGTCAAAAAGCAAAAAAGACAGGCCGTTTTGCTATCCGCTTTCAAACGCGTAAACGCACATCTGTGTTGTGCTTGAAAATTGCACCTGAGATGGCTGGCGGTGGCGGCGAAAGCTGACGGGTGTTCGCTATTTTATTTTGCCATCAACTCGGGAACGGTTCGCACCTGCAGGGGACTTGCGTCCCCTGCACCCCAGTACGGAGCTGGCGCACACCAAAATCTAACGCTTCCAAAATAACCCAAAAACTACCCGCCAGTCCCTTCTAAAAAAATACAGCACTATGGCCTTCTTTGCTCCGTGCAGCTTTCCCGCAAGTGAAAATCCTTCAGGGCGGATTTTGCCGCAGGATAGATGGGGGGCTGTGCGAGATCACTGCTCCCCATCGTAAGACCAGGCAAAATTCGCCCTGAAGGATTTTCGCCGCGGGAACGAAAGAATAGACCGATAGGGATATTCTTTCGGATGGTCACGCACAGGGTTCGCAGCCCCAATGCCCCCACGCCCTGCGCCAGCCCCCCAAAAATCACTCAGCGCCGCAGGCGCACGCACTTAAGGCCCCTATTTCGCCTATTTCTTTGCCCTGCGCTTTGCAGCCTTCTTCGCCTTAGCGACGGGTTTAGTTTTCAACAAACCCTTTTTAAGCTCCTCTTTCGAGAGTTTTTTGAAGGCCAAAAACCAATCCTCGCAGCGCACAGATTTGTCCTTGGCGCGCTTGTCGGCGGCCATGCAGGTGCTCGGGGCGCCAACAACGACTTCGTCGCCGGGCCACCAGTCGGCGGGGGTGGACACGTCGAACTTGTCGCCGGTTTGCAGGCTGATCAGCACGCGCTTAAGCTCGTCAAAATTGCGGCCGGTGGACGCCGGATAATAAACCAGCGCGCGCACAACCCCCTTGGGATCGATAAAAAACACCGCGCGCACGGGCTTGGTGGCGCTGGCGTTTGGCTGCATCATGCCGTAGAGCCTGGAGACGTTCATCGTCACGTCCTCAATCAGCGCGAAGGTGATGGGCTTGCCCTTGATGCCCTTGAACTCGATCTTCTCCTCGATCGTGCGCAGCCAGGCGATATGCGAGGCGATGCTGTCCACCGACAACCCGATGACCTCCGTGTTCAGCGCGCGGAACTCCTCCAGCATCGACTGGAACATCACAAACTCCGTGGTGCACACGGGCGTGAAGTCGCTGGGGTGGGAGAACAGGATCACCCACTTGCCCTTGTAGTCGGCGGGGAAATTAATCGGCCCGTTGGTCGTGTTGGCCTTAAAGGCGGGCGCCTGGTCGCCGATCAACGGCATGGTGGGACGGCACTCGCAGGGTTTGTTTTGGGTCTGCATGATTTTTATTCGGTGAAACAAGTTACGACCCGCAACGGGCCGTTCCCAACATACTACACCCGAAGGATCGCTTTTCAACAGGCCGCGCGTTTTTTTTGTGCGATTGAAAAAAGTCGGCTCGTCTTTTTGTGAAAAATTTGTGAGACTTTCTTGGAACTTTCTTCTTTAAGAACGGTCTTCTATAGGGCAGCATTGGTTTATCTCCAATTTCGATAATACTCTAATCCTCTCGCAATGAATAGATTGTCGTTTTTCACACGGCAGCGTTTTTTCTTTGGGGAAAAAGCCGCCGCGTTGGCGGTGTTGTTGGCGCCCGCCGCACTGTTTGCCGAATATGAGGCGGCTGTGACAATCTCCTCGCCCACGCAGACGCTGCCCTCCACTGTCGAGTTCGACGCGCCCGCAAATATTTCCATCGCCTACGGCATTTACGACCGCGCGGGTTTGACCAACGGGCTGCCCTCCACCCTCAGCATCCAGGTCTCGAATCTAAGCGACGATTACAACAACGCCTATGGCTACCGTTTCAATAATTACGACGCCCCTTCCGTGACCGTGCTGGGCGACTTGATGGCCAACACCACGATCAGCGCCACCAACAGCAGCCCAACCGGGGAAGGTATCGGCTTTTTTGTCAACGGCATCACCGGCTCCGCGCCGCTTGTCATCAGCCAAATCGGCGGCGTGCACCATATCACCGCCAGCTCCGGCGAAGGAATGCGCCTCGAACGGGTAACCGCCAGCTTGATCAGAGCAGACATCACGGTCAACGGGCATGAAAGCGCCATCGGCGTCAACTGTTCCGCCGGTACCAGCATCGGCGAATTTTCGGGCAACATCACCACTTCGGGCATCATGTCCATGGGGCTGGCGTACGCGTCGGTTGGCACGATCAGCGGAAATATTTTGTCCACGGGTTACCTGGCCTACGGTGTCCTTCTTGACTATGAGGACAGCAACGATTGCCTGCAGCACGTCAGCGGCAGCATAGAGGCTGTCTCCGACTATGAAGGCAGCGGATATGTCAGCGCGGCCATCATGCGCGGCAGCGCAGGAGATTCAACCAGCCAAACTGTCAACGTGGTCACGCTGGGCGACGGCGCGAACATCTCCGCCACAAACGTGGCCGACAAGCGCAACGCCTTCGCGATCATGGACGGCAGGGGCAACGCCCGCATCCGCCTGGTCGGCGAGAGCGGCGCGGGCACTTTTCATATGGCGGGCGGCCTGCTGTTCAAAGGGGGCACAACAGGAGCCACCCTTTCGCTTGAGAATGGCACTTACCTGTGGAGCAACCTGCAAACGCACGCTGAAGGAACCGAGTTCGATGAACTCGGAGTATCCGCGGGCGAGCTGGCCGTGACCATCACCGACGACGCCAAGGTCGTGCTGCTAGACGACGCCAACTTGTAAAACCATACCTTCACCGTCGACGGCGAACTGGAATTGACCGCCCAGACCCTCACGGACTTTTCGCAAGTGACCCTCGACGGCGGCATCACCTTCAGCGGCGAGGGGAAAATTTCTTTGGTGCTCGACGATCTGTTCACCGCGACCGACGGACAGCAGATGCAGTTGTTTGTGCTCGGCTCAGTCATGACCGGCGTGGAGTTGATGGACACCTTCTCCGTCCTTTGGAAAAACGGCGACGCGCTCGAACAGGAAAAATGGTCGTTCGACGCGGACACCGGCATCCTCACCTTCCACGGCGACATCCCCGAACCGGCCGCGGCCGCCGCGTTGTTGGCATTACTGGCGCTGGCCGCTGTCGCGCGCCGCCGATAAAAATAAAAAAAAAATCGTCACCCTTTTCAAAAAAAAATCCACAATTGAAAATTATGAAAAAATCCCGCACTTGTTTAATTTTTGCCCTTTTGGTGCTCGTTGCCGCAAGGGCGTTTGCCCAAACAGTGATAGACTCCACGCTCGAAGTGACCGCGTCCCAAACGATGACGGGCGACTATGTCATTGCCTCGGGCGGCTCTCTGGCGATTGGCGACCCGCTGGACTGGGCATCCGTGACGCTGACCGTGGCCGGGAACCTGACCCTGCAAAACGCAGGGGCGATTTCGGAAATACAGAACAGATACAACACACTCGCTGTCGACGGGGTTTTCACGATCGACGGCGGGGCGGTCGGCACAGAAACGGACAACCGGCTGCACATCGAAAATCGTGGCTTCGTTGACATAAAAAGCGGGGCGATGAATCTGCGCACGCTCAATTTCTTCGCCGGAAACGGGCAGATGTCGGGCGGCGAGATCACCTTGTCCTCACAATTCGGCATTTACGCGGGAACCCACACGACTTTTCCCATGACCGGCGGCCGGATAACCACAGAAGGCGCGATTTTGAGCGCCTATGCCGGCACAGACTTGTCGCAATCCTCGCGGTTGTATATGACCCTTTCGGGAAATTCCGTCATCCGCATCGCGCAAGGATCCTCCGACCCTTTTTGCCTGGGCAACGGCATTCTGTTTCCCGAGGGGCAATATCCCTCCCTGGCCAAGGGGAAAAGCACATTTCTTCGCATCGCCGACAACGCCTTTATCGACGCGAATTTGGCCGTGATCGATTACAACGCCGAGCTGACCATCGAGCTTTCGCAAGCCTCGATGGACGAAGCGAAGCTCTCCACTCAAATGCTGGGCTTCGGGATTGATTCGTCCGCGGTGGGAGAGCATAGCGTCATTATCGACGGCTCGCAACTTACAGCGCCCACCGACCTGCCCGTGCAGCATGTCTTGTTCGAGATAGACAAAGCCGGAATGCTGGTTGTCGTCATGCGCGATGTGGACAGATTCAACGCCGACGGCACAAAGATTGAAAGCGACGACATGGTCTCCGCGTCCGCGGACCGGGCGGACATTATCGCCTTCCTCGAGACCTACAACCTCATTTCCTTCGCGAATTTTGACGAGGAGGCCTGGGGCGAACTGAGCATCGCAAAAAATATCGACGTCATGGACAACATGAACAATGATGGCAGCATCCTCATCGTTTTCCAAGCCGCCCCGATCCCCGAACCGTCCGCGGCCGCCGCATTGTTGGCATTACTGGCGCTGGCCGCTGTCGCGCGCCGCCGGTAAGGTAAGTTTTGAAAAAGTCCAAAAGGCCGCCGCAAGCGGCCTTTTTTGTATAACTCATCTGCCAGTCAAGAGATTAAAAAAAAGTGGACTTTTTAGCCAAATGGCTTTTTTCTTAAAAAGAGGGGGTGCGCGATAAGAAATGTGCATTGCTCGCCCGAATCCACACGTATCCTGTTTCCCATGAAAGACCGTTTCAAATCCCTCACAAGACAGCTCGCCCTGGCCGCGCTGCTGGCGCTGCCTGCGGGCCTCTTTGCCCAATCCGAGGCGGGGCTGACAATCTCGTCCACCACGCAGACGCTGCCCGAGTACGCCACCCTCACCGTCTCCGACGGCGTCGTTTACGCTTACGGGGTGAAGGACGACGCGGGGATCGCGGCCGGGCTGCCCTCGTCGTTCACAATTTCCGTGGTCAACGACCAAAGCGGCACGAACGCCTCCTCCACCTACGGGTACAATTACACCAGAGACCTCGTTTACCCGGAGGTCTCCAGCATCGGCGACCTCATGGCAACGATCACCGTGTCCGCGACAAACACCAAGGGGCGCGCCGTGGGCGTCTACGTGAGCAACTATCTCGATTCGTCCTCATCCGCCATGCTTCAAATCAACGAGATCGGCGGCAGCGTGTATGTGAACGCCAACTGCGAAACCGCCGGACTGGACTTGCGCCAGACAAACGTCCGGCTCATCAGCGCCGACATCGTTGTCAGCGGCCCCACCGAAGTAAATCTCGGAATGTACGCGCTGATCGGCACCACGGTGGGGGAATACTCCGGCAACATGACCGTCTCCGGCGGGCTGGCCGCCTCGGGAATCGGCAACGGGATCAAATTGGACGCACTCAGCGGCCATGTTTACGTGCAGGCCGCCAACGCTATCGGCATGGACTTGGGATATCAGGACCAAGTTCACATCAGCGGCTCGGTGCGGGCCGTCGCCGAACACGAACAGGGCGGCTTTCTGGCTTCCGCGATTTACACGGAATCCAAGACCCTGCAGGTGAACCTTGCCGACGGGGCCGTCCTTTCCGCCGTCAATTCGACAACCGGCACCATGGCCTTCGCGGTCGTGACGGGCACGGCCGACAGCCTTGTGCGGCTGTCCGGCGAAAACGCCTCCGCCACGCTCAACATAACAGGCGGCCTGCTCAGCACCACGGACACCGCGACGGTTTCCATCGAAACCGGCACCTACCTGTGGAACAACCTGCACACCCTGCAATCGGGCGAAATGGGCACCGGCACCCTGAGCGTGACGGTCACCTCCGACGCCAAGGTCGTGCTGCTGGACGACGCCTCGCTCAACAACGAGCGTTTCACGGTGAACGGCGAATTGGCGCTGACCGCCCAGACCCTCACGGACTTTTCGCAAGTGACCCTCGACGGCGGCGTCACCTTCAGCGGCGAGGGGAAAATAACCCTCGTGCTCGACGATCTGTTCACCGCGACCGACGGACAGCAGATGCAGTTGTTTGTGCTCGGCTCCGTCATGACTGGCGTGGAGTTGATGGACACCTTCTCCGTCCTTTGGAAAAACGGCGACGCGCTCGAGCAGGAAAAATGGTCGTTCGACGCGGACGCCGGCATCCTCACCTTCCACGGCGACATTCCCGAACCGGCCGCGGCCGCCGCATTGCTGGGCTTGCTCGCGCTGATGGCTGTCGCGCGCCGCAGGTAGAAAAATTAGCAAAACTATTTTTCTTTCCACCCAAAAGCCCGCGTGCATTTTCACACGCGGGCTTTTTGTTTCGCGCGGCGGGCTTGCGTGGCGCCTGTGGGGGGTTTGAGTTGGCGGACGGGGCGGGATTCGAGGAGGCGCTTTTCAAATTATCTTCACAAACCCGCCGTGTTGCTGTTCAATTGAAAAGATGGGCGAACCCAAACAAACACTCCCGATGCCCGCCCGCGGGCTGAAAACCCTGCGCAACGCGCTGATCTCCGGCGTGTTTTTGCTCGCGCCGCTGATCGCCACCATCATCGTGTTTGTGCTGCTGATCGAGTACGTCGGCGCGCCTTTGGGCGGGCAGATTTACAACGCCCTGCCGGGGTCTGTCCAAAACTTTTTCGGCACGCAGATGCTCTCCAACATCATCGGCACGGTGCTGGTCTTGGTGCTGATCACGCTGGTGGGGCTGTTCAACAATTTCATTTTGGGCAGCTGGCTCACGCGCAACGTGGAGAAATTTTTCCTGCGCCTGCCTATCGTCAACGCCGTGTACCGCACGGTCAAGCAGATCATCGACACCTTTAAGGAGCAGAAAAAAACGGCGTTCAGCCAGGTGGTGCTCGTGCAGTTTCCGCGCCAAGGCTTGTGGTCGGTCGGTTTTGTGACGACCCCCACCAAGGGCGAAACCGCGCGGCGGCTAAACGGCGAATACACCAACATTTTTGTGCCCACCACCCCGATCCCGACCAACGGCTTTTACCTGATGGTGCCCACCGCCGAGCTGATCTTTTTGGACATGAGCGTGGGCGACGGGATGAAGATGCTGATCTCCGGCGGGGCCGTCACGCCCGACACCGTGCCCGTCAAAAGCAACGATGACGAGTAAAAAAACGGGAAAAGCCGCCGCCCCCGCCCTCAAGACGGAGGGCTTTGTGCTTTCGCGTGTGGCTGCCGGCGAGTCGCACATGCGCCTGGCCTTGCTCAGCGCCAAAAACGGGCGACTGATGTGCCTGCAGCGCCTCTCCAAAAAAACGCCGGGCGACAACGCGCAGTTGTTCGACCTGGCGCAGTGTGTGCTCGAGGGGCCCAAGGAAAGCGGGTTTTATTTTGTCAAAGAATACCACGCCGCGCGCAGGCACGAGGGCATCGGCAAATCCTACGCGGCGCTGACCTGCGCCAGCGTTCTGGCGGAAATCCTCGAGCGCAATTCCCGCGACGCGCCGGAAGCGCGCGCCTTTTTCAAGCTCGCCCACACGGCCTTCGAGGCGTGGGACAGCGCGCCGCACCCGCACGCCGCCTTCCTGAAAATCCTCGCGCTATTGGCCGACCACGAGGGCTACCCGTTGCGCGAGCAATTTTTGCAGGGCTTAAACGACGAGCAGCGCGCGCAGGCGCTCAAGGTGTTGCGCGAGCCGCTGGCCGAACAAAGCGTGCCGGACAAAGAGGCGCAACTGCTCGTTGAAAAACTCAAGCACTGGCTCAAAACAGACACGGATATCTGGATGCCATAAACGGCGCGCGCGTCATGGAAATTTCCCTGGAGAAAAAAACGGTGCGCCTGTCCGTGGGTGAGTTTGCCGCCTACCGCGAAGGCCCCGCCTTAGCGGGCGCGGGAGGTTCCTTTGCCGACATCAAACGCGCGCAACTGGGCACGCACTGGCACGGCGTTTTGCGCAACGAGACGGCGGCCGCCCACCCGCAGGCGCTCTTTGAAAAAACAATCGAGCGCGCCTGGATTTACAAGGGCTGGACCTTTGAGTTTCAAGGCCGCGTCGACCAGCTCGTGCCTCAGCAGGACGGTGGGTTTCTGGTGCGCGAAATAAAAACCGTCTCCACGCCGCTGCCGCGCAGCGCCGATTCGTTGCGCGAGCATCATCCGGATTTCTTTTTTCAACTGGCCGCCTACTGCGTGCTGCTTTCGCTCGACGCGGATTTTAAAAACGCGAAACTCACCGGCGAATTGCTGTGCCTGGACATCCACTCGCAGGTGCGCCAGCGTTTTCATCCGGAGCAGCCGCCGGAGCTGCTTTTCACGCGCCAGCTCGACTTGCTGCTTGTGTTTCTCGAAGACCGCCTGCACGCACGCGCACGCTTGCGTTCGGTCGATTTTCACAACGCCTTCGCGCAGTTGCGCCCGGGGCAGGCGCAGGCGCAGGCCGAGCTGGACGAGGCGCTCAATCGTTCCAAAAACATCTGCTTCGAGGCGCCGACAGGCTTCGGCAAAACGGGGCTGCTGCTGCAAGCCGCCCTGAAGCGCCTGCGCGACGGGCGCTTTTCGTGGCTGATTTACCTAACGGGGAAAAGCACCGGCCAGCTCGCCGTCGTGCGGCAGCTCGCGCCCATGGCGAAAACAGGCGCGCTGCGCAGTTACCAAATGCGCAACCGCCTCGAGCACGCCATCCGCTCGAAAACCCACACCTGCACGCAAGGCGCCCGCTGCGATTGCGAGGACGCCGCCGAGCGCTGGCAGCGCGCGAATTTGCGAATGCCCGAGCTGTTCAAAGACGGCACGATCCCGCTTGCGCGCGTGAAAAAAATCGCCGAGACCCACGGGCTTTGCCCCTACGAAATTTCCCGCGCCGCCCTGCCTTATGCCGACGTGTGGCTGTGCGATTACAATTACATTTTCGCGCCGTCGAGCCGCTCGTTTTTGGCGAACCAGTTCGGCTTTTCCCCGCGCGACACCCTGTTGGTCATCGACGAGGCGCACAACCTGCCCGAGCGCGTGGCCGACGCCTACTCGCTGAAAATCACCGCGCAAACGCTCGGGGCGATCGGCGACATCCTCACGCTGGCCCGCGCGCCGCTGGGCGCGAAAACGGCGGCCGAAAACCTTTTAAAATTTGTGAACGCCACGGCGCAAACGCCGCAGTTGGAACTTTCCCAATTGTACGAACTGGAGCACCTCATCGAAACGCTCGACACCCACATCGCCGAGACCATCGCCCGCATGGACATCGACGAATTGCTCAGCCAGCGCGCGGATTTGTGGGAGCACCTCTACGCCAGCGCCAACTGGCTGGATTTTTTGCGCAATGAGGACATTTCAAAGCTCGTGTGGTCGGAAAAGCCCGCGCAGATCAGCCTGACCTGCCTGGACGCCTCGCGCGAAATCGCCAAGACAACGGCGCCCTTCGGAGCGGTCGTTTACGCCTCGGCCACGCTTTCTCCGGGCGCGCAGTTCGCCCACAGCGTGGGGTTGGATGAAAAAAACACCGCGTGGATCCGCGCGCAGGCCAGCTGGCACGAGGGTGCCTTCAATTTCGCCATCGACGCGCGCCCCGACACGCGCCTGAACCAGCGCGCCCGTTATCACGAGCTGACCGCGCAGGCGATCTGCGACCTGGCCGCCGACAGCCCCGCGCCCGTGGCCGTCTTTTTCTCCTCCTACCAATACGCCCACGATGTCGGGCAATACGTGCATGTCAAAAACCCCTTCCTGCGCGTGGCGACGCAACCGCGCGGCCTCGACCTGCCCGGCCAAAACACTTTTTTGCAGGAAAGCCTGCTGACAAGCCACGTCCTGTTTTTGGTGCTGGGCAGCGGATTTTCCGAGAGCATAGACTCCCTCGGTGGAAAAATAAACCGCGCGATGGTCGTCGGCCCCGCGCTGCCGGAACTCAACGCCGTCCAGCGCGCCAAGGAGCGCGAATTAAAAAACACCCACGAGGACTCCGAAGCCTTCCGCCGCGTCTACCAATTGCCCGCGATGCGAAAAATCAACCAAGCCCTCGGCCGCCTGGTACGCGCCCCCGGCCACAAGGCCGCCATCGTCCTGCACTGCCGCCGCTTCGACGAAAAAGTCTACCGCGACTTGCTAAACCTCCCCACCGGCGAAATTTCCTTAATCAAAACAAATGAGCAGTGGGCTGATTGGTTGGAAAAAATCCGCGAGTTTTAATTTTCAAACACACACGGATGTGTTTGAAAAAAAGTGCGATTCTAAACGTATTCCAAGATTTCTGCCCCCACGGCATCGACGAGCATCAGGCCTTCGGTGGTTAGAAAAATATGAGAATTTTTACGTGTCAAAAGGCCTTCCGCTTCCAGGCGCGGCCATAGGGAAGAATACATATTCAAATTTTCTTCGCCGAAGCGGGTTTTTAGATTTTCCAAATCCACGCCTTTTGTCAGGCGCAGGCCGAAGATCAGGGCGTCGGCCAGCAGTGTGGCGTTTGTCAATTCTACTTCGTCCACGTGGGGCGGGGTTCCGTTATTCACGCCTTTTAGCCATAGGGATAAATCCGCGATGTTGCCCCAGCGTTTGTTCTGCCACTGCGAGGCGGCGGAGGGGCCGAGGCCGAGCCACTGGCCCATTTTCCATGTATTTAAATTATGGATACACTCGCGCCCCGGCTTCGCGAAGTTGGAAATTTCGTAATGGCCGTAGCCCAGTTGCGGCAGGCGTTGCCATGCGGCGAGGTAGCAGGCGCGTTCCATTTGCTCGTTGCGCGAAAAACCCTCTTTTTGCAGGTGGCCAAGCAGCGGGGCGTCGTCCTCGAAGGTCAGGCAGTAAGTGGAAATGTGCGCGGGGTCGTGGGCGGCCGCCTGCTCGATGTCCTCCAAGAGCGCCTCGGGAGTTTGGCCGGGCAAGGCGATCATGAGGTCGATGTTGAAATTTGAAAAGCCCGCCGTGTGCAGCGCCCCGATTGCCCGCAGGATTTGCTCGCGGCCGCAGCGCCGGCCGAGGCGTTTTAAAAAGGCGTCCGAAAAACTTTGCACGCCGAGCGAGAGGCGGTTGACCCCGATGTCTTTGAGCGCCTGCAGCCGCGCGGGATGCGCGGTGGCGGGGGAAAGTTCCACCGTCCATTCCTTGGGGCGGATGCCCTCGGATTCGAACCAGCGGCCGATCGCGTGAAAATCCTCCGGCGTGAGCACGCCCGGGGTGCCGCCGCCGAAAAAAACCGTCTCAAACGCCCCGCCCCGCGCGCCCGAAAGCGCCCACTCGCGCCGCAGGGCGCCGAGGTAAGCCTCCATGTCCGCGCGGCGCGGGGGTTCGCGGTAAAAGGCGCAGTAATCGCAGCGTTGCACGCAAAACGGCACGTGAACATAAAGTGCCGCCCCCTGTTTGGCGGGGGTCTGAAACGCTTCTTTTACTTGCACTTGCATCGGTTTGCTTCTATCGTTGTCTTAATTATTATCATGAAAGCCAAGCTCTTATTTTTGACCTCCCTGCTCGCGGCGGCCCTGATCGGCGGCGGTTGCACCAACAACGTCTCCAACCTGACGCCCGAAAACCTCCCGCAAAATTCCTCCGGCATCTACACCATCACGGTGAAGGGCAAGATCGCCGAGAGCAATGTGGTCGCCGGCTCGCAAAAGTGCACCATCACCATCGACGGCACCGCCCGCGAGATGACGCGCAGCGCTTTTTCCAAGGACATGTGGACTTACGACTACATCATCCCCGAAGGACAGGATCAGGCGCGTTACTTCTATGTCATCGAATATGACGTGAAAAACCGCGGCATCGTCACCCACCGCGAGCGCAAAAGCCCGCTGCAGCGCCTGTTTTTGGCCAACCGTTACGTCGTGAGCATCGAGGCCGACCGCGGCGTTGTCGGCGCGAAAGTTTCCGTGACCGGACGCGGTTTCACCCGCATGGACAAGATCGTCGTCGGCGGCACGGCTGCCCCCACGCAATTCATTTCCCCGCAGGTGCTCGTTTTCACGGTGCCCGCGGTGCAGGCCAACCAGGATTATTACGTGGAATTGCAGACGACCACCGGCAATCTGGCGATCGGCAAATTCCGCGTCGACCCCTCCGTGTTGCGCGTGACTCCGGCCGAGCTGGAGCTCGTGCAGGGCAAGCGCTCGATGATCGTTTTTGCCAGCGAGTTCGACGCGCCCGACGGCGGGTTGCCCATTGAGATTCTCACGAATGTCCCCGACTCGGTCGTCATGCCGCCGGTGGTGATTCCCGAGGGCAAGCGCAGCATTTCGGTGCGCGTGGAAGGCGGCCAGCCCGGCTCCGGCCAGATCGTTATCTCCGCCCCCGGCTTCAACCCGCTGACGATCCCCGTCAACGTCACGGCGCAGTAAGCAACAAATTTTTTCCGATAAAAAAGCCTCCCGGATTCGGGAGGCTTTTTTGTTTTTCAAGCGCAGATAAAATCCGTTTTACTGCCCTTCACCCGCCGGCAGCACCACGGCTATTTTTATGCCTTTCATGGAAAGGTTCATCTCCATCGCTTCCGCGATTTTTTCGAGCGGATACTTGTGGGTGATGAGCTTTTCCAGCGGCAGGCCGATGCCTTGGGCGCGGCGCAGGAAGTCCAGCGTGGTCACGTAATCCTGCGGCGTGTACACCCAAGAGCCGACGACCGCGATTTCCTTGTTGCATAAGTCGTAGTGGTGGTTGATCGTGCTTTCGCCGCCGTCCATGAAAAAGCCGACCTCGCACAATCCCCCGCCGCGGCGGATGTATTTCCAGATGCCGCTGGCGGCCTTGGCCACGCCTGTGCATTGGAAGGCGAACTCCGCGCCCAAGCCGTTGCCGGCGGCCTTGACGTCTTTCACCAGGTCGTCAAACTTTTCGTACTTCGTAAAATTAAAAGTGTGCGTGGCGCCAAAATTTTTGGCGAACTCCAAGCGCGCGTCGTTGCCGTCCACCGCGATGATGTTCTCGATGCCCAGCGTGCGCAACACCGCCATCACCAGCAATCCAATCGGCCCGCAGCCCTGCACGAGCGTCACGGTGTCAAAGCGCAGCAGCCCCGTGAGCTTGGCGCGTTCGATGGCGTGCACCGCCACCGCCGCGGGCTCCACGAGCATGCGCTGGTCGAGGTTCAGCCCCGTGACGTTGAAGAAGGTCGAGCCGCTGCGCACTTTTATGTACTCGGCGAAAAAGCCGTTTAAGTGCGTGTCGTCGTCTGGCATCAGGCCGTAGATGCCGCAAGCCTCGCACAAATTCGTGCGCGCGGGCGTGTTTTTGCAGGCGGGGCATTTGCCGCAAGGGATGATGCAGGTGACGATCTTGTCGCCGAGTTTGACGGGGCGCCCGGCCGAGTCCTGCGCCACGTTTTTGCCCATCGCCACGATCTCGCCAGAGCCTTCGTGCCCGAGCACGACGGGGCAGATGTTAAACGGGTCGCGCACGTATTCATGGGCGTCTGTGCCGCAGATGCCGCAGCCCTCGACCCTAAGGATGAATTCGTCGTCGCCGATTTCGGGAATCGGGTATTCGCGCAGTTCGAACTGTTTGGGAGCCGTCAACACGGCGGCCTTCGCTGTTTTATTCATAGGAGCAGATGAGTTTAAGTTTTGCCGCGCTTTTCGGGCGCGGCTTTGAACGAAGGAGGACGTTTTTAAGAATCCCCCCAAATCGCGCGCGGGTCAAGCAAATCGCGCGGTGCGGGCGGTTTTCATCCGGCCTCGGGTGAAAAAATCGCATGGCTTCTGCAAAAGGGCTTCTTCAAAAAATCGCCCGCCCTTTTCCCGCACTTGCGCGGCGGGCTTATTATCTTCATCATTAGAAAAATGAGTCGCGGCGTTGTCATTTTTTCAGGAGGGCTGGATTCGACCACTTTGTTGTACGACTGGGTGCGCTCGGGGGCGTTTGACGCGGTGTTTGCGCTGAGCGTGGATTACGGGCAACGCCACGCGCGGGAGATTTTGTGCGCGGAAAAAATCGCACGGGAGCTAGGCGTAGTGCACGAGGTCGCGGACTTGCGCGGGATTAAGAAATTGTTCGGCAAAAACGCGCTCACGCACGAGGCTTGCGCCGTGCCCAACGCCGACTACGCGCCCGACAACATGAAGACGACGGTGGTGCCCAACCGCAACATGATTTTTCTGGCGCTGGCGGGCGCGTGGGCAGCGAGTTTGGGCGCGGGAAAAATCGGCTATGCCGCGCATTCGGGCGACCACAATGTCTACCCCGACTGTCGCCCCCAATTTGCCGAGGCGATGGACGAGGCGCTGGGCTTGTGCGACTATAGCGCGCTTGTACTGGAGCGCCCCTACGTGAATTTGACCAAGGCCGACATCGTGCGCCGTGGCGCCGAGCTGGGCGTGCCGTTTGAAATCACCTGGTCGTGCTACGAGGGCGGCGACATCCACTGCGGCCACTGCGCCACCTGCCGCGAGCGCAAGCAAGCCTTCCGCGACGCGGGCGTGAGCGATCCCACCGAGTATCTGAATTGAGACCCGTTTTTTTCCATGCCCGTGCCGCAGACATTGCCCGTTAACGAAGTTTTTTACGCCTTTCAAGGCGAGGGGCTGTTCATGGGCTGCGCGGCTTTTTTCATCCGCCTGCAGGGTTGCCCGATCCGCTGCGCGTTTTGCGACTCGGCATCCACGTGGGATTCGAAAAACGGCAAGCGCATGCGGATTGATTCACTCGTGGCCGCCGCGAAAAAGGAACCCGCGAACATCGTCGTGATCACCGGCGGCGAACCGGCTGTTCACGACCTGCGCGCGCTTTGCCAAAAACTGCACGCCGCGGGCAAGCGCGTGCACATCGAAACCAGCGGCGCCTTTGCGCTTAGGGGCAAGTTCGATTTCATCACCGTCAGCCCCAAGAAAAAGCGCCCGCCGTTGCCGAAAATTTTAAACAAGGCCGACGAAATAAAACTGATCATCGATTCCCCCGCCGCGATTGCCTACTGGCTCAAACGCCTCCCTAGCCCGCTCCCCAAAAAAACAAAAGCCATCTTGCTGCAACCGGAATTTTCAAAACACCAAGACCCCCGCGTGCTCAACGCCATCACCCGCGCCGTCAAAACACACGGGAATTCCCTCCCTCTGCGCGCCACCGTGCAATTGCACAAGCTCTATAACGCCGACGCGCTCGACAAACGCGCCCGCAAGTAAATCAGAGCGTGTTTTTCTTGCGGCGCAGGCAAAACAGCACAAGCACCGTGCACATCAGCAGTGCTGCGGCGGAAGGTTCGGGGATGTAGCTAAGCGCCTGCAACACGGTGATGTCTTCCAAATACCAGCCGCTGTAATCCTCGCCGTTGTCGCCCATGCCCAGCCCCCATTCGTTGACGGAATCGTCCCAGAACAGCTCGACCAGGAAATTGCCCATGTAAGAAATATCCCCGTCGCATATCCACAGGCCTGTGAGCGCGCCCGTGGCGTCGTCATAATCGTAGCCCCACAACGTGATGGCGTGGCCACCACCGCCCGTATGGTAGATGCCGCCGGTCATGAGCCATTGGTTGGCGATCGTCTCGTCGAAGGCGGTCTTCAAAAAATCCTGCGACTGGCCGCCCAGCTCGACCTTGTCGAACAGATCGTCATTGTCGATCGCGTAACCCTTCCAATAGCCGCCGCCGCTGCTGCCGGGTTTTAAGTCGGCATCGGGGTCTTCGGGATCGGGATCGGGCGGGTACACCAGCGTCTGGTTGAACCACCAGGAAAACCCGTTGCCCTCCTCGCCGCCGCCGTTGGTCCAGTTATCGACAAACACGGCGAAAATATCCAATGAGTAGGCGGACTGCACCCCGCTGTGCCCGTTGGGCGTGCCCGCGGGCAGCGCATTGCCCTTGCTCGTCCAAAGATTTTGAAAACCCTGCAGCACGTTGGCCGCCGAAACCGCCCAGCACAAGTCAGTGTCCGCGGGACTCATGAGTTTTTTGACATCATAGCGCGTGTCGTTTGCGTAGCTGTCGCCAAAAAACAAAGACTGCGAAGCGCCCTGCAGCGAAACGGCCGCCACGCAGGCGGCAAAAAAAACAAAGATTTTTTTCATGGGGTTTAAATGAGGTTTTTAAAATTCAGCCCGGCATAAAGATGTGCTCGCCGCTATTGCATTATCAATTTCTGAAAAAGGCAACCCGTTTGTGTGCGGCACACACGCGCGCACATCTTATTTTTTAAGCAAAAAAGTTCAAACGCTCCAAAATTTCATAGTCATCGAAAATGACAGCGACTTATGGAAAAGCGCGCGGTTGTTTTTGACGCAAACGCTTTTATAAAAGCACTTTTGGGATTGTGGTTAGCATCCGGCCTATGGATAATTTTTTGGATATGGACAAATCTACCGTGCAAAAAACCCTGCGCAACGCGCTGGACTGGCTTAGGGGACGACAGGAAGCGGACGGGCTGTGGTGCGCCGTTTTGGAATCGAATTGCTGCATGGAGGCTCAGTGGATCATGGGCATGCACGTCATCGGCAAGCTCGACGACCCGAAGCTCAAGCAGGCCGTAAAGGCCATTTTGCACGAACAGTGCGAGGACGGCGCCTGGCGCGTTTATTACGAGGCGCCCATGGGCGACATCAACACCACGATCGAGTGCTACGCCGCCTTGCGCATCATGGGCTATAGCGCGGATGACGAGCCGCTCAAAAAGGCGCGCCAATGGATACTCACGCACGGCGGGCTGCAAAAATCCCGCGTGTTCACGCGCTTTTGGCTGGCGATGATCGGCGAGTGGCCGTGGGATCAGGTGCCCGTCGTGCCGCCGGAAATCATCCGCTTGCCGCGCTGGTTTCCCTTTAGCATTTACAACATGGCCGCCTGGGCGCGCGCCAGTGTGATGCCGCTGACGCTAGTGTCCGCCCGCCGCCTGACCGTGCCGTTGCCCGCCGCCGCGCGGCTCGACGAATTGTTCCCGATGGGCCGCGAGGAACAGGACTATTCGCTGGCCAAGGACATGGAGGGTTTTGTCCCCAAATGTTTCCTCTTTTTGGACAAGTGCCTGCAGCTTTATCACAAGTTGCCGTGGAAGCCCATGCGCGAAAGTTCCATCAAGCTCGTGCTGGAATGGATCATCAAGCACGAGGATTCCGACGGATTTTGGGGCGGCATCCAGCCCCCGTGGATTTACGGCATCATCGCGCTGGTGATGGAGGGTTACCCGATGACCCACCCCTGCGTCGAGCGCGCGCTCAACGCCACGAACCTCTATTGGACTTACGAGCGCAACGGCGGACGTTACCTGCAGCCCAGCGACTCGGCCATTTGGGACACCGCCTGGACGATCATCGGCGCCGTGGAAGCCGGGGAGACCTTTGAGAGCTTCCCGCAATTGGAAGCGGCGGTGGAGACGATTTTGAAGAGCCAAGTCTTCCGCAAGGGCGACTGGGCGCAGACCGTCAAAAAACTCGAGGGCGGCGGCTGGGGTTTTCAGCACGCCAACGAGATGTTCCCGGACTTGGACGACACCTGCATCGTCGCGCTGGCACTGCAGCGCGTGCGCAAGATCGCCCCGCAAAAATTCCACGACCGCATCGACTTTGCCGTGCGCCGCGCCAACACCTGGCTGCGCGGCATGCAGTCCAGTAACGGCGGTTGGGCCGCTTACGACAAGGACAACAACAAGGCCATCTTCACAAAAATTCCCTTCGCCGACTTCGGCGAAATGCTCGACCCGCCCAGCGTCGACGTCACCGGCCACATGCTCGAATTTTTCAAGGACACCGGCGCCAGCATGTATGATCCCGCCGCCAAGCGCGCGGTGGAGTTTATCCTCAAGGAGCAGGAGCCCGACGGCAGTTGGTTCGGACGCTGGGGCGTCAATTACATCTACGGCGTGGGCAAGGTGCTCCCGGGCCTGGAGGCGATCGGCTTCGACATGAAGGATCCGCGCGTCGTCAAAGCCGGACAGTGGCTGCTCTCCAAGCAAAACGAGGACGGCGGCTGGGGCGAATCCTGCGGCTCCTACATGGACGACGCGTTGCGCGGCGTGGGCAAATCCACCGCGTCCCAAACCGCTTGGGCCATCCTCGCCCTGCTCGCCCTCAAGGACGACAGCGCGTTGCCCGCCGTCGAGCGCGCCCTGCAGTGGCTCTCCGACACCCAGAAAGACGGCACTTGGCAAGAGCGCGAGTTCACCGGCACGGGCTTCCCCGGCTACGGCGTCGGCGAGCGCATCAAGCTCGAAGGCAACGCCGAAAAACTCTTCCAAGGCCGCGAACTGGCCCGCGGTTTCATGCTCAACTATAACTACTACCGCCAGTACTTCCCCATCATCGCCATGGGCCGTTATTTGAAACGGGTGGAAGGAAAATAAGAGGGAGAAAAAGAGAGAAGAAGAAGGAATTTATGAATGCGGGG
>JAKPNF010000009.1 GCA_029548565.1 Verrucomicrobiota bacterium
CGGCGGCCAGGTCAAGCGCATGTGGGTGTCTGTCAAGGCCGTCAAAAAAGGCCTCGTCACCAAGGCTGCGAAATAAGCGATTTTTCTCGTTTTCAAAAAAGCGTCCCGACTTGATTGTCCGGCGCTTTTTTTGTGCCCGCGGCAAACGCCTTTGCGGTTGCCTTTTGCGGTATTTTTTTGCAAACTGAAAAACCCTATGGGTCTGCGTTTCAGCGTCTTGCTTGTCGCGGGACTGCTACTGACAGTGGCGGGCGCGCCCGCGTGGGCGCAGGCGCCGCTGCAACCCAAGAGCCAGCCGCAGCTCGATGTCTCGAAATCGGCCAACCGTTTTTCCCCCGACAAGCAGGCCTCGACCTTCAAGGAAATCAAGGCCCCCGACATGAACGCCGGGCTGCAGGGCAAGGATTTTTCGGGCGCGACCAAATCATGGTCGGGCAAGCAGTCCAACCTGGTCGAGAAAAAGGCGAACTTCGACGTCTCTCAAAATAAACAGTACAAGCGCATCGAGCAAAAGTTCACCAACTACGCCCAGCGCAATTACGATTCCAAGGATTTTCGCGACGCGCGCAAAATGGACCCGCGCTACGACAAGGCCACCCAGCGCGACAATTTTTACGCCGCCAAATACCGCGACGCATGGACGGCCCGCTTGGGCCCCACCGGCAAGGAGATGATCGACTACAGCAAAAAACTCTCCATGCAGGACGTCAACCGTTTTCAATTCCGCAAGAGCCATTCCTCCGAAAAGGGGTTGCCCGTGCGCGTGGCCGGCAGCGAAGGCCCCGTGGGGCAAGGCCGTAGCGCCGAGCGCATGATACAAACCGGCTACGACTCCTCCCCGCGCAGCACCGGCGTCATCCGCGAGGCGCCCAAACCCACCGCGCTTATGGACGCCTCGTCGGAAGGCGACCGCCAACTGACATCGGGCGGGCGCGGCCTGACCAAGCCCGGCAACGCCGCCACCAGCGCTCCCCCCGCCGGGCGCATCACGTCGGACACGCAGATGATCCCCAAATCGCAAATGCCCGATTTAAACAAGCCCGCGCAGAGCAAATGGTCGGCCTCCTCGCGCGTGGTGGATTAAAAAAAACGCGCGCGTTACCCGCGCCGCTTGATTTTTACACGGGCGTCTTCCAAAAGTGTTCGCCCTGCCGCGCCCGCGTGCTTTATGCTTCGAAGAAGAACTGTTTTCTATGAAGGCTTACCAAGATCTTTTGCGGCTGGTTCTCGAAAAGGGCCACGAGCGCAGCGACCGCACCGGCACGGGGACAATAGGCGTCTTCGGCGCGCAGGCGCGCTTTGACTTGAAGGACTCTTTCCCGCTGTTGACGACGAAAAAGCTGCACTGGAAATCCATCGTCTACGAACTGCTGTGGTTTTTGAAAGGCGACACCAATATCCGCTACTTAAACGAGCACGGCGTGAGTATCTGGGACGAGTGGGCGGACAAGGACGGCAATCTCGGCCGCGTTTACGGCGCGCAGTGGCGTGACTGGAAAACGGCGGAGGGGGGGGCGGTTGACCAGATTGCGCGGCTCATCGAGCGCATCAAAAAAGACCCCTTTTCGCGCCGCCATATCGTGACGGCGTGGAACCCCGCGGAAGTCGACGAAATGGCGCTGCCGCCTTGCCACGCGCTGTTTCAATTCCATGTCTCGCCCGACAAACGGCTAAGCTGCCAGCTCTACCAGCGCAGCGCGGACTTATTTTTGGGAGTGCCGTTCAACATCGCGTCCTACGCGCTGCTGACGCTCATGGTCGCGCAGGTGTGCGATTTGCAGCCGGGGGAATTCGTGCACAGCTTTGGCGATCTGCATATTTATTCGAACCACTTGGAACAAGTAAAACTCCAGCTTTCGCGCGAGCCCAAGGCGCTGCCGCAGGTGAAGCTCAACCCGGACATCCGGCAGATCGACGGGTTTGATTTTTCAGACATCGAGCTGATCGGCTACGACCCGCACCCGCTCATCAAGGCGCCGATCGCCGTCTGATTTTTCGCACTCATGAACCGCCCTTGGAAAATCATTGTCGCGGCCGACGAGCACAACGCCATCGGAAAACAAGGCGGTATCCCGTGGCATTTGCCGGAAGATTTCAAATGGTTCAAGGCATGCACGCAGGGCAACATCGCGCTGATGGGGCGCAAGACCTACGAGAACCTGCCAAAAAAGCCGCTGCCTGGACGCGCCAACTGGATACTTTCGCGTGATGAGATGCTGGAGTTTGCCGGCGACAACGTGCGCGTGTTCAAATCGCCCGAGGACGTGCTGGCCGCCGCCCAAAACGACACGCGCAGTCTCTGGGTATGCGGCGGGGCGCAAATTTACAAACTGTGCCTGCCCTACTGCGGCGAGATTTATTTGACGCGCGTAAAGCGCGTCGTCGAAAATCCAGACACATTTTTTGAATTCGACCCCTCGCAATTCGGCGCGCCCGAGCTTGTGCGCGACGAGCCTGAATTCTCCATTTTAAAATACACGCGCATCCAGCCGCCTGTTTTCCCATGAAATCGTTTCGCAAAGAGCTTTGGTTTAATGTCGAGCGCCGCCGCGAGTTTTTCAACATCACGCCGCAAGTCGCCCAATGCGTGGCGGACAGCGGCGTGCAAGAGGGGCTGTGTCTGGTCAACGCCATGCACATCACGGCGTCTGTCTTCATCAACGACGACGAGGGCGGCCTGCACCGCGATTTTGAGCGCTGGCTCGAAAAGCTCGCCCCCGAAAAACCGCACAGCCAGTACGACCACAACCGCACCGGCGAAGACAACGGCGACGCGCACTTAAAGCGCACCGTCATGGGGCGCGAGGTAGTAGTGGCCATCACCAACGCTCGGCTCGACCTGGGGCCTTGGGAGCAAATTTTTTACGGGGAATTCGACGGGCTGCGCCGCAAGCGCGTGCTCGTGAAAATCATCGGCGAATAAATTTTTGACAAGATGATCCATCACGATATTTCCTGGAGCGTTTGGGCGGGCTTTCTCGTTTTTCTGACGGTGATGCTCGCGCTCGACCTTGGGGTGCTCAACCGCAAGGCGCACGAGGTGCGGCTCAAAGAGGCCCTGTTGTGGTGCGCGGGCTGGTTTTCGCTGGCCGTCATTTTCATGGGGATCGTGTGGGGCTGGCTGGGCAAGCAAAGCGCGCTGGAATTTGCCACCGGCTACCTCATCGAGCTGTCGCTGAGCGTGGACAACGTCTTTGTCTTCATCCTCATTTTCACCTACTTTTCCGTCCCGCCCAAATACCACCACCGCATTTTGTTCTGGGGGATTTTGGGCGCGGTCGTCATGCGCTTGGTCTTCATCGTGGCGGGCGTGCGGCTCATCGAGCACTTTGAATGGATGATTTACGTCTTCGGCGCGTTTCTCATCTACACCGGCGTAAAGATGGCGCTGCCCAAAAAGCACGAGCTAAACCCCATGAACAACCCCGTCATCCGCTTTGTGCGCCGCCACCTGCCGGTGACAAAACAGATCGACGGCCCGCACTTTTTTGTGCGCCGCTACAACAAGCTCTACGCCACCCCGCTGTTTTTGGTGCTGATCGTCATCGAGAGTTCCGACCTCATCTTCGCCATCGACTCCATCCCCGCCATCATCGCCATCAGCAAAGACCCCTTCATTATCTTCAGCTCAAACGTCTTCGCCATCCTCGGCCTGCGCTCGCTGTACTTCGCCCTCTCCGGCGTGATGAAGCACTTCCGCTTCCTAAGCTACGGCCTGGCCGCCGTCCTGACCTTCATCGGCGTAAAAATGGCCATCTCCGGCTTCTATCACATAGACATCGAACTGTCGCTAGGCATCGTCGCACTCTTGTTGGGATTGTCGGTGGCCGCCTCGCTTGTCTTCCCCGAGTCCAAAGAACAAAAGTAAGCGTCGATAATTCCTGCCAACTGATCGAGCGCATCCACCAACCGGGGGCCGGGGTAATAAAACAGGCGGGCGTCGAGTTTGTAAACGCGGTTTTTTTTCACCGCTTCCAAGCGTGAATAGACAGGGTCTTTTTTCCACTGCTCAATCTGGGCATTGTCTACTTGCGGTTCGAAAATTTTTCCTTCGCCGCCTTCCTCGACTAGCAAAATAATTTGCGGGTCACGCGCCAGCACGTATTCCTTGCTCAACTGCGGCCACGGCACTTTGGCTTCGTCGGCGAGATTCTGCCCGCCCGCCACATTGAGCAAGTCGCCCGCGAAAGAACCCTTGCCCGCCGACAAATTCCATTTCGTGCCGTACAAAAACAACACGCGCGGGCGCTTGTGCGTTTGCTCGTAACGCGCCACCTGCGCCTTGCGTGCGGCTATGGATTGTTCCAGATGCACGGCGGCGGCCTCGGCCTGTTTTTCACGCCCGAGCGCCTTGCCCAGCAGCCGCAAATCCGCGCCGACTGAGTCGAGCCCCTCGGGATTTAGCATCATAACGGCAATGCCGAGGCGCTCAAAGCGCCCGATCGCGCGTTTGTCGGCCAGATGCGACATGATCACCACGTCGGGCTTGAGCGCGACGATGCGCTCGTAATCGGGATCGAGCGAGCTGCCGACCACCTGCCTGTCGCGGATACTCTCGGGATAAACGCAATGCCGCGTGATGCCGACCAATTCCTCCTGCGCGCCCACCGCGCAAATAAGCTCCGTCGTGCTGGGCGCCATGCTGACAATGCGCTTGGGCGCAGCGGCAAACTCCACCACGCGCCCCGCCCCGTCTGTGACCTGCGCACCCTGCAGCGCCACACATACGCCCACACAGAAAAAAAACAACGCGTGAAATTTTTTCATTGCTGGCGCACCTGCCGTGAATTCCACGGGCCGTTGTTGTACCTATCGCCAATCCATCCTACGTCGAGCGAATCGCTGTAAAGCTCGCTGGGTTCCTCGCAGGTGACATGCCCGTCCGCCCACGCGATATTAGCCTTGCCGTTATGGCGAAAATGGATGCTCGGGATGAGGCCGTCGCCCAGAGAGCCGTCCGCGCGCACCGAACGAAACGGCTCGGCAAACGGGTATTCCTGAATGGAGCCTGAGCCGCCCCAGGAAAACGCCGTGTCCGCGAACATGATCGTGCGCGACGGGTCGGTGAGCGTGTCCATGTGGGTTCCCCTGAACATGCTGCCTTCCGAGCCGCCAATGTAGGTCGCGTTGTAGCCGTAGCATCCCGCGCCTTTTTCAAAGCTGCCCGCGTTGAGCGAGTAACTCAAAAACTCCTTGCACTCCAGCTCGCGGCCGGTGCCCCTGAGCGGGTCGTCTGTGTAATAGTTCGGCGGGTTCGGCGTGCCGGTGATGCCTTCGCCCTGGCAAAAATAGGGGGACAGGTAACCCATGCGCGAATCGTACGGGGCGTTGCGGCTTTTGCGCTGCCCATGCCAGCGGGTATTGTTATTTCTGCTGCTGGCCGGCGCGAAGAAACCGCCGTTGTCGTTGGCGTAAAGATAATTGGCGCCCACCAACTGGCGCAGGTTTGCGACGCACTGCATCTGGCGGGCACTGCTCAGCCCGCCGCGCATCGCGCTGCTAAGTATGGCAAACAAAAAGCACACGATCCCCACGACGGCCACCGCCTCAATCAGTGTGAATCCCCTGCGCATCGTGTTGCCCCGCGCGTTAACGGCGCCGGCGCACCGCGCACACAAGCGCCATCAATGAAAGGATCGCCGCGCACGCCGGCTCGGGAATCGCCGCGTAGATCACGCCCACGCCCGACAGGTCAAACCCGCCGGAGCCGGTCGTCGTCCAGCCGTCGTAGATGGAGTTGCCCTGGCTGTCCTTAAAGTCGCCGCTGCCGGGGATGTCGACAATGCGCACGTAGCTGATGTTGTCCAAATCCACCGTGCCATCGATGACCAGCGACTCGTTGATCAAATCCGACAAATCAAACGGCGTGCCCCAGTTTTCATCCTCGACATTGACATGCTTGCCCGCCAGGTTGTGCACGTTTGTCGGGTCGCGCGCGCCATAGATTTGCGCCTGCAAGTCGCTCGTCCAATAGGCATAGTCGTCGGGGCGCGAGCCGTTGGTGGAGATGCTGGGAAAACGCACAAAATTAATCCCGTCCGAGGAAACCTCCACATAGGCCAATTCCATGAAGACCATGCCGGCGACCCAGCTCGATTCAAACGCGTTTTCAAACACGACAAAATCGGCGCCCGCGCCGTTGGAAATGCCGGTGTCAAAATGCAGCGTGATGGAGCCGGGAGCCACGCCGTTGGCGATGTCCGTCGCGCCCAACTCACCCAGCGACACGATATCGTACTCGGTATCGACCCTGCTGGGCGGCCCCAGCGCCATGCCAGGGTTTTTCCACTCGCTATCAATCAACTGGGCGTTGGCCGGGGAATAATCGACGACCCCCGTCGCCCACCCGACAAAAATCGGGTTGACCGCGTCGCCCACGAACGCGGCGACGCCCTCGTCAATCGCACTGCCGCCGCCTGTGCCGCCCGAATAGGGACCGGCACAAAGGGCAAGCGTGCTTGCGGCAAATATAAGAATGAGGTGTTTCATAAAAAATCAGGAGCGCCGGCGGCGCACAACCGCCAGGCCGATTAGCAGGATTGTCCACGCGGCGGAAACTTCCGGAATCTGGGAGATTTCCAACCCGCCCAGCGCGAAATAAGTGGGTGTGTTGATGCCCCAGGCGCCGCTATCCGACGACTCAAGCGTGAAGGCCAGAAAACGGGTGTCATCACCGAGTGTGCTCAAGTCCACATACAGCCAATCGGAAAGAATGTAGTCGAGCGAATTGTCGGCGAAGGTGTAATCGGCCAAGTTGACGGACACGACGCCGGTGGTGTTGCTCAGCGAGTCATCCCAGCCGGTGATGATGAGCATCAGATAATCGGGATCGTCGCCGGTGTCGCCGCCGAATTTCTTGGAAAAGGACGAGCCGTTGAGCAAGTCGTTCACCGTGTACTGGGCGTTGGAAACATAGATGCCGCTCACGGCCTCGTCGGAACCCAGATCCAGCTCCATGCGGCAGGACTGGTCGCCATCCCAGGCAGACCAATAGCCGATGGCGTAAACGCCCCCGGGGTTAGTTTGGCCTGCCGCGCTCATCGCGCCGCCCGTGGCCGCCACGAACATGGCGTTGAGCCCCAGCGACGCCGTGTTGGTTTTATTGGTGTAGGCAAACCCGTGCCACAAATCCTCATAAGGGGGGTTCACCGTGTAGGTGTTGTAAAAACGGGCGCTGCCGGATTGGAAAACAGCGGACTGGTCGGAGCCGTTCCAGTAGGAATCGGCGCTGAGCGCCAGGTCGGTAAACGTTTCCACGCGCGTGGCGGAAAACAGGGTTGCGCAGCCCAGCATTGCCAGCAGGGCGGCGGTTTTCAACGTCTTGGAACGAAACATGATTTTTGTGTGATGCGATTGACCCGTTGCGCGCAGGCCGGTTTGAGTGCATCCGCCGCGTAAAAAGTCGGCGAGTTTCGTTCGGGAAGCGGCAAAATAAAAAGCCCACTTCATGAATAAAACCTCCTCCTTTGTGCGCGAAAGAATGCGGGGTTGTTCACCCGTCCATACGTCTTCTGGCTTGCGACAGTTGTTGAAACCGGCCTTCCCATTTCAAATTGAAACAGTGGCTTGGGCTTCGGTGTCATCGCTTACAGCGGCGCGACCGCGTCCGATTCTCACGGACTTCCGTTTATGGGCGAATGTACGCGAACCGCGCAACGGCTCGCGGCGGCCGAACTGGCCGCAATACAAAGAACTAATTTAACAGTCTCTCAAAGCAACGCGGGGTTGTCAACAACCACCGCGGTATGAGAGCCCGCCCGCAGACTGCATTTGCGGACGGGCTCTTCCCGTTTTAGCCGCGGCGACTGCGCGCGGCGAAAATCAGCGTCCCTAAGAGCATAACCACCGTGGCGCAAGCGGGTTCTGGGATATCCGCCAGCACAACACCGCCCAAAGCGAAATACCCGGGCACGTCAAAATCCTTCGATGGCGGTTTCGCCCCACCGGTGGCTTCAAAGCCAAAGGTCAGCATCGTCACACCGTCGCCGATGCCGTTCAAAATATCGGCGTAGCCCCAGTCTTTAAGGATGTCGGTACCCTGAGCCATGTAAAAATCCATCGAACCGATCACCGTCATGCTGTCGTCGTAACCGGTGATGATGAGCTTGTAATAATCCCCGTCGGTAAAGGGCGACTGGTACGAATCTCCGTTGAGCATGCTGTAGTAGGCGAAGTTGGTGTTCGTCAACCACAGCCCCTCTATGGCGCTGCCGGACTGAAGCGCGATCGTGTCAATGCCGGTGATCGGCGCGATCCCAAGGTTGGCGATGTCCCCGTAAAAGACAAAGTAGTTGTCGCTGCCGCCGTAGCCTGTTCCGGTGATGGCGTTGTATTGGTTGGGCAGGCCGCCCGCGGTCGTGGCCGTCATCGAGGATGCCACAAAACCCGCCCAGGAAGGCGCCATGTTCCAGTCTTCCATTCCCGGCATCGTCCATTTTCCGGTGCTGTAGGCCGTGCCCATGGTAAGGCCGCCGTGCTTCGTCGAGCCGGTGTACAGCTCCATCATCATCCGGTCGTCGTAATCGTCGCTAAAAGTGCCGGTCGTTTCCAGCGCGGCGGGGTCTGTGTAGCTGTTGGGAGCCAGTCCCAATCCCGAGAAATTCTCGAGTTTTCCGGCCTGAAGGCCAAAGGTTCCCGCGGCGAAAAATAAAACCGCCGCGAGCGTTTGTTTGCTGAGAGATACAGTCATGGTGTGGTTTGAGGTTCGCCCGATTTGCGCGCGGGCTTGTGCAAAAGCCCTTCACGAAACACCCGCAACCACCGCGCACACCGCTCTGCAAAGAGACGGACATCCGTCGTGTGTTCAAGATTCTTTTTCGCGAAGAACTTTTTTTCCTAAGTGATACACCCGCACGTCTTCTGGCTTGCGACAATGAGTGAAACCGGCCTTCCCATTTCAAATTGAAACAGTGACTTGGGTTTCGGTTTTCATCGCTTACAGCGGCGCGACCGCGTCCGACTCTCACGGACTTCCGTTTACAGGTGCAACGTGCACGGACAGCGCAAACAGCCCGTGGCGGCCAAACAGCCGCGTTTATAAAGAACATTCCGTACATACTCTTAGCCGCGAAGCTCAAAAGTCAACATACAAAAATTTTTCAGTTTCGCTTCTCGTTGGCTTGCAGTATGATTTATTTCACGAATGAACGCGCGCGCATACGCAGGGCACTTGCTGGTGGACGGCTACAACATCATCCACCAACGGCAGGATTTGCGCCGCGTGCTGGCGGACTACGGGGCCGAGGCCGCCCTTGAGCAGCTCGCCCAGCGCCTGCGCCCCATTCACGACTCCGAAAACTGGCGCGTGACCATCGTGCTGGACGGGCGCGGAAACACCCCGCAAATCGAGCGCCCTGCCAAGGAGCTGACGTTCTCCTACGTCTACACCCCCACGGGCGTCACCGCCGATCAACTCATCGAGCAGCTCGTGATGTCGGCAAAAGAGCCGTTAAAATTGATGGTCGCCAGCCGCGATAATCTGTTGTGCGAAACCGCCGCTGTCGGCGGCGCGCAGACCATCCGGCCGGACGCTTTGCTTGACTGGGCGCAATCGGCCTTAAAGCGCCTGCGCCGCGAGGTGGAACAATCCAACCGCCGCGCCCAAAACCGCTGGCGCAACACCCGCAATGCCGACATGGCGCCGCCCGAGTGAAATTGACACGGCACACGCTCGTCCCTACATTTGTTGCATATGGCACCCGCGAAAAAAACCCAGAAATCCCCCGCCCAAAAAGCGTCAAAAAGACTGACCCACCCCGAGCCGCCCAAGGCTTACGAAAACCCGGAATTTTTAGCCATCCCCGAAACGCGCAGCATCCGCGTGCAGTGTGAATTGCAAGAGCCCGCCGTGCGCTTCGCCAAGCACGACGTTGAAAACACCATCGTCTTTTTCGGCGCCGCGCGCATCCGCCCGCCCGAAATCGCACAGGCCGAGCTGGACGCCGTCAGAAAAAAAATCGAAAAGGAAAAGGCGCTGACCCGCGAGCAAAAACAAGAACTCGACCACGCCGAGGCGCTCGTCAAAACAAGCAAGTACTACACCGCCGCGCGCGAACTGGCCAAGGCGGTCACCCAATGGTCGCAACTCATTGAAGACCCCAAAAAACGCTTCTACATCTGCTCGGGCGGCGGCCCGGGCATCATGGAAGCCGCCAACCGCGGCGCCCACGACGCCGGCGGCAAGACGGTCGGCATGGGCATCTCCCTGCCCCACGAGCAAAAACTCAACGCCTACATCACCCCCGAACTGGCCTTCGAGTTTCACTACTTCTTCATCCGCAAATACTGGCTGTTTTACACCGCCAAAGCCCTCGTCGTCTTCCCCGGAGGCTTCGGTACCATGGACGAACTGTTCGAGATCCTCACCCTCGTCCAGACCAAGAAGGCGGAAAAGTACATCCCCGTCGTGCTCTACGGGCGCGAGTACTGGGAAAAACTCTTTAACTTCCAACTGCTCGTCGAACTCGGGCTGATCGCCGAAGAAGACCTCGACCTGTTCAAAATCTGCGACACCGTCCAGGAAGCCGAACGCTACATCGTCGAGCAAATGATGCGCTACTACGTCAAATAATTTTTAGGGAAGGGATGGGGAATGTATGTGATGCGGGGAAAACTTTTTTTGAATAAAAAAAGTCTTCCCCGCGCCCCTTTCAAAAAAATTTTATGACGGATGCTGCGCATCCTGGGATGACGGTGCGATCTCATGAAATATTTTGTTCTTATAGGTATTTTTTTATTTTTGATTGTCTTGGCGCATGGACAAGAAGTCAGCGTTGTTTATGCGCGTGATTTTGGCGCCATCCCGAATGACGGCAAGGACGACGCGGTTGCCTTGCGTTCGGCTGTGCTGGCGGCCAAAGAGAAAACACCCGCGCGCGTTGTTTTGGAAAAAGGGGTGTATGATCTCATCGAAACGGACGAGCATGGCGCTTTTGTCAGTTTTGATAACACGCAGAACCTTGAATTCGACGGCACCGGCGCCACGCTGCGCACTCACAAGGCGGCGGTCGTTTTGCGCGCCGTTAAAAGCAAAGAGATTTCGCTGACGGGGTTTGAAATAGAGCGCACGCAGTTGCCCTTCGCCGGCGCGAAGATCACGGCCTCGCGCGCGGGGTCTTTTGACTGCAAAATTGTCGAGCCTTACCAGATACAGGAAGGCGCGCGGCCGCAGGCCATCATCGCCTACGACCCGAAAAAAGGGCACATGGGCGCAGGCTTCGATGTGTATCAACTCGATATAGACCAGCCCATAAAAAAGCTCTCGAAAAGCACGATGCGCGTGCCGTTAAAATTTCCGAAACTCGTCGCGCCCGAAGGCATTTTTGTCATCGTGCGCTACGAAGTGTACGGGCCGATGGCGATTCTTTTTGAGCACTGCGAAAATATCGCCGTCTCAAACGTCCGGCTTTTCAGCCATGGAGGCATGGGCATTCACATCACGCAAACGGACGGCATCCGCATCGACCGCGTGCGCGTGGCGCCGCGCGACGCCAAGACCTGGATGAGCATCACCGCCGACGCCATCCATCTAAAAAGCAACCGTGGCCGCATCGACATCACCCACTGCGAATTCGAAAAAATGGGCGACGACGCCGTCAACGTCAACCAGGGCTACTGGGTGGTCACCCAAAAGCCCGACGCGAAAACCGTACGCGTCAAATACGGCTACGAGCTTGACCACCTGCCCGCCCAATTGCTGCCGCGCGAAGGCGACAGCGCCCAATTCCCTGCCGAAGACAACTGGCTGCGCCCTGCCTTTCTTTTGAAAATCGCGCAAATAATTCCCGAACACGAAACCCGCACCGCCCTCATCCGTTTCGAGGAAGACCTCCCCTCCCACGTGACCACCGGCATACCCTTGGCCAACGCCTCATCCAACCCCGTGATAACGATTAAAAACTGCACCGTGCGCAACAACCGCGCCCGAGGCTTCCTGATAAAGACAGACCGCGCCCTCATAGAAAACTGCACGTTCGAATCCATCACCCTGCCCGCCATCTTATTAGAAAACGACATCACCCGCTGGTTCGAAGGCGTGGCCGTGCGCGACCTGGAAATAAAAAACTGCACCTTCAAAAACTGCGACTTCTGGAACCAAGGCCGCGCCGCCATCCTCGACGCCCCCGCCTTCCCTCCCACAGCCCCCGCCCAAGGCCACATAAACACCCGCGCGAAAATAGAAAACTGCAGCTTCAAAGACTGCGGCAAAGACCCCATCCAATTGCGCCACACACAGACAGTCGAAACTTTAAAGAATAAGTTCTTATAAGATAAATGCGGAGGAAAACCTTCCATGACGGGAACGAAAGAATAGCCCAACGGGACATTCTTTCGGGTAGTCAAAACAGGGTGCGCATCCCAAAGGCCACCACGTCCGGCGCCAGCCTTTAAAATCACTCAGCGCCGCAGGCGCATTGATTATTTATTAGATTGCGCAACACAGCGCCTTGCGTAAAAATATACCTTTAATGCGCGAGGCTCAAAAATTCGCAGGGTCGCAAATCGAGGAGATTATCGACACGCTGGTCGATAAAATCGCCGCCCGTCATTCAAAAACACAAGAGCTCGCCATCGCGGGCGTGGCCAACGGGGGGATCGCCTTGGGGCGCATTCTGGCCGAAAAACTTTCCAAAAAACTCGGGCGCGAGGTGAATTTTGGCATCGTCAACATCACCTTTCAGCGCGACGACATCGGGCAAAAGCCCATCCCACTGGACGCCGAGAACACCGAACTGCTCTTCGACATGGACGCGGCCACGGTCATTTTGGTAGACGACGTTTTC
>JAKPNF010000024.1 GCA_029548565.1 Verrucomicrobiota bacterium
GCGCCGATCAGCATGCCGACAAAGACCATCGGCTTGGCGACGGAGAGCATGGCCTAGATCGAACCGTACTGGGTCATCGACATCTCGCCGATCTTGTCCTCGCTGCCCACCGCGATCACCGCGATGAAGCTCGAAAACAGCGACACGGCCGCGATCACCGCCGAGCCGATCGCGATGCCTTTGGTCTCTGCCTTGGTCGTGTTGCCGACGGCGTCCAAGTCCGCCAAAATCTGGCGGGCGCGTTTGAAAGAACCGGGGGATTCCTTTTCCATTTCCTCGGCGTCGTAACCCATCTCGCCGATGCCGTTGGCGTTGTCGGCCACGGGGCCGAAGACGTCCATGGAAATCGTGTTGCCGGTGAGCGTCAACATGCCGATGCCGGTCATGGCCACACCGTAAGTGATGAACAACGGCGAAGTGCCCACATAGCACAAACACGAAAGCAAAATCGCGGAGGCGATCACCAACGTCGTGACAACCGCGCTCTCGTAGCCGACGGCAAAGCCCTGAATGATGTTCGTGGCGTGGCCGGTCGTGCAACTTTTGGCCAAGCCCTGCACGGGGGCGTGGGTCGTGTGCGTGTAGTAGCTGGTCACCTTGTTCAGCGCGATCGCCAAAAACACGCCGATCAGGCAGGTGAGCGCAGGACGCAAATCCAATCCCTCCATGCCCCAATTGGCCCACCACGGCAAATTGGCCGGATCACCGCCCGGGAAGCCCGCGCGGGCAAATTCGTTCATCGCAAAATACGCCTCGTCAAAGCGCAGGTAAAACAGCGCCAGCGCGAAAAAGCCGACGACCGAAATCACCGAGCCGATCCAAAACCCGCGGTGCACGCTTTTAAGCGCGGTGTCGGAGGTGTCGTCCTTGCCCGCGCGCACGGTGTAGGTGCTGATGATGGAGCCCAGCACGCCGATGCCGCGCACCAGCAGCGGAAAGATCACGCCCTTGTGGCCGAAACTCGCCAGCCCCAAGATCATGGCGGCGACGATCGTCACCTCGTAAGATTCAAAAATGTCGGAAGCCATGCCGGCGCAGTCGCCGACATTGTCGCCCACGTTGTCGGCGATGGTCGCGGCGTTGCGCGGGTCGTCTTCGGGGATGTTCTGCTCGATCTTGCCGACCAGGTCGGCGCCGACGTCGGCGGCCTTCGTATAAATGCCGCCGCCCACGCGCATGAACAGCGCCAACAGCGTGCCGCCAAAGCCGAAGCCCAAGAGCGCCTCGTACGCCTGCTCGCCGTAAATCACGAAAATGAGCGTGCCGCCCAAAAGGCCCAGACCGTCGGTGAGCATGCCGGTGATGGTGCCCGTGCGGTAGCCCAGCTGCATCGCCTCGCCATAAGATTTGCGGGCGGCCGCGGCCACGCAGAGGTTGCCCGTCGTCGCCAAGCGCATCCCGACAAAGCCGACCATCCAGCTAAACAAAGAACCCATCAAAAACGCACCCGAACGCCCGACCTTAAAGGCCAGCTCCGCGCTCTCGGTCGTAAAATACAACAGCACCGTGATCACAATGATCAGCAGCCCGATCTTGCGAAACTGCGCCTTCAAATAAGCATTGGCCCCTTCGCGCACGGCGTCGGCGACCTCCTGCATTTTTTTCGTGCCCTTGTCGGCGTCGCGCACCTGCTTGACGAGCATCAGCGCGTACAACAGCCCGATCAGCGCGATGCCCAGCACGCCGAGGATGGCGTAGCGTTCCATCGCCGTGTATTTTTCATGGTCGGTGAACAGCGCAAAGGGCTTGAAAACATGCCCCCCCGCTTCGGCGGGCGCCTCGATGCTGATGCCCGCGGGCGTGCTCGGTGCGGCGTTTTGGCCGAGCAGCTGCGGCCCCGCGATGTAAGCGCCCAAAAACAGCGCGGCCATCACGGCGAAATAAAGCGTCTTGCCCCGGAATTGGCGCAAGAAGAAACGTACTTTTGATTTCATGGATCTCAGTTGAATAGGGGGATATGTTGGAGAGAAATTTTTTCTTTTTTATCAGCCGCCGTAACTGCTGAGCGCCGAGCGCCACCACGGGTAGTACTTGGTTTCCAGCTCCTCGACGCTCGGGAACGGGTACTCGACGATGCCGGTTTTGTCCGCCACGTAAAACCCATTGCGGATCGTGCGGAACAAGACCTCCTGGTTCATGTGGCGGATGACCGTCTTGTTGGGCTTGGCGTAGGCGTTTTGCAGCTCGCGCAGGCAGTCGCGCAAATGGTCGATGTTCGGGTACGGCAGCAAATTGACGTCCGGCGAATCGACGTCCTGCGCCAGGCTCCAGAGCTTCAGCTCGCAAAACACCATGCGCGGCACGGACACCGGCTCGCCCTCTTTCGTGAGCATCGCGCCGTACTCGTCGGCGCGCAGCTTGCTGGCCACGCGCGGGGTGACCGGGCAGATCTCCTGGTAAAGGTGGTAGCCGCGCAGCGGGTCGTGCTCCACTTTCCCGCGCTCGAGCGTCAAGTCGCGCCCGTCCTCGGTGATCAAGTGCAGCTTGCCGAGCGCCTCCAACGGCACGGACTCCAGCGCACGGTAAATTTTCAAATAGGTGGATTTGCGCGGGCGCCCGTCCTCGTGCGGCACGCAGCGCTTTTGCATCTCCTGAACGATCCCCTTGTCGGGAAGTTTTTCGGGATCGACCTCAAAGAAAAACGCCTGCCCGCGCGAGCGTTTTTGCGTGCCCACCGCGTAATAATTGCCGAATTCTTCCGGCGGCAGCATGGAGGCAATGAGCGATTCGGGAATAAGGGAGAGGTACAGGTATATTTTCATAATGAGCCAATTTCGACCAAGTACACACTACACCCGCCGCGCTTAAAGATTCAAACCCAATTTTGCGGATTTTTATAACAAGACAGGGAGAGAATAACTGCCAAGAAGGTCGGACAACTCCCCCTAAAAAAACCGGTAATACGGCTCGCCGTTGAGGGTGCGGCTGAGCATGAGGGCGGCCTCGCGCAGGTGGTAGTCGCCCCATTGGGAGGATTCGCCGCACATGATTTTTTGGCCTTGGGGGACGTGATCCCAACCGTTGGGGCGGTGGTAGACGCTGTGCAGCAACAGGCCCTCGTGCGCGGGGTCTTCGCTTAGGAAAGGGGTTTTTAGCAGCGTGCGCATGACGACGAGTCCCGCCTGTTCGTAGCGGGTGGCGGCAGCGGCGTCTGTTGGGCGCAGGTAATGGGACAGGCGCAAAAATCCCTGCACGGCTATCGCGGCGGCGCTGGCATCGAAAGGTTCGTAGGGGTTGTAAGGGTCGGCGGCGCGCTGCGTGTAGTCACCTAATTTGTGCGCGTTGGGCGCGCCGGTGTCCCAGAGAGGCACACCATCCAGTGAAGAGTGCTTGATAAAAAATTGCGCCGTGGCGCGGGCGGCTTTTTCGAAGGCGGCCAGCACAGGGGCTTTTCCGCCAAAAATTAAAAATTCCTTTTCGTCCAGCGTGGACACGTATTCGAGTTGTTCGGCGTAGCCCAACAGCGCCCATGCCAGTCCGCGCGTCCAGGTGGAAAACGGCGAGTAGCCCTGCTGGGTGCTCGGGGCGCGGTATCGTTTGTCGGCGACGTTGAAAAGGCTTTCGTGCGCGACGCGGCCGGGGGTATCGTAGCTGTCCCTGCCCTCGCCGTAATACACGTTGAAGTGCGCGGTTGTCAGCGCGTGGGAAATCGCGCGCTCCAGCAGCGGCACCGGCGCGTCGTTCTCGCCGAAGGCGCGCGCGCTTAAAGAGTGCGCCGCCTCCATAATCCGCACGGTGCGCAGCGTGTCGACAAACAAACTGTGCGCACCGTTGAAGGAATAAACATAACCGGCGTGGTTGCCCAAATCCGTCCAGCGAGCGGCTTGCACCGCGCCCGAAGTGGTGATCGCCTGTTCGTAGTAGCGTTTCTCCCATTCAGTGGCGGGTGCAATTTTTTCCTCGCCCAACAGGCGCAGCAAATTGCCGTAGACGGACAAATTATTGAACGCGTGGTCGTGCACGCCTGTGTGTGTCAGGTGAGAGAGCATGGGGCCGCAGGCGGCCGCGCGCGCGATTTCCAAATGCTTTTCATCGCCGCACACATCGTACTGCAGCAAATGCGAGCCGTAAAAAAATCCTTCCGTCCACTGCGTCCAGGCGCGCGCGCTGCACAGGCCGTCCACCGTGAAGACGGGGGCGCCGCTGCTGGCCTTCCAGCGTTTTTGCACGGCAAACAATTTTTGGTCGGACAACTCCCAGAGTTTTTCCAGCGGCTTTTTCAAGTCGCTCGCGCGGATGGTCTCGTCGATTTGCATGCTGAAAAATTTTTGCTTTTAGATTAATTTAACCACGGCGAGCGGCCGCCCAGATGCAGCACTATCGTCTTGGCCTCGGTGTATTCCAGCGCGGCGTCCTTGCCCAGCTCGCGGCCAAGCCCGCTTTGGCGGTAGCCGCCAAAGGGCAGCTCGTTGGCTCCGTCCATAAAGGTGTTGATCCACACGGTTCCCGCGCGGAAGCTGCGGGCGGCCTTGAAGGCGGTGTCCACGTCTTTCGACCACACGCTGGCGGATAGCCCGTAGGCGACATCGTTGACGATACGCGCGGCCTCATCCGCGTCCTTGAAGGTCAAGACCGACAGCACGGGGCCGAACACTTCCTCGCGCGCGATTGTCATCTGGGGCTTGACGCCCGAAAAAATCGTCGGCTCGATATAGCACCCGCAGGGGCTTTTCATGAGTTGGCCGCCGGTTTCCAATTTCGCGCCTTCCTTTTGCGCGGTTTCTATGTGGCTTAAAATTTTGAGCTTATGCTTTGGCTCGATGATCGCGCCGAGTTTCACGTCGGGGTTGAGCGGGTCGCCGACTTTTATTTTTTTCGCGCGCGCGACCAGTTGTTTCACAAAGTCCTCCGCGATTGTTTCGTGCACCAAAATGCGGCTGCCGGAATTGCAGCACTCGCCCATGTTGAAATAGACGCCGAACAGCACCGCGTCCAGCGCGGCCTCTATGTCGGCGTCGGGGAAAATCACCTGCGGGTTTTTGCCGCCGAGCTCGAGCGCGACTTTTTTCAAATTGGAGGCAGCCGCCGACGCCGCGACGGATTTGCCCACGCCCGTGGAGCCGGTGAAGGAGATCATGTCCACGTCGGGATGCTCGGACAACCGTGCGCCGACGGGGTTGCCAAAACCGCTCAGCACGTTGACGACGCCCGCGGGCAGCCCCGCCTCTTCTTCCAAGGCCTTTGCCAACAGCAGCGTTGTGCCGCTGGTTAATTCGCTGGGCTTGACCACCGCCGTGCAGCCGGCAGCCAGCGCGAACGGCAGCTTTTGGCTGACGATCAGCAGTGGGAAATTCCACGGCGTGATCAGCGCCACGACGCCGAGCGGCTCGCGCACGACCAGGCCCATGGTTTGCTCGCCCAATTGGTTGTAAGTCTCCCCGTGAATATGTCGCGCCAGCCCCGCCGCGTAATCCCAAATGCCTGCCGCCCAGCCCATCTCCTCGAGCGCCTGCGCGTACGGCTTGCCGCTTTCCAGCGACTCGACGAGCGCCCAGTCTTTGGCGTGCGCGCGGATAAGCTGCGCGCTCTTGCGGATGACTGCCTCTCGCTCGGCGGCGCTCATACGCGGCCACGGGCCTTTTTCAAATGCTTGCTTGGCGGCGGCCACGGCGTTGTCGGTTTCGACGAGGCCGCATTCGGGATAAACGCCAACCACGACGTCGTGCGCGGGGCTGCGGCGCTCAAACGTTTTGCCGCTGGCTGCCTCGACATCCTTGCCGCCGATGCGCGCGCGGTAGGTTTTTGATTTTATCTGCGCCAGCGCCGAAGGATCGGCGGCGTAAAAAATAACTTTGTCATTCATAAAAAAGAAAAGCAGACGTGGATTTTTATTTTTTGCGTTTTGACAAAAAGGCGGCGATGCGCGCGGGAGCCTCCTCGCCGCGCATCACGCGCACGGAGCTTTCGTCCTCTTGTTCGCGGGCGGTCTGCCAGTCGCGCTCGCGAGAAAAATTGATCATCTGCTTGATCTCGCGCAAACTCTGCGCGCTGCAGGCCAGCACGTCGGCCGCGTACGCGGCGGCACCGTTTTCGAGCGCGGTGGAGTCCTCAAAAAGCTCGTCGAGCAAACCCTGCGCGAGCGCCTTGTGTGCATTAACGGGCGCGCCGCGATTCATCCAGGTAAGCGCGCGCGTCGCACCGATGCGTTCGCGCAGGCGCACGGTCCCGCCCCAGCCGGGCACCACGCCGATGCGCGCTTCCGGCAGCGCGAACTGCGCGCTTGTGTCGGCAAAAATCGTGTCGCAGCAAAGCGCCAGCTCCAGCCCTCCGCCCATCGCCGCGCCGCGCACGCAGCAAAGTGTGGGAAACGGCAGCAGCGCCAGGCGGTTGAACAGCAGGTGACCGCGGCGCACCCACTCGCCGATGTTGGAGGCGTTTAATTCGGCCAGTGCGTTGATGTTCGCGCCCACGCAAAAATATTTTTCGCTGGCGCTTTCCAAGCGCAGCATACGCACGCCGGATTGCGGGTTTTCCAAAATTTTTAAACAATCCTCAAGGCTTTGCAGCGAGTCGTAGTCCAGCGCGGGCGGCTTGCCCGCAGGCTCGCTCACGAGCTTCAAGGTGGCCAGCGCGTTTTCAATGGAAAGCACAAAGGTTGTTTTCATGGGGCAGAAAAAATTACTCCGTGAATAGCGAAGTGTCCATGAGTTTTAAATCCGGCGAGACTGCGGGCGCGAAGCGCATTTGGTCGAGCACGTCTTTTTGCAGATCGACGCCGGGGGCGATCTCGACGAGCGTGAGCCCCTTTTCGCCCAGCGTGAATACCGCCCGCTCGGTCACAAAAAGGACTTCCTGCCCCACCTGCGCCGCGTACGCGCCGCTGAAGGTGATCTGGCTGACGTTCTCGACAAACTTGGGGACGGCGCCCTCCTGCTCGATCGTCAGCTTGCCGTCGCCCACCTTGCACTTCAGCCCCTTGGCCGTCAGCGTGCCGCAGAAAACGACGCGCTTGGCGTTTTGGGTGATGTTGATGAAACCGCCACAGCCCGAGAGCAGGTTGCCGACCTTGCTGACGTTGACGTTGCCCATGCGATCCGTTTCGGCCATGCCCAAAAAGGCGATGTCCAGGCCGCCGCCGTCGTAAAAATTAAACTGCTCCATCTCCGAAATGATCGCACGCGGGTTGTGCGAGACACCGAAAATCACGCCCGCCGCCGGTTTGCCGCCGATGATGCCGTGCTCGAGCGTGAAGGTGAGCCTGTCCACCATCCCGCTTTCGGAAGCGACCGCCGCCACCTGGTCGGGAATGCCGACGCCCAGGTTGACAACGTAGCCCTCGTGCAGCTCCCGCGCGGCGCGCAGGCCGATCACTTTTTTGATCGAAAGGGGTTCCGGCGGCATCTCCGCGAGCTTGACGGGTTTCTCGCCGCTGATCGACGGGTCGTACTCGAACAAACAGGTCTGCTTTTGCGCGGGGTCGACGACGATATAGTCGACCATCGTCGAGGGAATCGTGACGTTGTGCGGCAAAATTTCGCCGTCTTTCACGGTGTATTTGACCTGCGCAATCACAACGCCGCCGCTGGCTTTGGCCGCCTGCGCGATGCCGATGCCTTCCAAAATCGAGCCTTCCTGATCGCTGGAAATATTGCCCTGTTCGTCCGCGCGCGTGCCGCGGATGAACGCCACGTGCACGGGTTGCGAGGGATAAAACAGCCACTGCTCTCCCTTGAGGTTGAGCACCTCCACGAGGTCTTCCTGCGTAATCTTGTTCATCTTGCCGCCCTCGATGCGCGGGTCGACAAAGGTGCCCAGCCCCGTCTTGGTGATGACGCCGGGCTTGCGCGCGCCGATCGCCGTGAACAATTGCGAGATGACGCCTTGCGGCAGGTTGTAGCACTCGATCTGGTTGTCCTGAATCATCTTTCCCATGACGGGCGCCATCGCCAAATGCCCTGCGATGTCGCGCTTGACCAGCCCTTGCACCGCCAGCAGATCCGTGCCGCAGCCGCCCTGTTTGTCGCCCAGCCCCGTGGCGTGCATGAGCGTGAGGTTTTTCGGGCATTGCTCGGCATCATAACGGCGCCGCAGCGCCGCGATGAGCGCAGTCGGTTCCGACACGCCACCGCCGCTGCCCTGCATGCCCACGGTGTCGCCGTCTTTGACAAGACGGGCCGCTTCGTCCGCGCTGATAACGGGCTTTTTCAGTGTCATGGATTAAAAAAAAAACTGCTAGCAAATGTTGCCTTCAAGCGCCTGCGCCACGGCCTTGGCGTCGCGCGCCTCGAGGGCGTCGACTATTTTTTCGTGTTCGGCCGCGCTTTCTTCCAGATTTTTATGGCGGCTGTACGGCAGGCGCATCCGCAGCACGATGGGGCGCCACAGGCCGATCAATTCCGGGCGCTCAGCCAATTCAAAAAGCATCTCGTGGAAGCGCAAGTCGTGGCGCACGACTTGTGTCATGTCGCCCTTTTGGCAGGCCTCGCGGTGCAAGAGCACCTGCGCGCGCAATTGGGCGATGCCGCCCTCGGTGATGGTCCTGCTCAGCAGTTTCCCCGCGAAGACTTCCAGCATGCGGCGCATCTTGATGATGGTCGCGCGAATGTCCTCGGTCGGCGGCTCGGCGACGGTCGCCCCGCAATTGGGCTTGGCTTCCAACAGGCCCTCGGCCGTCAATTGCAACAGCGCGTCGCGGATCGGCCCGCGGCTCAGGCGAAAGCGCTGCGCCAATTCGACCTCCAGCATACGCTGGCCGCCGGGCAACTGCCCCGTTAAAATTTCCGTGCGCAGCCGGTCAATGATCTGCTCGCGCACCGTTTTGCAACTGACTTGGTTGTCCAACATAGATATCAATAAGTTAGGCGTTCAAAAACCCGTCGCGCCCGCGTGTGCGGGCAACGGGGTACATAAGACCGATTCAAGCCGGATTGTTGACAATATGCAAATTAAAAAGCGCCCCAAGGCACAAAAAAGCGCTTTTAAATTTTCCTACTTTCTGCGGCGGGCGGCCAGCGCCGCGATAACAGCGGGTTCGGGGACAGTGAAGTTGAAGACCTTGCCGCCATCATTTTAAAAAACGTATTTTTTTATCGATTTTTCATGGCGGGCGGGCTATTAAAGAGGCACACCTCACACACCCGATAATCCCCAAACGGAAAATTTCCCGTTTTCCGCGGTTCCATGCTCGAAGACAATCTCGCTGACATTCTGGAGAAGGCGCGCAACGGACTTGGCCTGGATATCCCCGAGTTGTGCGCACGCGCGCGCATCACGCCCGAACAATACGCGGCCATCACCCGCGGCGGCGCGCCCGACAACCAAACGCTCGGCGCCCTGGCGCAAACCCTGCGCCTGAACGCCGAGGGACTTTCGCGCATCGCCCGCCAAGCCTATCGCAGCGAGCCGGATTTGTTGCCCGCGGCCCTCGTGCGCGTGGAGACTTTTTTCGAAAACTACGGCGCGCACGCTTACTTATGGAAAATCCCGCACACACGCGCCTGCCTGCTCTTTGACACCGGCTACGAGGCCGCCCCCATCCTCGAGCAAATAGCAACCGCCAAGCGCGACTTAAAAGGCATCTTCATCACCCACCCCCACCCCGACCACACGGGCGGCCTGCTCCAGCTAAAAAAAGCCTTTCCCGAGGCCAAAA
>JAKPNF010000036.1 GCA_029548565.1 Verrucomicrobiota bacterium
ACTTCATCTTCCGCTCGCGCGAGTTCGAGCAGATGGAGATGGAATATTTTATCCACCCCGAGGCCGACTGGCAAAAACTGCACCGTGAATGGATCGACTGGTGCCACGACTGGCTGGTGTCCATCGGCATCCCTGCCGAGATGCTCTCGGAATACGAGCATCCGAAAGAAAAACTTTCTTTCTACTCGCGCGGCACGGTGGACATCATGTTCAAATATCCCTTCGGCGTGCAGGAACTCTGGGGCATCGCCGCGCGCGGCAACTACGATTTGACGCAGCACGCCAACGCCAGCGGCAAACCGCTGGATATGTTCGACGAGGACAGCAAACAAAAGGTGGTCCCGCACGTGATCGAACCAGCCGTGGGCGTCGACCGCATCGTGCTGGCGGTTTTGTGCGCGGCTTACGCCGAGGAGGAAGTCGAGGGCGAGACGCGCGTGGTCTTGCGCCTGCACCCGCGCATCGCGCCGGTGAAAGTGGCGGTCTTGCCGCTGGTTAAAAACAAGCCCGAGCTGGTCGCCAAGGCCGACGCGCTTTACCGCAAGCTCAAGCGCCGCTGGAATGTTTTCTGGGACGCCTCCGGCGCCATCGGCCGGCGCTACCGCCGCATGGACGAGATCGGCACGCCCTTCTGCGTGACCGTGGACTTCGACACCCTCGAAAAAGACGGCGCCGTGACCCTGCGCGAGCGCGACAGCATGCAACAACGCCGCGTCAGCGAAGAAGAACTCATAGCCGAACTTTCCAGGCAAATCGACGGCGTTTAAAAAACGCCCGGAATCGCCCGGGATGCAGCCATCCTGCATGTGCTCGGTGGACATAGATCTCCACGCGCTCCATAGCCCTGTGGCATCCAAAAATGCGCGCATTCGCAGCCTTTAGCCGTCCTTACAATCTCCACCAGACTTGCATCTGCAGAGGAAACTTTAATGGAACTTTTGCGTCCTTTGCATGTCTTTATAGTGCCCATTGTAATGAATGGTCGTTAACTCAATATATGTATCTTTCTAAAGAATAACGGATTGAGATTTTTAAATTGTTGACTGATTGTATATTTTTTATTCAAAATCAAACTTTCGATATGTTAAAAATTCCCTCTAAGATTTTCTTTTTGGTGTTGGCGGGCGTTTGCGCCTGTGCGAGTGCGCAAACCGGCACCATGACGGTGGGGCCCGGCTTGGTCAACACGGTGGTTCGCCAGTGGGGCACTGGCTCGACGGCGTACGATTACCTCGTTGTCGGCGGCACAAGCATCACCACCTCCGGCACCTCGATTTATTTGCAGACCGGCTCCTTGACCATCGACGTGACCGCCGGGGAAACACCCGGGTCCATCGCGTTTTCTTCCGACGGCGTCAACGACGGTTCCGGCAGCGTCTATTTGCTTTCGCGCGATTACGGGGCGACCAGCTTGGACATTAACGGCGGGGCCGACCGCAGCGTCTCGTTTCACATCACCGACCAGTTTGCCGGGGCAAAGACGACTTATGCGCTGTTCATCCGCGGGCGCGAGTTGATGGCCGGGCGCGAGCACGTCGGCGTCATCGACGGGGTGAAAGTCCTGACCGAGGGCAAGGGCGTGGTCGGCATGCTTTTCAGCGACACGACCGTCAAGATCAACAACAGCGAGATCAGGACGACCGGCGGAGTGAGCGAGCTGGGTTATTCTTCGGACGGCATCCGCCTGCAGGGTGACGCGGAAATGCTCATCACCAACTCTGAGATTTTCACGAGCGCCGCCTCCGCCAGCGCGATCCAAACCAGCGACGGCAGCATCGTCGCCGAAAACATCCTGGTGCAGACAACGGGTGACAACGCCAACGCGCTACACCTGCTCAAGTCCAATTCCTTTGGCACGAACAAGGACGCCACCGTCTCGTTCACCGCCTCCACCATCAGCACCACGGGCGACAATGCCATCGGTCTGGCGGCGTTTGTCTACGGCACCCAGCTTGGCTCCATCAGCTACACCGCGACGCTCGACGGCTCGACGGTGACGACATCCGGCAGCGGCTCGCACGCCGTGGCGCTCAGCGGCGAGGGCGCGACGCTCAGCGTTGAAAACGGCACGGACATTTTCACCGGCGGGCAGAACGCCTATGCGGTGGCCAGCGCTCAGGGCGACGTGGCGGTCTTGGATTCAAGCGTGCGCTCCGCGCAAGGTGCGGCTTTGGCGGTGAGTCAGGGCGGCTCGATCGCGGCGACCAATAGCGCGATCGCGGGCATGAACGCTGTGCAGGTCAGCGACGAGATTTTGTTCGCCACTACGGCGGCGGCGATCACGCCGCGAGCCAACAATGTCACCATCGACGGCGGCACGCTGACGGCCACGGGCGCGGCGATTATCGTCAAAAAGATCGACACCGAATCCACTGGCTCCATTGCGGCGCTCATCACTTTGAAAAACGGCGTCCAAGTGTCCTCGGGCACGGGCGTTTTGCTGGATAACCAGTCTTTGAAGGGGGAGATCAACTTGTCGATTCAGGACGGCACCAGTGTTTCCGGCATGATTGTCGGCGCCGCCTCGGCGGATTCCACCACCAGTGCCTTCATTGAAACGGGCAGCACGTGGAACGCCTCGGCGGACTCGTCGTTCACCTCGCTGCTTGCGGGCGGCCAGTTCGCCATTGACGCCGGGGTGACGGTGGCGCTTTCCGGCAAGATGCAGTGGTGGGACAGCGGCAGCCTCGATTTGGGCATGGGCGCGATGATCGACGCGGAGGTGTTCGACGTCGCCATGCTGTCGGGAAAAATCACCGTGAACTTTGAGGACATGACTTCCGACGTCATCGAGATCGCCCGTTTCCAGAGCCTGGCGTTTGTCGGCTCTGATGATGCCAACGATTATTTCAAGGCGGGCAACCTTACCGGTTACTTCGAGTTCACCGCCGACAACAAGCTCGTTTTCCACAACGACATCCCCGAGCCCGCCCTCTCAGCCGCCCTGTTATCCCTAGGCGCCCTCGCGCTGGCAACCCGCCGCCGCCGCAAGTAATTCTTACAGCGCGAACAAAAAAGGCGGCTCTGCATGGAGCCGCCTTTTTTGTTCGCGCGGGAGGGAAGGTGGAGGTGATGAAGGTGATGAATGCGGGGAAAACTTTTTTTGAATAAAAAAAGTCTTCCCCGCACCCCTTTCAAAAAAATTTTATGACGGATGCTGCGCATCCTAATGGCGTAAGATTGTGTGCGTTCGCCAGAGATAATATATAAACACGCGACAATTCATAAACGCGCACCGCTTCGTCCTGCGTCAGCCAAAATATTAAAAGTTTTTTGGGAAAGGGGGCGTGGGGGAAAAACCTTTTCTTCAGAAAAGGTTTTTCCCCACACACACACTCAGACACCTCCCTCTCCTACCGCGTCCCTGTTCTGAAGGGGGAGAGGGGGAGATTTGCGGCGTTTACTATGTTGGCGTTTGTGGCGGGGTTGCTCCAGGCGTAGCGGGCGATCTTTGGATTTTTTATAGCGTCGGCCCACACTACTATGGTTTGGCCTTCGATCTTGGCTTGGGCGGGGATGAATTGGCCGTCTTCGCCGGCGATTTCGAAGGCGCCGGGGGCTTGGCCGTCGGAGGTTTTTAAGCCCCGGGCGGCCTCGGTGAATTGGCAGATGATCTTTCCGTTCTTTATCTGGGCGGATTTGAAGAAGGGCGAGTCAGCGGCAATCGGTTTTTGGTAAGTATGCTTTTGTGCCAGCAGCGCGAGTCGGCGGCCAAGCTCGCGTTTGTTGCGCGGGTGGCGGTCGTTCAGTTCGCCGATGTCTATGCAAACGGCGGTGTGGGCGTTTGGCAGTTCTTGAATCTGTGCCTGCGCCTCACGCATCAGCGGCCAGCCGCGGCCGGAGGTTTCGTAGCTCATCTTGTCGGAGATGTTGGCCAACTGCACGATGTAGAAAGGCAGGTCGGGGCGCTGCCAGCGCGCGCGCCAGTCGGCGATCAAGTCTGCGAGCAGGTCTTTGTAGGAGACCGAAGTGAGCGTCAGCGGCACATCGGCCTCGCCCTGATTCCACAGGGTGCCGCGTATCGCGTAGGGGATCAGCGGATTGATCAGCGAATTGAACAGCACCGCCGTGCGGCAATAACCTTTGGGGCCGGGGAAGTAGGGGTTGTCGCTCGAGGCGCTTTCGCCCGGCTCGTTGTTGGCTTTTTGGCGCGCCTGTTTGTCTTGAAAGCGCTTCTCCCAGCGTTGTCCTGCCGCCTGCATGTAGTCGACCACCGTCTGGGCGTGTGGGCTTTTTTCAAAGACCTCGCGCGCCGTCATCGAGTGGATGGGCGCGCCGCCCTTGTTGGAGTTGATGATGCCCACCGGCACGTCGAGCGCCTCGTGGATGTTGCGGGCGAAAAAGTAACCCATGGCGGAAAATTCCCCGGCCGTTTGGGGCGTGCAAACTTTCCAGGTGCCCGGCACTGTTGTCTGCGGCTCGTCGGCCGCGAAAATGGCTGTGCGAAATTCGCGGATGTCCGGGAAATTCGCGCCGGCGGCTTCTTTTTTGCCGTCGAGGTCGTTTCTTAGCGGCATCGTTGCGTTGGACTGCCCGCTGACAAGCCACACCTCGCCCGTCACCACATTGGAAAACGTGACGGTGTTTCTCTCGCCTTTGATGACCAACTGCCCGCTGAGTTTGGGTTTGAGCGCGTCCAAAGCGAGCATCCAGTTGCCCTGGGCGTCCGCCTGAGTCTGTTGGCGCTGGCCGGCGTAGGAAACCTCGACGCGCTCGCCGGGTGTGGCCGTGCCCCACACGGGGACGGCCATGCCGCTTTGCAACACGGCGTTGTCGGTGAACAAACTGGCGGGTGTGACGTCGGCGCGCAGGACGGCGGCTCCTAAAAAGACGAGCGCCAGCAACGGTTTCAAACAACGGGGAAAGGGGTGATTATGCGCGGATTTACTCATAAATTTATTTAAACGGCTTTTAAAAAAATTTGCAAGGCGCGCGCGTTTTTCGCATCAAACAAAAAAGCGAACGGCCATTGCGTTCGCTTTTTGAAAATGGAGTGCGCCCAAAGAAGGTCACAATTCCATCTGTTCCAATTTGCGCTCGACGCCCGTCCAGACCAAGCTGGCGATGCCGGTGAACAGCAGGTTCAGCCCGACGAGTATTCCCAAAAGCATCATGCTGATTCCGGGGCTGGCCAGCATGACCGCGCCCAGAATGATGGTGAGAATGCCGTCCAGCAGGATGAACGCCGCGCCCTTGTTTTTGCGCAGCTTGCCCCAGGCGATGAACAGGAAAATGCTTTCCACCAAAAAAATGATGCCGACGGCGCTCGCCAGCACCAGCGTGCCCTCCAGCGGGTTTTTGAGCAGGAAAACACTCGCTGCCAGATAAAGGACAAACATGACGGCGCACAGCACCTTGCCCACGGCGCCGGAACTGTAGGGCAGTTGCAGCAGCGTGAAAACGGCGGCGAACAGCAGCGCCACGCCGACAAAAATTTCGGCGGCCACAGCGGTCGCCCACGGGAAAAGGATGCAGAAGACGCCTCCGATAATCAACAGAATCGCCAGCAGGCGGGAAGTGGACGGTTTCATAATGGCAATCAGACAAGGGTTATGGCCGCCCTTTGCAAAACGGGCTGCCGTGATTTTTCATGCCCAAAATCTACATTCAAACCGCGGCATTGCAAGCCGCCGTCCAAAAAACGCGGGAATAAAAAAATCCCGCCCTGCAGCGGGCGGGATTTTTAAGAAAGGAAAAAGAAAAAAAACGTCTTCTAGCGGCGACGCGCGACTAATCCCAAGGCCAGCAGGCTCAGCAGCGCGGCGGCGTGGGCGGCTTCGGGAATGTTTCCATTAAAGGTCAGCAGCCCTGTCAGCGTGTCGAGCGTGTATTCAGACAGAGCCAGTTCCTGCCCGTCGGCCAGGAGGATCTTAAAATTGTCCAAGGCGGTGCCGGAAATGCTCGCGCCGTTGAGCAGCTCGATGAGCTGCATGGTCTGCCCTGCGTCGGCGACAAAGCCCTCGCTGAGCACCAGGGTGACGCGGCCGTCGCCCGTGAGCTTGGCGCCCTCGTCCAGCGAGATGGCGGTGAACTCTGTCAGCGTGTTTGCCGAGAGCACCACCTCGCCCAAGACGTTGAGGTTGCCTTCTTCAAGCGAGGCGCTTGTGCCCAATTTCAAAACGGCGTCGCTGCCGACCGTGATCTGTGTGGCGACGGCCAGCATCGCTTCATCCTCGGGCCACATGGCGATAACCGTGCCCTCCTTCAAGGTGCACAGGTTGTCCCATTCGTAAGTCCCGCCGGAGAGGGTGATGCCCTTGCCGACACTCGCCCCGCCAGTTATGTAAAAAGTGCCGCCATCGCCCTGAATCTGGATGGAAACGGTGTCGGTCGGATAGGAACTAAACGCCATCGCGCGCTTTGTCGAGGCATTGTTGACGGCCTTGAGCGTGGCGCCATCAGCCAAATAAAGGGTGTTTTCCGTCTCGGCCGACCTTCCGGAACCATCCTGGAACATGTAAGCCACGGCGACGCTGTCCGTGCCTGTGCCGGTGGCGGTGGCAACGATGCTGCCGGCAACGGTTCCCAGGTGATCCCCGCTTTCGGTGCTGAAGGCGATGCCCACCGCCAGCAGGCCGTCGACCGTTACGTTTGCGGTGGAGGAAATTTCACCGATGTAAGAGCTTTCCCCGGACAAGTTGATTCCCACGGCCAACAGATCCGACGACGACACCTTGATCTGCGATTGAACCGCCTGCACGCTGGACTCCTGCAAGACGATGCCATAGGCGCCATTGGAGGCGGTGACAGCGATAAGCCCCGTCATATTTTGCGCGTACACCTCGTTATACAGGGCGACGCCTATGCCTTGCTGCGACTGCACATGAATTTCGCCGCCAATGTTGCCCATGGAGATGCTTCCGGCGGCCGTGCGGTGGCCTTCGGCGACAACTCCGTAAGCCTGGGAATAATTCCCGGTGGAAACCGTGATGGTGCCGGTGAAGTTACCAATGCTTGCCTCGGTCAGCAAGCCGTGCGCCGTGGCGCTGCTGTAGGTGACCCAATCCGTGTGCGAGCGGATGGTGGCGCCAATGTCCCCCACGGCGGAAGCCACACTGGTGATATAGATGCCAATGGCGTCGTTTCTGTAGCCGGTGGCGACAATGGAGACGCCTGCGGGCACGCCGCCCGCCAGCCCCACCTTGTCATAAATGCCATAAGCGGTGCCTTCTCCTGTGGTTGTCTGCGTGACGTCCGCGACGATCGTCGGTGGCAGAATTTCCGTCGGCGAGGAGACGGTCAAACCGGTGACATTCTCGGCGAACAGCCCGCCCAACGACAGGGCGCCGGCAAGCGAAAAAGCGATCAGTGATTTACGGGATAATTTAAACATTACAGCAAGCGGTTTTGGGAATCTCAATTATAGGTAAAGTACAATTTTAGCCAGGATACTATTCGAATGACAAGTGATTTCACGAAAAGTTCCCCGAATTGACGTTGAATTGAAGAAATAAAAAGACCCTCAAGGGAGGGTCTTTTTAACAAAGGCAATCGCCCGTGTTACTATTTGCGGCGCGCGACCAGTGCCATCGCTAACAGCCCCAGCAATGCGGCGGCCGCGGCGGGTTCCGGAATGTCGGCGTGGAAGGTCAAGACGCCGGTGGAATAATCGAACGAATAGTCGGATACTTTGACCACGCGGCCGTCTTCGTAGACCAACGTGAGCGTGCCGCCCAACTGCGCGTCGAGCACGCCGTCGGTCAACTCGAACAGCTGCATGGTCTGCCCGTCGGTCGCGCTGAACAGGTTGTCCAAACGCAGCGTGATGGCGCCGTCGCCCTCGACGCTGGCGCCGCGGTCAAGCGTCACGGAGGAAAAGCTGTCCACGGTGTCGGCGGTCAGCACGAGCTTGCCCGCCACATCGACCACGCTTTCCTTAAAGACGGCGTTGTCTTCCAAGATAACGGTGGCAGTGCTGGCGATGGTGATGTTGGTCACCTCGGTGCTGATGAAGCCGATGGCCAACGCGCGCCCGCTTTCGACCGTGTGCAAATTGCTCCAGTTGTAAACGCCGTTTTCAATCAGCGTGCCGCCCGCGCCGACCAAGCCGCCGACCATTTTGAAGTTGTCGGTGGCGCTTTGGCCGCGAATGGTGATCAGCCCGGCATTGTTGTTGCCCGCGACAAAGGCCAGCTCGCTGTCGAGCTGTTGCACGGCGATGATTTGGGCGCCGTTGACCAAGTCCACCGTCGTCGCGATGGTTCCGGTTGGCGTACTGCCATTGTCTACGTTTGTGAAAATGCCCGCCACGACAGAATTATCGCCCAGAACCCCGTTGGAGGTGATCTTGATTTTTCCGGCCAGCGGACCCATGAAAGCGGAAGCGACGCCGGGGTTATCGATGTGGTTCAGCACAATGCCTGCGCCAATGGCGCAGGTGAGGTCTATGTTCGCCGCGGCGTCGATGTACCCCAGGTTGCTGTTGAGTTGCGATTGCAAGCCCACGGCAATGCCCTCGTTGTTGACGGCGGTGATGGTGCCGGAAAATGTCTGGAAGGAAGCGCTAGTGCGCAAAAGCACGCCCATGGTGTCGCCGCCGCCGCCGGAAAGGGTGATGGCCGTGGAGACATTCTGCGCGCTGAGCGAGGCCAGGTCCATGCCGTAGGGCCCCCACACGTTTTGCGTTTGGGCGATGTAAATGCTGCCGCCGACGTTGTTGGCGGACACGCCGCCATTCCCATACACATCAATCCCGATGGCCCGGTATTCTGACGAAAGCGTGATGGTGGCATTAATGTCGCCCACGATGGTGCTGCTGTCCGGCGGCAGTACTAAACCAAATCCCTTGCGAGGTGCCGTCAAAGCCGTTGGACGAAACGCTTATGGTAGCCTCGATATTTCCAATGGTTCCGGGAGAGCCCACCCGTATGCCGATGGCAAAGCCATTTTCGGCATAGGCCGAGATATAGACCGAGGAATCGACACCGCCTTGCAGGCCGGTTGCCTCCTGATAAATGCCGGTTGCCGAATTGGCGCCAGGGCCGCCCGTCGCGCTGGCGGAAATGGTGCCGGAAGGAATGTCCATCGGCGAGGAGGCCGTGAAGCCGACGACATCTTCGGCCTGCGCGCCTTGTGACAACAAGGCAACAACGGCGCAAAAAGCGCCTATTTTTTCAAGGGATAATTTCATGCGAGATTCAGAATAGGAGATTAAGAATACAAAAGCAAATAAATATCTTATAGTTTTACTTACCTATTTAGCAATCATTGGTTTCTCAAAAAGGCGCATTTAATACAAGGCCGGTCATTTGCCATCTTGCGGTGCTTCGCCATACGGTTTTTACTCCTGCGCGCTGATCAGTTGGTTTTGCTCGATGCCGTTGTCCTCGATGATCTGGCCTATGGAATGAGCGCCCAAAATGCTGGTGATTTTCACCTTACCCACCGGCACGCGCTGGGGGCGGCCGGGTTTGCCGCTCTCGGGGTCGGCCACGGCCTCGCCTTGGGCGTAGACAATCCAGATCTGCCCGCGCGAAATATTGGAGGAGCGCCCGCGGTCGATGGTAACTTGCTTGCCGGACTTGGCCAGCACGATCGCCGGGTAGACGCTCTCGGCCGCCTTGTGGGCGATCACCTTGCCCAGCGCGATCGCCACTTTGGAGGCCAAAATGGCGTCTTGCGCGTTGGTCTGGCTGTTGTCATGGGCGAAAGTGTCGGCCGCCTCGTCGATGTCCAGCGAGGTGCCGATCAGCTTGTTGGTCTGCGTCTCGTAAATTTTCGCGTGCACGCCCGCGCGCACTGAGCGTTTGGAACGCGGGCCTTCCATAGTGTTGTCGTCAAAGCCAAAGGTGACGATGTCGGAGAAGGCGGCAAAGTCGTCGATGCTCAGGACAACCTTGTACTTCGCGCCCGCGCGCCGTTCGCTGTCGGCCTTGTTGGCCGGCGCGTCGAACACGTTGAATTTGCGCTGGCGCACAAGCGCTTCCACCATGCGCTGGTGCAGTTGGGGGACAAAGGCCTCCAGCGCGTGCAACACGCCGCGGCGCTCGGCGCTGTCCACCAGGGTTTGGGGCACTTCCACTTCCTCCACATAAATGCTATGGCGCTGCTGCTGGGCGGCGAGCGCCGCGCAGCACAACCATGCAAAGGCAATTAGGCGAAAAAAGTTCATGCAAGTGCTTTGCCACAATGGCAAATTCCCGGCGCTTTCAGATAACTTTCAGTATCTAACAAAGACAATAAAAACAAGTTGGTTATTCGGCAATCCATTAAGACAGGCAAATCATAGACAGGAATTTTTGTCCAATGTTCCTTGCCTTGTGAGGGAATTTTTCAATAGGCTGAGCCATTGGCATGAAGCCGCAGGCACACATCGGACACCTTTTTTATAGAGTATCTTGGAATGATCTGGATACGAATTATTTGCGCCGCCTCATAGAAACGGCGCGCGCCGAAGATATCGAAGGGGCGGGGTTGAAAAAAAATTCGCGCACGGGCGACGTGACCACATTGGCATTGCAGGCCGAGGGTAACGCCGCCGCCGATTTGGTGGCACGCAAACCCATGAACGTTTGCGGACTGAACCTCGTGCCGTTGGTGTTGGAAGTGTACGGCGGCGGGGCGTTCGAGCCTTTTGCCAAGGACGGCCAGCGCGTCGAAGCAGGCGCGCAGCTTGGCCGCATCACAGGCGACCTGAAAATAATGCTGCAAGCCGAGCGCGTGTTGTTGAATTTTCTGCAACGCCTAAGCGGGGTGGCCACTTTCACGGCGGCGCACGTGGCGGCTCTCGGTGAGAGCCCGACAAAATTGTTGGACACCCGCAAGACGACGCCCGGTTTGCGCGCGCTGGAAAAATACGCGGTGGCCTGCGGCGGCGCGCACAACCACCGCATGGGGCTGTTCGACCGCGTGATGCTCAAGGACAACCATCTGGCCGGCGCCCAGGCCAGCGCGGGCGAACGCCTGGCGCAAGCCGTGCGCGACCAGCGCGAAAAAAACCCGGACTTGGCGATAGAAGTGGAAATCGATTCACTCACTCAAATCCCGCCCGTTCTGAGCGCCGCGCCGGATGTGATCATGCTGGATAATTTTTCAATTCAAGACATTAAACAAGCCGTAGCGTTTATAGGCGACAAGGCATGGACGGAAGTATCCGGAACCGTGACCTTGGAGACGCTGCCGAGCTTGGCGCACCTAGGAGTGGATTTTATTTCCAGCGGGGCGATCATCCACCAAGCGCCATGGATAGACATCGCCCTGGATTGGAAAGAGTGAAAAAAACGGCGCCGCATGCAACGCAGCCTCATAAAGGGGTGTTTCTTATTTGAAAGGTTTTTTCCTCGATCGTGGAACACTCTCATGATCCGTTTAAACGATTGAAAGGCGCATGGCGCGCTGTTTTAATAAGAGACAGTTTTTAAAAATTTCATTTCGACTGATTTTTATATTATGAAAAAGCTCATTCTTATTTTGTCGGCGGCTTTGGCCGTGTTTGTTCTGCCCCTGGCTGCGGCCCAGCCGTTGGTCAAGTCGGGCGACTTGGTGGTCGTGGCGGGTGATTCTATCACGGAGCAAAAGCAGTATTCGGTGTTTATCGAGGACTATATTCTCATGTGCGCGCGCGTGCCCGAGGCGCGTGTCATCCAGTTTGGCTGGAGCGGCGACAAGATTGACGGGTTTCGCGATCGCCAGATGCCGTCTTTGAAACTTTTCAAGCCGCAGGTGGTCACCACGCTGTTTGGCATGAACGACGGGCGCTATGAAAAACTGCGCCAAGGCACGATCGACCTTTACCGCAAGGCCACCGCCGACGTGGTGCGTGAGCTGAAGAAGGACGGCGAGCGCGAGATTTTCGTGGGCACTCCCGGCATCGTGGGGCGCGACGAATACCGCAAGCCCGCCTCCAACGCCACGGTGTACAACAAGTCGTTGTACCAGCTCGGCCAGTTGGGCAAGGAAGTTGCCGAACAGGAGGGCGTGCACTGGGTGGACGTGCACAGCGTGATGGCCGACGTGGAGGCCAAGGCCAAGGAAAAATACGGCGACAAGTACCACTTGGCCGGCAGCGACGGGATTCACCCGGGCGCCAACGGGCATCTGGTGATGGCCTACGCGTTTTTGAAGGCCATGGGCTTTGACGGGCATATCGGCACCATCACCGTCGATATGCGCGCGGGCAAGGCCGAGGCCACCGAAGGCCACGAAGTGCTCGGCGTGAAAAACGGCGCGGTCGAAGTGCGTTCCGAGCGTTATCCCTTCTGTTTTTACGGCGACGAAACCAGCCCCGCCAGCCCGAAGGGTGTCTTGGACTTGCTGCCCTTTAACGAGGATCTTAACCGCTTCATGCTCGTCGTCAAAAACGCCCCGAGCCAAAAGGTGCGCGTGACGTGGGGCGACTCCAGCGCGGAATTCACCGCCAAGGAACTGGCCGAGGGCGTCAACCTCGCGGCCGCCTTCGTGGACAAAAATCCTTTCAGCACGCCCTTTTTAAAGGTGCACGACAAGGCGCGCGCCCAGCAAAATTACGAGACGCCCGCCGTCAAGGTGCTGCTGCAGTCGTTTGTGGAATTTGGAAAATTGCTGCCGGAAGTGGCCACGGCGGAATCGGCCACGTTTGAACGCCTGGGCAAACGCATCGTCGAGCGCGCCTTTGAACTGTGCGACGAAACCGGCGCGGCGATCGAGCCTGTGACGCACGCGATCAAACTCGAGCCGGTGCGCTGAGCATTTTTTATATGAGCGAAACAACTCCCATCAAATGCGGGGTGGCCGGGGTAGGGTACCTTGGCCAGCACCACGCGCGCATTTACAGCGCCCTGGAACAGTGCGAGCTGGCCGGCGTGTACGACGCCAATGAGGCTCGCGCCGCGGAAATCGCCGCGCAGTACAACTGCCCGGTGTTCCCGACCTTGCAGGCCCTCGGCGAGGCGTGCGAGGCCGTCAGCGTGGCCGTGCCCACCGACAAGCACTGCGAGGTGGCGATACCGCTATTGCAAGGCGGCTGCCACCTGCTCATCGAAAAGCCCTTGTGCGTGACGATGCAAGAGGCCGAGCAAATCCTTTCGCTGGCGCAAGAGCGCGGCCGCTTTGTGCAGGTGGGGCACATCGAGCATTACAACCCGGTGATGAGCTTTTTGGAAAAACAGGTGCACGCCCCGCGTTACATCACGGCCGACCGGCTCGCGCCCTTCAACCCGCGCGGCATGGAGGTGGGCGTTGTATTGGATTTAATGATACACGACCTCGGCGTCATCCTGCAATTGGTGGACTCCCCGGTCAAGGCCGTGGAAAGCGTGGGCGTCAATGTCATCTCGCAGCGCGAGGACATCGCCAACGCGCGCATCACCTTTGAAAACGGCTGCGTGGCCAACATCAACACCTCGCGCGTCAGCCAAAAGAAAGTGCGCGAGATCCGCGTTTTCCAGCCCAACGCCTACCTCTCGCTGGACTTCATGAACCAAAGCGGACACATCCTCAAAAAGACGGGCCCCATGGATATTTCCAAAGAAGAAATCCCCATCGAGAAGGCCGAGCCACTGATGGTCGAGCTGGCCTCCTTCGCCGAATGCGTGCGCAAGCGCCAGCAGCCCAAAGTCGGCGGCACGCTAGGCAAGACCGCGCTGGAGCTGGCGCTGCAAATCACCGACCAGATAGCCAAGGGGAGCTTGTGAATTGAAAACTGTTTGCGCGAGCCTGTGCGTGCTGGGCGCGGTCTTTTTGACAGGCTGCGCCAGCAACGAGGTGCGCGTGCGGGCGAAGGACCTGCCACGGCTGGAGCAAAAGGCGCAGGAGGGCGACGGGCAGGCGGCCTACCGGCTGTATCAATATTATGAATACAAAGCGTACGACGCGCGGCAAGCCGCCCGCTGGCTCAAGCGCGCCGAACAGCTCGGCGCCAAAGAGGCGCGCCAGGCGCAGGACTACCGTTTTGAGTACCACGTCAAAAGCGATTTTTAACCTCATAGGCGTTTCATGCACCCCGAGCTGCAAAAAAAGGACTTTTCGCTGCCGTTGCCATCCGGGCGGCCGGACTTGCTCATCATCGCGGGCGAGCATTCCGGCGACGCGCACGCCGCCCGTATGGCGCGTGAGCTGCTTTCTAGCGGGAAAATGAAAAACATCTGCGCCTTGGGCGGTCACCAATTGCAAGGCGCGGGCGCGAATTTGCTGATGGACATGACGGCCTTTTCCGTTGTGGGATTCGTGGAGGTCGTCAAAAATTACGCCGCGTTCGCGCGCCTGTTTGCCGCGACCATAAAGTGGATCGAGCAGGCGCGTCCGCGCGCGGTGTGCTTTGTCGACTATCCGGGCTTCAACCTGCGCCTGGCCAAGGAACTGCTCAAGCGCGGCCTTTCCCAAAAAGGCGGCGACGACGTGGCGCTTTATTATTACATCAGCCCGCAAATTTGGGCGTGGAAGGCGCGCCGGCGCTTTGCGATGGCCACGACGCTCGACGCCCTCGGCGTCATTTTTCCCTTCGAGATTGAGTGCTACAAGGACACGGATTTGCCCGTGACGTTCGTCGGCCACCCCTTTGCCGAGGCCGACTTTTCCAACCCCGTGCGCTACGACGCGCAAGGAGACATCCTGCTGCTGCCCGGCAGCCGCCCGCAGGCGGTGGGCCGCATTTTCCCGCGTCTGCTAAACGGTTTTTCGCAGTGGCACAAAAACAACCCGCAGGCAAAGGCCAGCGTGCTTTATCCCAGCGAGTTTATTTTGGAGAAGCTAAAACAGATCGCAGCCCAGTTTCCGCAGCTCGACGGCGCGCTCACTTTTGTCGACGCGCGCGGCGCGCAAAATATCCCCGCGCGCGCCGTGCTCATGAGCTCGGGCACGATGTCGCTTTGCTGCTGTCTGGCGGGTATCCCGGGCGCGATCGTCTACCATGCCCACCCGCTCACCTACGCGCTCGGGCGCATGATCGTGAGCATCCGTTATCTGGGCATCGCCAATTTGCTCTTAAACCGTCCCGCCTGGCCGGAATACCTGCAAGGCGACAGCGCCGCCCCCAAGCTCGCCCAAGCCCTCGACGACGCCCTGACCCCCGAGCGCGTCACCCAAGCCCGGGACGACGCGGCCACCCTGCGCCACATGCTCGGTCACGAAGACGGTACCCCCACGCCCGCTCGGTGGCTCGAGAATTTGATGGCGGCGGATCAGTAGCCATGAAGATCGCCGCAGGCGGGATTTATGCGGGAGCGCCCTGCGAAAGTCACCGGCATGCGGCGCCGCACTGTGGCTAGTAGTAAAAAACGCTTTCCTACCTGTCGCAGCCTGTTATGCTTTTGAAAGGCGCACACGCCTCTGGTATGAAGAACACCTTCAACTACAAAATGCTGCTGCTACTGCTGACGGGCTTGCTCGCCGTGGCGATGGGCGTGTTTGCGGTTGTGCTGGTGGACGCCTGGCGCGAGGTGCAGGCCATGCGCGGGCGCGAGCAAGCCTACGCCGCGCAGTTGACGCAGGCCCGCGCCGAGATCGAGCGCAAGCAAAAGTATTTTGACCGCCTGATGAACGACCAGGAATTTTTTGAGCGCATCGTGCGCCAGCGCCTGGGTTACTCGCGCCCCGACGAGATTATTTTCCGCTTTGAAAAGGACGACGACTCGTCCCGCGCCAACTGATTTTTTATACATGAGTTCGCTTGATCAAAACATACAGTCCGCCGTCAAACAGGGTCTTTTGCTCGATGAGTCCGCCCAGAATATAAAGGGCTGGTTCGAGGCCGGGTTTCTCCCGCAGTGGGCGGTCGACGCCCTCGATGAGCTGGTTCAAAAACAGGCATGGGAGGAACTCAACGACCGCTTCTTCAAATCGCTGGCTTTTGGCACGGGAGGGATGCGCGGGCGCACGATCGGCAAGGTCAGCGCGCAGGCGGAACTGGGAAACGTTTCCGACATGGGCACGCCCGAACACGCGGCCGTCGGCACCAATTTGCTCAACGATTTTAACATCGCCCGCGCGACGATAGGGCTGTTTCGCTACACGCAGTCTTTTTTAAAAAAGGAAAACAGGACGGACGCCCCGCGTTTGGTGATCGCGCACGACATGCGGCACTTTTCGCGGCACTTTTGCGAGCTTGCCGCCTCCGCATGGACGCGTTTGGGCGGTCAGGCGCTCATCTTCGACGGTCCGCGCTCGACCCCACAACTCAGTTTTTCGGTGCGCCACTTTAAATGCCACGCGGGCGTCGTGATCACGGCCAGCCACAATCCCGCGCACGATAACGGTTTTAAGGCCTATTTCGAGGACGGCGCGCAGGTGGTTTTTCCGCATGCCGAGGGCATTATCGACGAGGTAAACGCGGTGCAACTGCGCGAGTTGCCGGAATTTTTGCAGGCCGATATTTCGAAGGTCGAGACTATCGCCCGTGTCGATGAGAAGCCTTATCTGGACTGCGTGATTTCGTCCGTGATCGACGTGAAGACAATCGCGCGCGAGCAGCCGAAAATCGTTTACACGCCCGTGCACGGCACCGGGCAGGTGATGGCGGTTCCGGCGTTGCGCGCGCTGGGATTGGAACCTGTGTTGGTGGAGTCCCAACTTGTGATGGATCCGCGTTTCCCGACGGTGAAATCCCCGAACCCCGAAAACGCCGAGACTTTTGCGCAGGCGGTGAAGATTGCCGAGAGCGCGGGCGCGGATGTTGCCATCGCCACCGATCCCGACGACGACCGCGTGGGCATAGCGGTGCGCTCGCAAGACGGCGGCATGAAACTTTTGACCGGCAACATGACCGGCGCGATGCTTTTGGAAAACCGTCTACAACTGCTCAAGGAGAAGGGGATCATTCCGCGGGACGGCGGCGACAATGTCGCGGTGATAAAGACCTTTGTGACCACACCCTTGCAGGACGCCATCGCCCAGGCGCACGGCGTGAAGCTCATCAACACGCTGACCGGTTTCAAATGGATCGGCGAGAGGTTGCAAAAATACGAGGAAAAGCTCGAGGCCGCGCTACAGGCGCAGGGCAAAACAATCGACTACGACACAACGCCCAACGCCGAGCGCACGCGGCTGTTGCTCGAGCACAGCACCTACTTCGCCTTTGGCGGGGAGGAGAGCTACGGTTATCTGGCCAGCGACCTGGTGCGTGACAAGGACGGCAACTCGGCGGTGTGCCTGGTGGCCGAGCTGGCCGCGCGGCTCAAGAAACAGGGGATGTCCTTCGAGCAGTACCTCGACAACCTGTATCTGAAATATGGATACACACTCGAGGATCTTTTGAACATTTACTACGAGGGCGCCAGCGGCGCGGCCAAGATAAAGGCCATTCTGGATTCCTACCGTTCGAACCCGCCCGTGGAGATGGCGGGGCAAAAAATCATAAAATTCACGGATTTTGGCCGCGACACGATCACGGACGCCGACGGCTACGAAATCCCGAAGGAGAATTTTTATTTCCTCGAACTGGCCAACGGCTGGAAGTACGCCGTACGCGGCTCGGGCACCGAGCCGAAGATAAAATTCTACCTGTTCGCCCGCGCGGATGTCGCGCAGGCGCAGGCATTGCCCGCGCTCAAAAAAGAAATCCGCGCTCAACTCGACGCCTTTAAAAGCGAGATCGAAAAGGACGCCCACGCGCGCGCCCATGTTTAACCCCAACCCCGCATCACACTCATGAAACTCACACTTATTCTCTCCGCGTTTGTCTTGCTGCTGGCCGGCTGCGTCAATGACGAGGGCAAGGTCAAGGAAGGCCCGCTGACCAGCGTGGTCACCGGCGACTCGAAAAACGCGGGCGATTACATTGAGCGCGTGCGCGAAACCAACAAACAACAGCGCGAAAACAACGCCGACTGGATCACCGGCAACCCCGCCGACAAGCGGCTCTAAATCATGGCGACTTCAAAAAAGAAAACAGGCAAGCAGGCCACCTGGGGCGGGCGCTTCAAGGAGGGGCCTAGCGAATTGATGGGGCGTTTTTCCGAGTCGGTTTCTTTCGACAAAAAACTGGCGCCCTTTGACATCATCGGCAGCAAGGCGCACGCCGCGATGCTGGCGAAAGTGGGGCTTATCTCAAAGGCCGAACACGCCGCCATCCGCAAGGGGCTGGACGAATTGGACAGGCAGATCGCCGCCGGAAAATTCACATGGGACACGGCGCTTGAGGATGTGCACATGAACATCGAGCAGGCGCTTTTGAAAAAGACGCCCGCCGCCGCCAAGCTGCACACCGCCCGTTCGCGCAACGACCAGGTGGCCACGGACGTGCGGCTATACCTGATCGACGCCTCGCGCCAGCTCATGCGCGCGTGCTCGTCGCTGCTGGCCGGGCTGGTTGTGTTTGCCGAGGAAAATCAGGATATTTTTATCCCCGGCTACACACACCTTCAGCGCGCCCAACCCGTGAGCGTGGCGCACCATGTGCTGGCGTGGGCGCAGATGATTTCGCGCGATTTGGAGCGCTTCGCAAAAGTGTACGCGAACTGTTTTGTCTCGCCGCTGGGTTCCGGCGCGATCGCGGGCACGACGTTGCCGATTGACCGCGCAGCGAGCGCGCGCGAGATGGGTTTTGAGGACGCACACGGGCAGCCCCGCCTGACGGACAACTCGATGGACGCCGTGGCCGACCGCGACCCGCACATCGAGTTCGCCTTCGCCTGCGCGCTGTGCGGACTGCACCTCTCGCGCATGGCCGAGGATGTCATTTTGTGGAACTCCAGCGAGGTTGGTTTCATCCGCTTGCCGGACGCCTTCACCACCGGCTCTAGCCTCATGCCGCAGAAAAAAAACCCGGACTCGATGGAGCTTATCCGCGGAAAAAGCGCGCGTCTTTCCGGCAATCTCATGACGCTCATGATGATGGTCAAAGGCCTGCCGCTGACCTACAACCGCGACTTGCAGGAAGACAAGCCTCCCCTGTTCGACAGCCACGAACAACTGCTCATGTGCCTGGAAGTTATGCGCGAGACGCTCGTCGGCGCGACGATGAACCAAGAACGCACCGCGCAGGCCGTGGCCGACCCGCTCTTGCTGGCCACCGATTTGGCGGACTACCTCGTGCTCAAAGGCGTGCCGTTCAGACAAGCACACCACCAAGTCGGCGCGCTGGTGGCGCTCTCGGAAAAACTGAATCTTCCAATCGACAAACTTCCGCACAAAGACGCACTAAAATGCGCCCCCAAACTCGGCAAGGACTGGACGCAAGTTTTTAATTTAAAACGCGCATTAGCCGCCCGCGAAAACCCCGGCATGCCCGGCCCCAAGACCACAAAAAAAGCCATCGCCCACTGGAAAAAGCAACTGGGGCTTTAAAGCGCTTGCGCGAGCAGGCGCGCCATTTTTATGGCGCTGGCGAAGGAATCGGGGCGCGCGGTATTTTTGCCCGCGATCTCGAAGGCGGTGCCGTGGTCGGGACTGGTGCGGATGAAAGGCAGCCCCAGCGTGAGATTGGCGGCGGCGTCAAAATCCACAGCTTTTAGCGGGGCGAGTCCCTGGTCGTGGTACAAAGAGACGATAACGTCGAACTGTCCTTCGAGTTGGCGTCGGAACACGGTGTCCGGCGGCAGGGCAGGCGAGAGATTTTTATACGTTTTTCGCAGCTCGTCCAGCACGGGGTTGATTAGAAGCTGTTCTTCCTGCCCGAGCAGGCCGTCCTCGCCCGCGTGGGGGTTGAGCCCGCACACGGCTATGCGCGGCGTTTTCGCACCGAGGGCGCGTGCCAAAAAATCGGCGCGTTCGATCGCCCGGCGCAGCGTTTCTTTTGTGATCGCCTGCGGCACATCGCGCAGCGGGATATGCCAGGTCGCCAGCACCACGGCGAGCTTGCCGCCGGCGAAGGCCATCGTCGGCTCGCCTCCCCAGCGCGCGGCAAAAAATTCCGTCTGGCCGGGGAAATTAAAACCGATTTCGTTCATGCGGCTTTTGGAAATCGGGCCTGTGACGACAGCGCAAAAATCTCCGTTCGCGCAGCCTGCCGCGGCCACTTCGAGGGCGTCCCAGGCGACTTGCGCGCTTTGTTTGCTCGGCACACCGGGTGTCAGGTTATGCTCTTTTGGCCCCACGGCGATGCCGTCCATCTTTAACGAATCAAGCCACCGTTGCGGGCCTATCGGTAGCAGGTCGGCCGCTTCGTTACGGTGAGTTTCAAGCCATCGCAGGCACACCTGCGGGCCAACGCCGGCGCTGTCGCCGCAGGTGATGGCGATGCGCGGATTCATGCGGGCGATTCGTCGGTTCTGTGGCTTTGGTGTGTGGGGCGCAAAATGCCGTGGCGCTTCTCGACAAAAAACTGGAGGAATTTGCGCGCCGGCTCGGAGAGTTCCTCGTTTTTATCCAGCTCGGTCTGCGCGTATTTTGCCGGGGAGCCGACCACGCCGAAGACTTTGAAATAATAATTTTTGATCTGGCGAATGGTGCCGGTGTCAAACTTCCGGCGGCGCATGCCGATCAGGTTCAGCCCGTGCAGCGTGTTGCGGCTGGCGGCGTTGCAATAAGGCGGGATATCCATGCTCGTGCAGGAGTTGCCGCTGAGCATCACGCCCTCGCCCAGATGGCAGCCTTGGTGCACGACGGAGTTGCCGCTGATGAAGACATAGTCGTCGATATGCACGTGCCCGCCTATCAGCGCGCCATTGGCGAAGATGACGTGCGAGCCGACCACGCAGTCGTGGGCCACATGCGAGTTGGCCATGAGCATGCAGTTGTCCCCCATGCGCGTGGGGGCGCCCACTTGCGTCGCGCGGTGGACGGTCACGCCCTCGTGAAAAGTGCAGTTGTTGCCGACGACAACACCCGTTTTCAACGAGCGATCGAAGTTCAAATCCTGCGGCGAGCCGCCGACGGACACGAAATTTTCCGCGTGGAAGTTGTCGCCCAAAACGCTTCCGTTGTGCACGGCGACATTTCCTTCGAGGTGGCAATTGTCGCCGATGCGCACATCATCGTCGATGACGCAATAAGGGCCGATGTGCGCGTTTTTGCCGATGAGCGCTTTTTCTGAAACGATGGCGGTTGAATGGATCATGGAGTTATTTTTTGCGGGAGAGAATGTCTGAAAAAAGTTCGAGCTGCGGCGGCTTGATCATGTCGTAGAGCTTGAGCAGGCGTATCATTTGCAGCGCGTCGGATTTTTGATAGGAGAGGTTTGTCTCCACGTGGCGCAGCAGGTTTTCCAAAATGGTGGGGAAGGAGATAATGGCGTCGACCCCGCGCGCCTTGAGCAGTTCGACCGTCTGGCCGCGCAAGGGCTCGGTGGCGGGCAGCCCGGGCAGCACGAGGATATGCGTGAGCGGTTCCTTGGATTTATCCTCGTCGTCCAATCCCGAGAAATAACCCTCCTTGGCGGCCTCGATGTCGGCCTGCAAAAAATCGGAAATTTTCGAGCCAGAGCGCAGCATGGAGGGCGTCATGCGCGAGGTGTGCCAGCCCTTGACGGCGACGACCGCGCGGGTGATCAGCGCCAACTCGTTGGAAAAAATTTGAAAGCCGGGCTTGCGCTCGGCCACCGGCGCGGGCGCGGGATTAAGCACAAGCAGGTCGATCTGCTCCTGCGCGCTTTTTTTGCGGGAGTGTACCTGGTATTTGTGCAGTTGGCGCACGAAAAACCCGTTCAACTCAAAGTACTCGCGCACCAAATTCTCGTCGAATCCGGCCATGGTACAATAATGGCAGCTTTGAGGGGAAATGGCGAGGTTGTTTGTGGCGCCCGGCAGACGGCCGTCGGAGCGTGTGTGTTTTTATTTGACGAAATTCAGGCAAAGCGTATGGTATTGTTAATAATACAAAAATTTTTCTTATGCCGGATCCGGTTTCAATTTTGACCCGCAGCCACCCGTGCCTGCAGCCGATACTCGGGCAGGTGCAGGCGGCCTTTGAGCTGCTAAACACTTCCTTTTCCAACGGGAAAAAACTCCTGCTATGCGGCAACGGCGGCAGCGCGGCGGACTGCGAGCACTGGGCGGGCGAGCTGCTCAAGGGGTTTGAGCGCGAGCGCCCACTGCCGGCCTCTATGCGCGGCGGTTTGGACGAGCCGTGGGTCGACAAACTGCAATGGGCGCTGCCCGCCATCCCGCTGCCAAGCATCACGGGTTACGGCTCGGCCTGGTGCAACGACGTGGATGCCTCCCTCGTCTACGCACAACTGGTGATAGCCCTGGGCGAGCCGGGAGATGTCTTGGCCGTCTTGAGTACTTCCGGAAATTCCAAAAACGCCCTGCTCGCCGCCCAAACCGCCCGCGCGCGCGGACTGAAAGTGCTCGCGCTTACCGGCCAAAGCGGCGGCGCCCTCGCCCCCTTGGCCGACGTGGCCATATGCGTGTCCGAGACAAACACCGCCCAAATCCAAGAACTTCATTTACCTGTGTACCACTGCATCTGTAGACTACTGGAAAACGCCTTCGCCCAAAAATGGGAGACTTAGGCCAACAAACACATTTCAGCCGCTTGCGAGCAATCAATCTCAACCAATAAAAAATTCTCATGTCCGAAAAAATTTTGCCGTTTCCGCAACTTTTATATCAACGCCTGCGCAGGGCGCTCAATCGCCTCGCGTTGGATTGCTGGCGCGATCCGGTGCCGCTGGTGGTCAAGCGCACCGTCTCGCGCAATGGCGAGTTCCCGCTGGCTCAAGCGAAAAAGTGCCCGCTTAAAAAAGTGGAGGTGCCGTGCACCTGGAAGGCGGACGGCTTTTCCACGACGTGGTTTAACGTTTCGCTGCCCAAGGGATTCAAATTGCGCCCGGGCGACCATATTCATTGGGACGACAACGCGGAGGCCACCGTCTACGCAGGTGGGCAGCCCGTTTTCGGGATCGACTGCACGCACCGCCAGTGGCCGTGGCCCAAGGGGCAAAAGGAATTGTGGGTTGAGAGCATTTTTTGCCAAAGCGGCATCTGGCACGCGCTGGCCAAAGGCATAGGCCCCGCCGGTTCGTTGCTGGCCAACGCGCGGATCGTGCGCAAGGACGAGGTTTCGTGGAAAGCGTATTTCGATCTGGAGGTACTCGCCGACTGGCTGGAGGAAGAACTGCGCCGCGCGCTGCCGCAGGAGGAGGTGGACAAGCTTACCATGGGCTCGCGGCCGTGGCCGGAGATCGACTCGGCCAGCGGCGCGATGAGCTCGCCCGACGGCGTGGGCACCGGCATCCCCAACCGTTATCGCCCGGAATTGAAAAAGCTCCCGCCGCTTCTGCGCTGCGTGTTCAAGGAATTGACGGAGGCGGTCGTTGTTTATTACGAAAGCGGCGCGGCCGCGCTGAGCAAGCGCCTGGAAAAAACGTACCAGCTTTTGCGCGAGCACGGCGACGTCGCACCCAAGGCCACGCTCATCGGCAACTCGCATCTGGACTTGGTGTGGCTGTGGCCGGAAAGCGTCGGCGAGAAAAAGGCCGTGCGCAATTGCTCGAGCGTTTTGAATCTTTTGGAGAATAACCCGGACTTCACGTTCTGTTATTCCCAACCGGCCAGTTACGAGGCGATCGCGCGCCGGCAGCCCAAGCTGTTCGGGCGCATCGAGCGGCAGATCCGCCGCGGCGCGTGGGAAGCTACCGGCGCCATGTATGTGGAGTCCGACATTCTGGTCGGCGCGGGCGAGGCGCTGCTGCGCTCGTTCACGGTGGGGCAGGCGGAGTTTGAAAAACTGCGCGGCACACCCAGCAAGGTTCTGTGGCTGCCGGATTGTTTCGGCTATCCGGGCTGCATGCCCGGGCTGATGAAGCTGGCGGGCGTCGAGGGATTTTTCACACAAAAAATTTCCTGGGACATGATTCACGAATTCCCGCACACCAGCTTTGTGTGGCGCGGCAACGACGGGGTCGAGGTGCTCGGCTACGTCAACTCCCACACGGTGTACAACAACCCCGCGCGCCCGCGCAACCTGCGCATAGAGGCCGAGTACGACCGCCAGATCGACACGTTTAAGGAGATCCTCATTCCCACGGGCTGGGGCGACGGTGCGGGCGGGCCGACGATCGACATCATCGAGCGCGTGCGCCGCCAGAAAAACCTGCGCAACCAACCCGCCGCGCGCTTTGGGCTGATCGAAGATTTTTACGACCGCATGGAAAAAGTGCGCGAGCAATTGCCGATCCACCAGGGCGAAGTTCCCTTGGCGGCGCACCGCGGCACTTACTCGACCCACGGGATTGTGAAGTCCGCCTACCGTGAGTCCGAAAAAGGGCTGCGTGCGTGGGAGGCCGCTCATGCGTTGGCAGGCTTGGGCGCGATCGACCGGCACGCGTGGAAGCGCCTTATCTTTTCGCAATTCCACGACTGCTTGCCCGGCGCCTCGATTCTCGACGCGTACGACGAGATCATCCCCGAGATGCTCTCCACCGCCGCCAAAGGACAGACAGGCGCGCGCAAGGCGCTCGACAAGCGCGCCAAAACGCAGACACTGTTCAACCCGCTGCCGTTGCCGCTGCCCACGGTATATAAAAACAAGCTCGTCGTGCTGCCGCCGCTTTCAATCAGCGACCCGAAAAAACTGCCCGCGCTCAAGTGCGAGCCGCTGAAAATTTCGGCCAGACATCTGGGCAACGAACGCGTGGACGCGCGCTTTGATGCGCGCGGGAATTTCATTTCGCTGACGGTCGACAACAAGCCCGTCTTCACCCGCGCGCCGCGCCCCGTTGTTTATAACGACGTGCCCTACGACCACGAGGCATGGGAGATCGACCGCGACGCCCTTTACAACGGCCAGCCGCTCCAACTACTAGGCTTGGGCAAACCCGAATCCGGCGAAGGCTGGGTGGGATTGCGCCAAAAATGGCGCACGGCCAAAGGCTCGACCGTCGACATCCTGTGGCGTGTGCGCCAAGGCGCCAACGTGATCGAGGCGCAGGTGGACATGGATTGGAAGGAGCACGAAAAACTTTTGCGCTTTGAAGTGCCGAGCGCTTATCGCGGGCAAAGCGCCTTGTTCGCCGCGCCCTTTGGCGGCCAATGGCGCCCGCAGACAAGCGGCGATTCCAGAGCGGCCAGCTTGTGGGAAGCGCCCGCCAACCGCTGGGTGCTCGCCTCCAACGACGGCCGGCGCGAGGGCGCCTTCATCGTGGCGGAAAGCAAGTACGGTTTCACCTGCCACGACGGGTTGCTGAGCGTCACGCTGCTGAAGTCCGCCAAGATCACGGTCACCAACGCCTTCCCCGCGTCCTTCAACCTGCGCAAGCAAGAACCGAAGTGGTCGGACTTGGGCAGGCAGACTGTTCAGATGGCGCTGGGTCGTTTGGACGAGAACAGCCCGCGTGCGGAACACCCCGGCGCGCTGGCCGAAACGCTGTTCGCCCAACCGTTGCGCGTGAACGCGCCCGAGATGGCTCTGCCGGTGGCGATCGAGGGGCTGCCCTCGCTTGTCCCCGTGTGGACGGTGCCGCTGGGCAAAGACCATTTTGTGCTGCGCTTGCACGAAACAATCGGCCGCGAAGGCACCATCCGCCTGCCGCAAACACGCGGCTGGAAAGTACGCCGCATAGACAGGGCCTTCCCGCAACAACACGCCGGAAAGACAGTGCGTGGTGAGATTGCCGTCGGCCCCTTTGAAATCGTGAGCTTGGAGTTTTCAAAAAACTAAAAACTCATATCGATTCAAAATTCGTCCTGCGCCAGCCAAAACATAATAAAATTTTTTTGGAAGGGGTGCGGGGAAGCCTTTTTTTATAAAAAAAGGTTTCCCCGCATTTTCCATCTTCTTTCTTTTCCTTCCCCTTTTTCCTCAAAGATTCGAGTTGCGGGGCTGCGGGGTTGTTGCATTAATTGTATTATATGGCACAACGAAAAGACAAAAGCATGCTCGACTTGCTTCCGCGCTACCAGCAGGTGCGCATGCAGTTGGAGGAGTTGCTCTCGCAGATGGACTTGGGCAGCAAGATTCCGACCGAGCATGAGATTGTCGAAAAATACGGGGTCAGCCGCGTCACGGCGCGCATGGCGCTTAGCTCGCTGCGCGAGGACGGCACGATAAAATCCTATCCGCGCCGCGGCACGTTTTTGGCGAAGAAAGTCACGCCGTCCGTTGCTTCGGGGAAGAAGTCGAACTTCATCGGCGTGGTGGTGCCCACCACGCAGGGACTGCTCTCGGAGATTGTGCGCGCGCTGGAGGCGCAGGCGGCCAAGCAGGGTTACCACATGGTCTTGGCCTACGATCACAACGACCCGAAAATCCAGGCCAAACAAATCCGCAACGTGCTTTCCGCGAATGTCGGCGGCCTGATCATTTATCCCGACCGCGAGGCTACCGAGCGCACCGACTTTTTGAAAACACTCGGCAGTCTCGAGCGCAAGGGCACGCCGGTCGTGCTGTTGGACCGCTACGTGCCGGGCTTTGATCTGCCCTGCGTGATGACGGACAATATCCGCGGCATGTACGAGGCGACCGAGCACCTGATCTGCTGCGGGCGCCGGCGTCTGGCGCTCATCGGCTTTTGGGAGAGCAATACCGTGCATCAGGACCGCCACAAGGGTTTTATGGACGCGCTGCAGGCCGCGGGTATCCGCAAGCCCGTCTGCCAGGCCAACACCGGCACGCAGCCGTTTGACCGCGCGGCCTACGAGATTGTTTCGAAATGGATCAAGGCCGCGCAAGGCAAACCGCTGCCCTTTGACAGCATCGTGTGCATGAACGACATCATCGCCCACGGGGCGTTCACCGCGCTGCGCGACGCGGGCATAACGGTGCCCGATCAGGTGGCTTTGATTGGTTATGATAACATGGACTCCGCCTTTTTCCGCACGCGCGGGCTTAATTTGACAAGCGTCGAGCAACCGCTGGCGCAAATGGGAGCGGCCGCCGTCGAGATGCTGGTGGAAGGCATACAGGGCAAACGCAAGGGGCGCATGAACCGCCACCAACTGCTTTCCCCCCGGCTGATCGTGCGCAGCTCCTGCGGCGAGGAGACGAGCCAAAACTGTCACTGAGTGGTTTGGAAGATCGGGCACGGGCAAAATAAAAAGTTGACGCGGGCGCGGCGAGAGTATTATTTGTATTAAAATAAAATCAAATAGATACAAAACCAAGACAATGATGGCTCTCCCGATTTTTCAGCGCGCTGTGCGTGTGCAAGCTCGGAGCAGGGCTTAGCAGATTTTTTTTTATCATGGCGCAACAAGAACTTTATCTGGGCTGGGATGTGGGCGGGACGAAGTCGGCCGCGATCGTGGGCACGGCGCAGGGGGAAATTCTTGCTCGTAAGCAATGGCCCTCCCAGGCTCATATGGGGCACGAACACATGTTGCAGCAGTTTTTGCTGCACGCGCGGCTGCTGCTGAAATGTTTTCCCGATGTGGGCGCCTTGGGCGTGAGCATTGGCGGGCCGCTTAACACGATCACCGGTGTTATTTACTCGCCGCCGCATCTGCTCGGGTGGGATGCCGTGCCGCTGAAGGGCAAGCTCGCTGAAATTTTTGGCCTGCCGGTCGTCGTCGAGCACGACGCGATCGCCTGTTTGCAGGCCGAGATGCTTTGGGGTGCCGCCCGCGGCTGCACTCATGCCGCTTACCTGACGGCGGGCACCGGCTGCGGGGCGGGTGTGTTGTGCGCGGGGCAGATTGTTCGCGGCCCGCAGGGGCAATCGCCCGAAATCGGCCACATCCGCTTGGCGGAAGACGGGCCGGATGTGTATGGCAAGCGCGGGTGCGTCGAATCGTTTTGCTCGGGCGAGGGCGTGACGCTGCTGGCGCAGGAGCGCTTCCCGAAAAAATTCGGATCGCGCACCGATTTGTTCGAGATCGAGCGCTCTGCGCGTGCGAACGAGCCGGAGGGCGTGGCGGTGGTGAAAGAGTCCGGCCATTATCTGGGGCGCGTGTGCGCCATGCTGTGCGATATGTTTTATCCGCAAAAAATTGTGATCGGTTCGATGGCGCGCTACCTGCCGGAAATTTGGCTCGAGCAGGCGCGTGCGCAACTGCGACAGGAAATCATGCGCCCGCAAGACGGAGTTTGGCCGCAGATAGTGCCGGCGCAGTGCGCCGAGCGGCTGCAAGATCTTTCGACGCTGGCTCCTTGTGTATGCGCGCAGCAAAAAAATCGTGATTATTCGGCAAAATTTCCGGATCTGCACCGGATTGACACCGTGTTGCGCTAACGATGAGTCTGTCATAATGCAATAACCTCTTATTCGCCCGCTTATTTGTATTAACTAAAATATATAATAAATAAAACTTTAACCCCATGATTATAAGCGAATTTAATATTTTTGAAAAAAAAGTTTATTGACATAAAAATAAAAGTATCGCAGTCTGTACAATATCAAAAAAATTCTGCTTCTTTTTAAACCCCAACCGCCGAAAATCCTATGAAAAAAACATGCCTCTTCGCCGCTTGTGCTAGCGCTTGGCTGTTTGCGCAAACGTTAATTGCCGCGGACTATTATTACTTCGGCCCGGGCGATGTCATTGCGGAAAGTGTTTCCGCGCAGATTACCAACACCGCCACCTTGTCGCCAAACTCGACTTCCGGCGGCGTTTTGAACTTCGACGCCAACAGCGCGGGACAAGCCTACTCGGCTGCCGGTATCCAAATAGAGGATACATTGGGCGCTACAACCATCTCCGGCATTCACATTCAGGATGGAGCCGTGACTGTCACTGGCGCGACGACGCTCTCATCCGCCGATTACGCACGCGGCGTGTTGACGCTTTCCGGCGGCACGCTTGATGCGCGAACGTTTCTGCTGGCCGGTGGCAACACAAGTTCGGCCACTTTGGCGTTGGAAGGCGGAATCTTTAAAGCGACAACGGTAACGCTGGCCACCGGCGCGAACTCCACCGCCTCGATGCTGCTTAGCGGCAACGCCAGTTATTCTGGTTCGCGCATTGAGACAGGCATCGACGCTGGCGGCATCAATAGTCATGCGCTTATTTCACTTAAAGACAACGCGAAAATATCGCTTTCCGGCGCATTGCAAATGGGACGCGGCACCAACAACACCAGCACATTGTCGCTGACAGACGGCGCCGCGATAACAGTCACCAGCGAGTTGGACGCGGGCGTCAGTTCCACGAGCACGACGGCCATCGCGATGTCCGGAACCTCCAGCCTCACGATCAACGGCAGCCGCTTCCGTTTGGGTGTGGGGGCCGGGTCGTACGCGACATTGAATCTTTCCAATTCTGCAAAATTGACCGTGGCCAACGCCTACATGAACGTGGCCGATGGCGCATCCTCAAAGGCGTTTGTCACAGTTTCGGGCACGGCCGGTTTGTCGGTGGCAGGCAACATGTCGATCGGTGTGGGGCAGTCCAGCTCCGGCGCGATGCACATTGACGGTGGAACCGTGACGGTCGGGGGAACTTACATCGGGTTGGGTCATAACCAATCAGCCAGCGGCACGCTCACCATTTCGGGCGGTTCGCTTATGGCGGCGGCGAATTTGTCGGTGGGGCATAACTCCGCCAGCGTCGGCACGGTGTATATGAGTGCCGGGAGCCTTTCGTTGACGACCATAAGCGTGGCTAACGGGACAAATTCAACAGGAACGGTAGCGATTGGCGGCGGTGATGTGAAGTTGACCAACGGCATGGTAATCGGAATAGGGCAGAGCGCCTCGGGAACTTTCGCCATCGGTGGAGGAACCGTCACCGCAAGCACGATCAGCATGGGACAGAACACTTGCGCCACCGGCCTGTTGTCTATGACGGGTGGCACGCTGACGATTGCAAACACCCTGAGCCTCGGCCTATATTATTCCACCTCGGGCACGCTGGATATTGCTGACGCCACCGTGCATGTCAACGGACGGACGGTTTTGGGGCAGTCCGCGCTTTCGACAGGCTCCATTTTGCTTTCCGGTACCGCTTCTTATTATGGAAACCGCTTCGAGGCGGGCGCCTTGGACGGCAGCTCACAAATGATGTCCGCGTCCATGAGTATCAAGGACACTGCCAAGATGTCGCTTTCCGGTGCCATGGTGCTCGGCTACGGTCTCGATTCGGCGACGATCATAAACCTTTCCAACAGCGGCGCGCTGACCATAACTGGTGAGCTGGACATGGGCATGACTTCCGGCAGCCATGTGACGTTGTCGCTTGCGGATTCGTCGGCTGTCACGGTCAACGGCTCGCGCTTGCGCATCGGCGCGCTGGCGGACACGACCGGTTTTTTGTCTGTGGCCGACAACGCCAAGCTGACCGTTTCCGCCAACAACATCAACCTGGGCGACGGTGCGCGCACCAAGGGCACGTTGAACATTTCGGGCACCGGCAGCAGCGTTTATGCCAACACCCACATGCGCGTGGGTGCCGGTGTGGGCGCGCAAGGCACTGTCAGCATCACCGGCGGCACGCTCACGATAGCCGGCACGGAACTTTCTATTGGGCACGGCTCGGGTTCGACCGGCATTTTCTCGATGTCGGGCGGGCATTTGAACATGACCAATGGTGGCGGGGTTATGACGATCGGCAACCAGACAAATTCCAGTGGCACGCTGGATCTTTCGGGCACGGCGAGTGTTTCGACGCGGCGTTTGTTGATAGGCAATTCCGGAAACACCATCTCCGGTGTCACCGGCACGATCTCGATCACGGATAACGCCAAATTGCAATTGTCCAACGCGTTGATCATGGGCTACGGGCCGAATGCGTCCGCCTCGCTGCTGATGGGCGGCAACGGTTATTTGTCGCTGGTCAATGAACTGGACGTGGGCATGAATAGCGGCAGCAAAGCGTTGATTTCGCTCTCCGGCAGCGCGACGATCACCGGCAACAGCCGCCTGCGTTTGGGTGTGGCCTCGTTCTCGACGGTGAATATGACGGTGGCAGACAGCGCTCAGGTTCACGACGCGGGCGCGCTTGAGGTGGGCACGGGGCAGAACTCGACCGCCTCGCTCACGATCGGCGGGGGCAGCGTCAATGTCGGGGCCAACGCGGTGATCGCTTCGGGGCAGACCAGTTCCGGCACGCTTGTGATTTCCGGCGGGGCGCTCAACGTGAAGGGCACTTACCTGGGCTTTGCACACAATCAGGGCGCCACCGCGGTCGCCACGCTTTCCGGCGGAGCCATTAATGCGACGCTGGCCGGGATGTCGGTGGGTAATAATAACACGAGTTCGGCGACGATTTCAATTGAGGGCAGCGAAGTGAACGTCAATACGCTGACATTGGGCAGCGGCGCGAATTCCATCGGAAAGGTGACAGTCTCCGGCGGTTCCTTGCTGGTGACGGCCACAACGGCGTTGGGCACCGGGCAAAGCGCTTCCGGCACGCTGACAGTCTCCGGCGGCGCGGTCACGTTTTCTAATGTTGTGCGCGTGGGCAACGGCAACACAGGCAGCGGTAATATCTACATTTCCGACGGCACTTTGGTGGCCACCGGCGGCAACACGATGCTCGGCGTTGGAAACAACTCGACCGGCACGCTGGAGGTGACTGGCAGCGGCGAGGCCACGTTCTCGCGGCTGATTGTCTCAAACGCGTCGTGGGGAGCTACGACCAGGGGACAATACACGCAAAGCGGCGGCACCGTCTGGGCGGATATTTTCACTGCGGCTCTGAGCGGATTGGATCCGGCAACGACCCTGTCCACCACTTCCGCGGCGGTCGACATCTCGGGCGGCACGTTTTATGTGGCCAGCTATTCCGACATTGGCTCGAACAACTCTTACAGCGGCAATCCCGTTAGCGCCGTGGTGACGGTGTCCGGCGCCGGTATTTTTCACACGGCGGGCACTTTGAGTGTCATGCGCGGCGCAACGCTTTCCGGTGGGGCGGTGCGAGTGGGTAGCGGCATCACGCCGCAGGCCGGAGAAATCGCGGCGGGCGCATTCCGCGTGTTGTACGGCGGACAGGCCAATGTCGGGGCGATCAACAACATCTCGGGATTTGTTTATCTCAACGATGGCACCATTACGGCCTCGTCGATGCAAGTCGGCGCGGACGACCACGCGAAAACGGCGAGCGCTTCTTTGGCACTGGGCACTTTTAATATTAACACGACGCTCACGCTCGGCTCGGCTCACGCCGACGCGGGAACGGCCGGAGGAAAGGGCTCCATGACGGTTTCCGGTACTGGTGTGCTCAACGTGGACGGCAATGTGGTGCTGCAGGGCAACTCGCTGCTGTTGGTCAATGCGGGCACGCTGCGCGTGGGAACGGCTTCCGGCAACACGGGCGTCACTCTGGCGGCCTCGCAGTCTGGTGCTGTCGCGGAGCTGGCGATACGCAACGGCGCCGATGTGGCGATTTTGGGCACAGGCGGTTTGACGCTCGGGCAGGGTTCGCGGCTGACCTTTGGCATCAACGACAGCTTCCAGTCGCTTGACGTGGGCGGGGTGATGCAATTCGCCGACGTGTTGAGCGGCAAGCCAATGATCACTCTGGACTTTGCCGGGTACACCGGCCCCATCGGCGACATCAGCATCGTGATAACAGGCACGGGCGTGCTCGACTTTGACCAGTGGGGCGGCGTTATTGGCACCGATATCATCGTCCAAAACCTGTCGAGTGATTACAGCTTTGCCGGTTTGTTTTTAAGCGGCGACGGCAAGGAATTGCTGGCACGCCTTGAAATTCCCGAACCTTCCATGACGGCCGCGTTGATGGCGTTTTTGACGCTCGCCATGGTGGCTCGGCGCAGGCGCTAACTATCCCTATCTCTCCGAAGTGAAACCGTTAACAGCCATATGCGTTCTGGTCACGTGCGCCGCCTTCACACAGCAGGCGGCGTACGCGGCGCAGAATTACGCCGAAGTGCAGCGGGTTCATTTCAAGACTGAAAAAGGGCTGTGGAGCAAGGCGGAAAACTGGGACTTGAAAAAAGTTCCCAACGGTTTTATGCGCGCCTACATTCCGGCGGGCAGCACGGTCACGGTCAATTCGCCCGTCAAGATAACGGAGAACATTCTTTTAGGCAGCGCCTCCACCAACGCCGCCACGCTCTACATCACGCGCGGGGCGAAAATCTCCGTCTCGCAGCTTGCGCTGCACGGCACATTCACCAATGCCAACGGCGTCGTCTATATGCAAGGCGGCGAGCTGGCCGTGGGTAACGACTCCGAGATGCGCGGGATGCTGATGGTCGGCAGCGAGAGCACCTGCTCGGGCAAGGCGCTTGTCGAAATCAGCGACGGCAACTTCAAAGGCGGCATCACCATCGGCAGTGTTACGCAGGGGAAGCACACGGGCGTCCTCAAGGTCATCGGCTCCAAACCGGTGATCACCACCAATCCCAAGGGCAGGAATTTTTTGCGCGTCAACGAATTCGGGACGCTGGAATTCGTGCTCGACGAAAAGGGCGTGGCCACGATGAATTACCGCGCCGGGCGCTTTGTGGTGGACAAGGGAAAAATCATCGTCGACGGGCGGCAGTACCGCGGCTCCTCGCGCAAGATCGCGCTGGTTATCGCGGACTCGATGGAAAATGTCCCCGCCGTGCAGGCGGTCAATTTCGACGAGGATTATGAGGTGAAGGTCTTCCCCGAGATCAGCAAGGACGGCAAAAGCGAGTCGCTGGTTTTGCAGATAACCAAAAAACGTAATTAAATTTTGAATACATGAACCTTATCTTCAAAACGACACTCGCCGCCGTGGCGGTTTTTGCGGCGGACAACTGCGCGCTTTGGGGCGCGGATTACCCCGCCTGGCGCATGATCTACAGCAATGACACGACCAACGTGCTCAATTGCGCCAGCGCTTACAACGATTTGAAACAGCCCCGCGAGATGACGGAACGGAAAATCCGCGAGAGCGTGCGCGAGGCGGTCGTCGAAGGCATGGACGCGCAGCTCATCCAGCCCGCGCACAGCTGGGTGCCGTGGTGGAACAGCAAGCTCGTGCCGCTGGCCGAGCACGAGCAGTGGTTCCGCGAGCATTATGGCGTTGAGCCGAACCTGGCAGAGCACCGCTACCTGCTTGCAGGCGGCGACATCATCGGCCCCTTCATCGACGAGTGCCATAAAAACAAGGTGGCCGCGCTGGTGTCTTTTCGCGCCAACGACGCGCACCACCTGGAGTATTCTTTTGATGAAAAACTCTCCGGCGGCGACGCGCACTCGATGACACGTTTTTACGTCGAGCACCCGCAGTACCGCCTCGGTCCGCTTTCCTCGCGCAACTGGAAGGACTGTGTGCACAACTGGGCGATCCCCGAGGCGCGCGCTTACAAGGAGGCATTGATCGCCGAGGTGATTGAAATTTACCCGCAGATGGACGGCATGGAGATCGATTTTTTGCGACACCCGTTTTATTTCAAGGATGATTTGCCGCTGGCCGAGCGCAGTGCCATCATGTGCGGCTTTTTGAAAAAAGTGCGCGCCGAATTGGACAAGGCGCAGCAGAAAGTCGGCGGGCAGCGCCGCGTGCTGGGCGTGCGCGTGCCGACCGAACCGCAGGCGTGGAGAGACGTGGGCTTTGTGCCCGCCGATTGGGCGAAGGTGGTTGATTATTTTAACTTAAGTCCCAGCTACGACATGAGCCAGCAAACCGGCGTGGCGCAGGCGCGCGCCGAGGCGCCCAACACCCGTATTTACGAGGAACTCACCCACACGACGATGACGTGGCGGCTGGCCGACACTGCCTACGACCAGCACCAGTACCGCCGCAGCACCCACGAGATGCTGGAGAACACCGCGCGCTTGGCCTACGCGCGCGGAGCCGATGGCGTGAGCTTTTTTAATTTCGCCTACTACCGTGCCCATGGCGGCAAACAAAATTTCAAGGGGCCTTTCAACGAGCCGCCCTTTGCGTTCTTACCCAAGCTCATCGACAAGGCGGCGCTTGAAAAAATCGACGGTTATTTTTATGTGCGCGGGCGCGACCTTGTCTTTAATTCGAAAAGAAAAACCCGCGATTACACGATGGACATTTTGCCCGCCAACGGTAACGGGCCTGCCACCCTGAGAATTCTCGCCGTCACCGAGAAAGAGCGCCCGCAAAGCGAGTTGGAGCCGATTGAGACCGGCATTCAGCGTGGGAACTGGGTGGTGGAGCTAAACGGCAAGCGCCTCACTCAGACAAAAAACACGATGGGCACTTACCCGTTTGATTCCGAAATCAAGAGCGGCTTCAACAAGGCCGAACAATACCTTTCGTTCTTGGTGCCATCCGGCGCGTTGAAGGACGGTGACAACGTCGTTAGGGTAGTTTGTACCGCCGCAACACGGCCGATGCACCTGCGTTGGATAGAAATTATCCAACCCTCCAAGTAGTAGTAGTAGTAGCAAGGCCGTGCCGAAACAGGAAGGGGTTTCGCGCACAGCCGGTGCCTGCGCGGCATTTTCCCCAAATGTCCGCGCAGGCGCCACCTTGCCGGGGAGAAAAGGACGAACCTGTTGTGCCCGCCAAGAAATTTCAATACAGTTGCTCATCATGAAAATAAAAAAAGCCCATACACTTCTGGCGGGTTTTTGCGCCTTGTCGCTGGCGCACTCCGCGCCCGTGCAATTGATCTTTGACACCGACATGGGCAACGATGTCGACGACGCCCTGGCGCTGGCCATGGTGCATTCGCTGCAAAGCCTAGGCGAGTGCAAACTGCTGGCCGTCACCACCAACAAGGACAATCCTTACAGCCCCCTGCTGGTCGATGTGATAAACACGTTTTACGGGCGTGGCGACATTCCGATCGGCGCCGTCAAAAACAGCGGGGTGACTCCCGAAGATGGCCGCTTCGCCAAGCAAGTGTGCGAGCGCGTGGATGGCGACGGTAATTTTATATACGCGCGCACGCACAAGACGGGCGACGTTTTTCCCGAGGCGTCCGCGCTGCTGCGCAAGACGCTCGCGCAGGCCGAGGATAATTCGGTCGTGTTTATCGTCATCGGTTTTTCGACCAATATGGCACGACTGCTGGCCTCACCGCCGGACGACATTTCGCCGCTGGACGGCAAGGCGCTCTTAGCCAAAAAGGGAAAATTCGTTTCCATCATGGCGGCGAATTTTTCGCCGAAAAAAACGCTGGAGTACAATGTCCAAAAAGATCCCCCCAGCGCGGAGGCTTTTTACCGCGACTGCCCGATCCCGATGGTCTTTAGCAGCTATGAGATCGGCGAGTCGGTGCCCTATCCGTGGTCGAGCATCCAGAAAGATTACAAGTGGGCGAAGGACAACCCGGTCGTGGAATCCTACAAACTCTATGAAAAAGGCCCGCACGACCGTCCCACTTGGGACTTGTGCAGCGTGCTGTACGCGGTGCGCCCCGAGCGCGCAGACTATTACTCCCTTTCCAAACCCGGGACGGTGGCGCTCACCGACGCGCGCGGCCACACGGCCTTCAAGCCGTCCGCCGACGGCAAGCACCGCCTCATGCAAATGAGCGCCGCGCAAAAAAGGCAGACACTCAAGGCGCTCGTTGAGCTAAGCTCGCGCCCGCGCGACAAAACTCCCGTGCAAAAATAGCACCCGTTGCCATGCCCTATTTTCTTCTGGCCGAAGCCGCTCCTGTTGTCGAGATGACGTTCAAACTGACCTGGTTTGACGTGCTCATCATGTGCGGGGCGATTGTGTTTAACTTGTCCGTGGGCGCGTATTTTTCGCGCAAGCAAACGGGCACCAAATCCTATTTTTTGGGCGGGGGAAACCTGCCGGGCTGGCTGGTGGGCTTTTCGATCACCGCCTCGATGATCTCGGCGATGACCTTTTTGGCGCTGCCGGGCTACACATTTAAGGAAGACTGGTTTTGGGTGCTGCCGAGTTTCTGCTTTTTGATTCTAGGTGTCTTGAGCGCGTATTTCATCGTGCCGTTTTTCCGCCGGGTGCAAACACCCAGCGGCTACGCGTTTTTGGAGCAGCGCTACGGCACCTGGGCGCGCGTGTACGCGGCGGTGGGGTTCATGACGTTTAACCTGATGCGCCTGGGCATCGTGCTGTACGTCACGAGTATTGCGCTGGAGGAATTTTTGCCGGTGGCCGGCGCGCTCAGGGCGTTTGAGGGCGCGATGGGCGGCGACTTGCCGTGGCTGTTTCACGAGCCGATCTTTTGGGTGATCCTCATTCTGGGCGCGGTGGCCACGCTGTACACGATGTTTGGCGGGCTGGAGGCCGTCATCTGGACGGATTTTTTCCAGTCCATGCTTTTCATCTTCGGCGGGGCGACGCTGCTGCCGATCATCCTGTATCAGATTTCTCAGGTGACCGACGTTTCCTTTCTGGGCGGCTTTTCGGAAATCTTCACCCGCGCGGCGGAGGCGGGCAAGCTCTCCATCGGTAGCACGGAGTTGACCCTCGGCGAGGTGGACGGCAAAAAGACGCTCTGGGTCGTCATGATCTCGACCTTGTTCGTGAACGCCAACGACTACACCACGCGCCAGGATTTTATCCAGCGCTACCGCGCGCCGAAAGATTTGTTCAACGCGCGCTTCGCGGTGATTTTGGGCGCGTGCACGGTCGTGCCGATCTGGCTGTATTTTAATTTTCTGGGTACCTCGCTGTGGGTTTATTATGACATCGCCCCCGACGCCACGGTGGATGCCTTTCGCAATATCGCGCCGGAAAAAATCGTGCCTTACTTTATGGCGCAATACCTGCCGGTGGGCTTGAAGGGCTTTTTTCTGGCCGCGATTCTCACGGCCTCCTTGAGCACGATGGCTCCGATGCTCAACGCCTGCACCGTCACCTGGGTGGACGATTTTTACCACCGTTTCATCGTGCGCAACAAACCCGACATGCACTATGTTCGGGTGGGACGCGTGTCGACTTGCCTGATCGGCGTGTTCATGGTCACCAGCGCCACGCTCATTTATGTGTGGCGCTCCCAGACCTTGCAAAACATGCATGCCACGCTGGCGATGATCTGCTCGATAGGCTTGTTCGGCCTGTTCATGGTCGGCTTTTTCAGCAAGGGGGTGGGCAACCGCGCGGCTTTTTGCGCCTCAAGCATTGTGGTGCCGCTGGGGCTGCTGTGGTCGGCGTTTTACTTCATCAAAAACAGCGAGGGCTTCCCCGCATCCTTCGGCGGCTGGCTGCACGAGAATTTCCTGGGCGGCGGGAGCGCGTCACTGGAGGAAGTGATTGCGAGCGTCTCTCAATTCCACGCGAACATGGACAACTGGGTGCCGGACATTTTCTGGCTGACCGTCTTCATGAATTTGCTGATGATAGGCCTGGCGTTATTATTCTCAAAAATTTTCCCGCAGGAAAAGAAAGAGCTTAAAAACCTGACAATTCATACGGTCGATCAAAAATAATAAGACGCGCCCTGCATGGCGGGCGCTAAACCCAGCTCAACTGCCCTTTCCTAAATTCAATTCTCCCGGGATGACGCCCGCGTTGCCCAGTGTCCTTAAAAACGCGAAAATTTCCGCGGCTCGTTTTTTGCCGAAGCCGGGGGCGGCGGCGATTTCCTGTTCGCTGGCGGCGCGCAGTTTTTGGATGTTTCCAAAATGCGACAGCAAGGCCGCGCGGCGCTTGGGGCCAAGGGCGGGGCAGGCGTCCAGCACGCTCTCCTTTATTTTTTTGGAGCGCAGTTGGGCATTGAAGGAATTGGCGAAGCGGTGCGCCTCGTCGCGCAGGCGTTGCAGCAGCCGCAGCGCGCGGTCTTCGCGCGGGAGGGTGAGCGGTTTTTTCTCGGGATCGGCGAAAATGATTTGCTCTTCTTTTTATGCCAGGCCGATCAGGGGCGGGGGCTTCAAACCGTGCGCCTCAAAGGCTTTGAGGGCGGCTTTGACTTGGCCAAGCCCGCCGTCGATAACGACCAGGTCGGGGAAGCGTTTTTTCTCTGCGTGCAAACGCGTGTAGCGTCGGCCGACCACCTCCTGCATGGCGCGAAAATCGTCGTTGCCGACAAAACTCTTGATGCGAAAATGCCGGTAGCCGCGCTTGTCGGGAAGTCCGTTTTCAAAGCGCACCATCGAGGCCACGGCCAACTGCCCGCCGATGTGAGAGATGTCGAAACACTCCATTGTTTTTGGAGATTTTTTCAGGCCGAGCGCTTTTTTGAGCGCCGAGACGGCGGTTTGGGCGTCGTTAACGCGCGGCAGCGCGCGGGTGAATTTGCGCGCGGGGGTGAAGGTGCCCTCGAGTTGCTCGAGCAAATCGCGCAAGCGGGCGGCTTCCTCGAAACGCATGGCTTGGGCGGCGCGGCTCATTTGTTCCTTGAGTTCGCCGCGCCATTGCCGCGCGCGGTCTTCCAGAAATTCGACGGCCTTCTCCAGTGCGCCGAGGTAGTCTTCGCGCGCGACCTCGTTGGGGTGGCCGTAGATTTCGGCGCGGGCGTCGTCGTAAAGTTTCCAGCGACCGTCGGGCTGCTTTTTCGGGGTGGTGTCGCCGAGCAAAACACCGAAGCGCTTGCGTATTTGCGCGAGGGTTTTGCGCAGCGCCGTCGAATGGGCGAAGGGGCCAAAATAGCGCGCCCCGTCCTCGCGGCGCAGGCGGCACACGACAAATTGGGGGATGGGGCGCTTGATATCCAAACGCACGAGCGGGAAGCGCTTGTCGTCCACAAAGTCGGTGTTGTACTTGGGCCGCCAGTGCTTGATGAGCCGCCCCTCGAGCAAAATCGCCTCTGTCTCGTTGCGCACGACGCTTACCTCCACGTCGCGCACCAACGGCATCATGGCGGCGATCTTCGGGCGCTCGATTCCCGCGCGGCGCCCGCGCAAAAAATAACTGCCCACGCGCTTTTTCAAATCCTTGGCCTTGCCCACATACAGGATGGAGCCGAAGCGGTCTTTCATCATGTAAATGCCCGGGGCATGCGGCAGCGCGCGCAATTTTTCCTTGAGTGTGGCTGAATGTGCTGCTGACATGGTCTTGCGGGACGTACGCTGGCAGTTTAACGCCGGCGCCCGTATTTTCGCAATCCCCATTGACAAATAGAAACCTTATGAAAGCCGATATGTTTTTTCACCTCGACGGGCCTTGCCTAGTGGACGAGGCGTTGCGCGCAAAACTCGTGAAGGCGAAGAAAAAAATAGCCTTTGCCGAGTCAATCACCGGCGGTTTGCTCGGCGCGGCGCTCACGCAGCAATCGGGCAGCTCCGCCTATTTCGCGGGCAGCGCCGTGTGTTATTGCGACAAGGCAAAAACGCGCGTGCTCGGCGTGGACAAAACCATCCTCGAAAAAAAAGGCGCCGTCAGCCACGCCTGCGCGGCCGCGATGGCGCAAGGGGCGCTCGAACTATACGGCTGCGACATCGCGCTAAGCGTGACGGGCTTTGCCGATCCCGCCAATAAGGACGCCGGGAAAGTCTACATAGGCTGGGCGCTAAAAGGCGCCGATGCCATGGCAAAGAGTTTCAAATTTTCCGGCACCCGCGCCCACGTGCGCCTGTGCGCCGCGCAGGCGGTGTTGGAGAAGTTGAAACTGCTGGTTTGAAGGCATTCACAAAAAAACCGTGGAATTGCTTCCACGGTTTTTGCAAGGATGCGTGCCGTATGAGGGCGCGCCCGCAAAAGGAACTACTCCAGGTGACCGGAAACCAGCTTGGTCATCTCGAACATGCTGACAGAGTTCTTGCCGTTGAACACAGCCTTGAGGGCGGCGTCGGCATTGATCTGGCGCTTGTTCTTCTTGTCCTGCAGTCCGTTCTTTTTAATGTAATCCCAGAGCTTCTTGGTCAGCTCGGTGCGGGGCAGCGGCTTGGAGCCGACGACCGCTGCGAGTTTCGCATCGGGGGTTACGGGTTTCATGAAGGCCGCGCTGGGCTTGCGCTTCGCGGGTTTCTTCTTGGCGGAAGTGGTTTTCTTTTTGGTTGCCATACGCCCTTTATTTCAATGCCGCTTTCAACGATTTGCAACATCTTTTTAAGAGGGAAAAACAGTTTTTTTTCGAGGGGGAAAACAGCAAAAGACAGTTGACGGCGGGCTTTCAGAGTGCTAGTTGCGCGTGTATCCAGTTATTAAATACGATTTTCCCGCGCTTTTGCGACAAATTCCGAAAGGCTTCTGCACACCGCGCGTGCGGCCGCCCTGTCTTCGGGCGTGGGCGGTTTTAGGTCGGGAATCATGATGGGGCACATCCCCGCCGCCTTGGCGCCGCGTATGCCCGCCGGGCTGTCTTCCAATACGACGATGTGCGCGTGCGGCAAGTTGAAGGGATTGGCGGCCTCAAGGTAAATGTCGGGGGCGGGCTTGCCGTGCGCCACGCGGTCGGCACCGACCACCTCGCCCAAGCGAGGCAGGATCCCCGCCTTCTCCAGCTTGAAACGCGCCAGCTGCGTGCGCGTGGAAGTGGCCACCGCCCGCGGCAACGCGCGCTCGTCCAAAAAGTCCAGCAGCTCGCCGACGCCCGGGCGCAGGGGGATGGGCTCGTTTTCAACCATCCGCCCGTAAAGCGCGTGGAAGCGCTCAAAGAGTTCGCGCGTGTCGGTGCCTGGCGGGTAAAAGGCGGCCGTTGTCTGCGGTAACACGTGCGCGGGCAGGCCGATCAGTTGCACATAAATCTCCATCGAGAGGGCAAGCCCCATCGACTGCGCGGCGGCCTGCAGCGCACGGTATGACATGCGCTCGGTGTCGAGCAAAAGCCCGTCCATGTCGAGAATGACGGCGGCGGGAAACGGTTTCATTCTCCCACGATGCGCCCGCGCCCTTGCCGTTGTCAATTTTTTGCCGCTGACATTTGCGCCGAATCGCCCTAGGCTGTGTTTTCAAATTAGGGTTTTAAAAACACAGCCTAGCTTTGAGTACAAATGAAAACGAAGCCCCAAAAGATCTCCCTCGCCCAAGCGGTCGCCTTTTGCGATACGCTGACCAGCCGCAAAAAAATCGCCGATTTCGAGGGCGCTGTCAACGGCCTGCAATGCGCCAATCGCTCGGGCGCTGTCACGCATATCGGCGCGGCAGTCGACGCGGGGTTGGCGGCCTTCGAGCGCGCCGCTTTCGCCGGGGTCGATTTTTTGATCGTGCACCACGGGCTTTTTTGGACGAACCCCGTCCCGCTGACCGGCGTTAATTTCAAGCGCGTGGACGCCCTCATGGCGCAGAACATCGCGCTTTACGGTAGCCACCTGCCGCTGGACGCGCACAAGGATTTTGGGAACTCCGCGACCATCGCGCGGCTGCTGAGTCTGAAAATTTCAAAGTGGGAACTGCCCTACGAGGGCACGCCGCTGGTGCCCACCGTCACAAGCTGCCCCGCACGCACGGCCTTGCGCTCAAAATTGGAAAAACTGTTTCCGCGCACCCTTGCGATCGAAAAAGGCCCCGCGCGGCCGAAGAAAATCGCGGTGGTGAGCGGTTCGGGCGCGGGCGTCATGCCTCATCTCAAGGAAATCGGTGTGGACACGCTCGTTACCGGTGAGCTGCGCCAAGCCCACTATGCCCAGGCGGAGGACGAGGGTCTCAATCTCTACTGTTGCGGCCATTACGCCACCGAGGTTTTTGGCGTTCAGGCGCTCGCCCAGCGCCTTGGCAAAAAATTTGACCTTCCGTGGACGTGGATAGGCTCGGACTGCCCTCTGTGATTTTGAAAATAATAAAAAAGCATCTTAAAATCCTTTCACCGCCATGCTAAAACCGCTGCCCGAAGTTTTCCACTATCTTGACGAAATCGCCTTCTTCTTGTGCATGGCCGGCATTTTGGTGCTGATCGCCGAAATCGCCTTTCGCTACGGGCGCCGCCGTGCGAAAAAGGAAATGACTGCCGATCTGGGCGGCCAAGTTTCCGCCTTGGGCGGCACCCTGCTCGGACTGGTGGCGCTGCTGTTGGGCTTTGCCTTCGCGATGGCGCTGGGGCGTTTTAATACTCGCCAGGATTTGCTGCGCCAGGAAGTCAACGACATCCAGGCCGCCTACCTGCGCGCGGACACCTTGGGATATTTTCGCGGTGCGGAAATGAAAAACCATCTGGCCGAGTATACACGTTTGCGCGTCGAATATTACACGCCCGGCACTCTGGCCGCGCAGATGCAGGAAAACATCGCCCAAACGGACGCCCTTCAAAAGAAGATGTGGAAAAACGCCGTCGATTTGCTCAATCAGGCCAACAAAAAAACTGACCTGTCTCCCGGCCAAGTTTCCGACTTCATGGGCGCGCTGACCCGCGTGTTCACCGATGAGAACAACCGCACCGCCGCGCGCGGCAACCACATTCCGGAGGCGATTTTGTGGCTGTTGATTTTTGTGTCGGCCTGCGCCGTGGGCACAGTGGCCTACGGGGTGGGCTTGAAGGGCTCGCGTATTCTTCTGCCGATAATGGTGCTGATCGTTGCGATTTGCGCGGTGCTGAGCATCATTTTGGATTTGGACAGGCCGATACGCGGAATTATCCGCATAGGCCAAAGGGACATGGCGGCCCTGCACGAGATGATCGAGAAGGATGTGAAGGCCATACCGATAACCAGAAGAACCGCTGTTAGGCAGGATGGCAATTAGGATAGCGAGCTATCACGCACACCTGCAGGATGCGCCAGCATCCGTCGTAAAAATTTTTTGAAAGGGGCGCGGGAAGATTTTTTTATTTAAAAAAGTTTTCCCCGCTTTTCTTCAAAAAAAAATTATTCCCACAGGGGAACGTGGGAGAAGCTGTTCACGTCAAAAAGCCCTTTGTCGGTTAATTTCAGGCTGGGGATGACGGGCAGGGCCATGAAGGAGAGGGTCATGAAGGGGGCGTGCAGGGGGCAGCCCAGTTCGGCGGCTCGGGTGTTCAGGTGTTTGTATAAACGTTCGACGTCTTCTTCGGGCAGGTCGCTCATCAGCCCGGCTATGGGCAGGGGCAGCAGGGCTTCTTCCTGGTTGCGTTGGCCGACCACGCACAGGCCGCCTTTGGCGGCGATCACGGCGTTGATGGCGTGGCATAGCGATAGGTCGTCGACGCCCACGGCCACGATGTTGTGCGAGTCGTGGGCGACGGAGGTGGCCAGCGCGCCTTGCTTTAAACCAAAGCCGCGCACAAAGCCCAGGGCGATGGGGGCGTTTTGCTCGTAGCGGTTGACGACTGCTATTTTTAAAAGATCGCGTTTGGTGTCGCTGACGGCCTCGCCGTGTTCGATGAGCGGAGCTTCGAGCGGGGCGTGGGTGTATAGCTCGCCGTCGACCGCGCCGATGACGCGCAGTTTTTTTCCTGCGACAGCCGGTATCTGAAATTCGGCGGGCGAGCGGAAGGCGACCTTGAAGCGGTTGACGGGTTTGACGCCCAGATGCGGCCACAGGCAAACGCCGTGTTCGACCACGCATTGCCCTTCGATAAAGCAGCGTTTTATCTCAAAGGATTTTAGATCGGCCAACTCCACGAAGTCCGCGCGGTCGCCTGTTTGCAGCAGCCCGAGCTTCAGCCCGTAATGGCGCACGGGATTGAGCGTGGCGATTTTGAGCATCGTCATCGGGTCGATTCCCTTGGCCACGCCGCGGGCCAGCAGGATGTTCATGGCGTTGTCCTTCGTGCCGTCGGGGTGAAAATCGTCGTGGCAGAGCATCACGCGCTCGGGGGACTCTTTCATGAGCGGCCAGAGCGTCTCGAAATTGCGGGCGGCCGAGCCTTCGCGGATGATTACATGCATTCCCTGACGCACGCGCTGGCGGCCCTCCTCGAGCGAGGAGACTTCGTGGTCGGTGCTGATGCCCGCGTTGATGTAGCTGGAAAGCCCCTCGTCCAGCACGCTGGGGCTGTGGCCGTCGATGGGTTTGTTCCTTTTTTTTGCCTCGGCCAAAATCGCGGCCACGCGCTCGTCGTTGCCGATGACGCCGGGGAAATTCATCATCTCGGCCAAATGCGTGATGCGCGCATCGTCTAGCAACTGCCCGACTTCCTTGGGGCCAAAGACCGCCCCTGCCGTCTCGAAGGGGGTAGAGGGCACGCAGCTCGGCGCGCCGAAAGCGAAGACAAAGGGCCGGCGCGCGGCGTCTTCGAGCATCCAGTAAACGCCGTCCAGCCCCATCACGTTGGCGATCTCATGGGGGTCGGCCACGGCCGCGAGCGTCCCCTGCTTGACAGCGGCGCGCGCGTATTCGCTGGGCGGCAGCATCGCGCTTTCGATATGCACATGCGCGTCGACAAATCCGGGGACAAACACGCTGGCTCCCTCGGCCGGCGGCTCGGCGCTCTCCTCTATGGAAACGATGCGTCCGTCTTGCACCGAAAAACTGCCCGCGAACAAGCGCCCGTTGACGATGTCCGCTATCCAGCCGCTGTAGGTAGTCATGAAAAAACTATGTGAGATGCGCGGCGGGTGCGTCAAACATTTGCGCGCAGCGTGCGAGTATTGTCACAAAGCGCAACGCGCAGGCGTTTTTCATGGCTGACAAAACGGATGTTTTTCGTTTTACTAAATGTCTACCATGTCCACTCACCCCCACGAACAATACCTTGAAGTCATCCAGCGTGAAGAATTTTTAGCCTTCTTCACTTTTGCCCAACTGCCCGGCGTCGGCGCCGAGCTTACCGGTTTGGTGAAAATCGCGCGCCCGTCCGAAGGCGGCGGCATGCCGATTAACTACCTCTCGCTCACCTTCATTGTCGACACGCCCGACGACTCCATTTTCCGCGCCGCCAAGGCGCAGTTTGGCCGCCTCAACCTGGGCGATTTCCAGCGCCACATTCCCGGCGTGCGCGCCATGACGAGCGTGCCGGCCACCGGTTTTGCCGGGCCGCACTATGTGCACCAGCTCGACCTTGTTTTCAGCGGCGCGCTGCCCGCGGATTTGAACACGCTGATCTTGCAATCCGGCGCCGCCGTGCGCCAGGCGATTTCGGCCAAGACGGAGGCTCCCCAATATTGGGACGACCCCTCGCAGGCGCCCAAGAAAACGCAGGACGAGCAAAACAACCTCGGCGCGCGCCTGAAGGCGCTGCTGGGCTTGTTCACGGGCAATTGATTTTCCCGCATGCACCGCCTAAAGACAGCGTGTGTGTGCGTGATGGCTCTGGCGTGCGCGCTGGCGGCTGAGTTGCCCGACGACCCGAGTCCGGAAGAAATTTTCCGTGGCGGTAAAAAGGAGGACACGGCTGCGCTTAACGAAAAAATCGAGGCGCGGCAGGTCGCCACGCAGGATTATTTAAAGGAACGCCTCGACAGCGCGGTTGAGGCGATCAAAGGACGGCAAGCACCCTCGGACAACGCCATCCCTGCGGAAATTTGGCGCGCGTGCAAGGGGTTTTATGTCTTTGACCAGTGGCAGGCAGGCCACCTCATCACGACGGAAGTGTGCGCCGGCGTCGGCGCCGCGCGTGTGGGGGAAAATTGGAGCGCGGCCGTGTTTTATCGCGCGTTTGATTTGGGGCGCGGGCTTAAGGCCGGCACACGGCAGGCGCGCCACATCTTTTTATTTGCCATGAGCGATAAGGCGCGCGCGTGGATGGATTTGAGCCACCTGGATTTGGCGCAGCAGGTCAAGGACGGGGCAAAGATCGCGCTCGGGCCGATGAAAGAAGTTCCGCCCGGATTCGATCCATTGTCGGCGGACATCTGGGTCTACGACGACAGCGCTGTGGAATTGGAAGACCCCGCACAATACCCCGTTATCGGCACGATCCTCGATAACCCTTGGACCACCAAGGAGCTTTACAATTTCTCGAGATTAATCGACACAAAAGGTGTTTTGCGCAGTTCAGGAATACGCCCACCGCCCTTGGTGGCCGAGCTTAGAGAATTGTTGATCAAACAGTTACAATAATAAAAAGTGGCGATAGGACTGCCGGAGAACTTCCGCGATTGCTTGTCTTTTTGTGACAGACAAAAGAATCGTCTCGACAAAGGCGCATAATTGTCTTATCGTAAATAGCTTGCCGCTTGCGCGTCCGGCGCGGCGTATTGCTCAGCAACTCATTTTACGTTTTATGATCCACGAAAAATCCTCGAGCGCGTCCCGCAAAAACAACAAGCCCTCGTTCACTTATCTCGTCGAAAAAAAACGCGACGGCGGTGAGTTCACCGAGGATGAGATCCGCTTCATCGTCGACTCGTTGCTGGACGAGGTGATGCCGGAAATGCAGGTCGCCGCGCTGGCCATGGCCATTTATTTCAAGGGCATGAGCGCGCAGGAAACCGCCTACTTCGCCGAGGAGATGATGCTCTCCGGGGAAGTGTGCGACCTGGGCCGCATCGCCAAGCCCAAGATCACCAAATACGCCTGCGGTGGCGTCGGCGACAAGACGGCAATGGTGCTGCCCGCGCTGGCCGCCTCCTGCGGCGTGATCATGCCCTCCATGATGGGCGTGGACGAGGATTACCTCATCACCACTTTGGAAAAGCTCGAGGCCATCCCCGGCTTCAAGGCGGACATCCCGCTCAAGCAATTTAGCGAGCAGCTCGCCAAAATCGGCTGCGCGATCGTGCGCCAGCACAAGGACATCGCTCCCGTGGACACGATGCTCTACGCCCTGCGCGAAAAGACCGGCACTTTGCCGAGCCTGCCGTTGATCACTGGCAGCGTGTTGGCTCGCAAACTCGCCGAAGGGGCGGAGGGCCTGGTCGTCGACGTGAAGTCCGGCAATGGCTCGCACGTCAAGGACGTCGAGCAGGCCAAGCAGCTCGCCCGCTCCGTCACCCGCGTGGCGCGCAGCATGAACCGCCGCTGCGTGGCACTGGTGTCCGACATGAACCAGCCGCTGGGCGACTGCGTGGGCACCGGTTTGGAAATCCAGGAGGCCGTGAAATTGCTCAAGGGCGAGGGGCCGGAAGATTTGAAGGAACTCGTGCTCAAGCTCGGCATGGAAATCGTGCGCCTGGCCGGTGTGGCCGGCTCCACGCTCTCCGCCAAGCAAACGATCGAAAAACACCTGAAGGACGGCACCGCGCTCAAAAAGTTCCGCGACATGGTCGTGGCCCAAGGCGGCGACGGCGCCTACATCGACAATCCCGAAAAGTTCACCAAGGCCAAGTACGTGCGCAAGCTCGCCGCCCCCAAGCGCGGCTACGTGCACACCATCAACGCCGGCATGATCGCCAAGGGCGTGCAGATTCTGGCCACCAACAAAAAAGGCCAGCTCGACGCCGGCGCCGGTGTCTCCGAACTCAAAAAAATCGGCATGCAGGTCAAGCAAGGCGAACCGCTCATGATGATCCACTACAACGACGAGTCCAAACTCGACGCCGCACTGGAACAACTGCGCGGAGCCTACCGCCTCGCCCCCAAGCGCCCGGGCGCCCCCTCGCTCATCATCGAGCGGGTCGCTTAAAAACCTCCGGGTGCTTCGGCGTTCAAGCCCGCCTCAAAAGACCGTTGCGCAATGCGCAGCGGTCTTTTTGTTTGGATGGGGGTTTGGCTTGAAAAGCACGGCCGCGCGCGGTGTAATGGGGACTTCACCCTTTTACCTTTTCCTCTCGTGAGCAACGAAACGTTTATCCTTTATCCCAATAGCCCCCGCGCGTTGCGCGTCAGCACGGCCGAGCTTTTTAAAAAGATCACATCCGGCGAGGTGGCCGCCGACGATCCCTGTTTGCGCGAGAGCGACGGAGCCTTGCTGTTTGCGCAGCAGGCGGCGCAGTCGGCAGACAATTCACGTTCAGAGGACGCAGACATTCCCGTGGAAAAACCGCTGCCGCCCAAACCGCAGGCGCAGGCCGAGCCGCAGCGCCCCAAAAACTACGACGTCAGCTCCACCTTGCAGGATAAGGAAATCAACTACCTGTTGAAATATTCGCTGGTTGTGTACGAGTCGCTAAACGACATGCCCGTCGCGCAGGCGCGCGCGCTGATCGCCCGCCACAAGCGCCGCCGCCGCTTGCGCTTGCTCGTGATACTTGCCGTCTTGATTGCGATCGGTTACGTACTCACCCTGGCAAAAGAAAAGCCACCCGCCCCATTGGAAACAGTGACGATGGAGGTGCCCGCGCCCAGGAAGCAAGTCGTCACCACACCCAGCCCCTTCGCCGCCACGATGGATTTGAGCGCGATTGAGCAGGCCTTTGGCGTGGTCGAGGATACTTCGAGCGTCAATCAGGCAAACGGCCAAACCCTGCTGGGCACGGGGTTGATAATGGCCGACGGCGACCAGCGCTACTTTGTCACCGGCCTCGAGACTTTTATGAACGCGCGCAAGCCGAGCGTGCGCATGACAGGCGGCGGGCAGATTGCATTGGAAGGTCTTGGACTGTGGCTCAAAGGCGCGCTTGTCTTTTTTGTGCTGCCGCCCGAGGCCGCGTCCTCCGTGGCGGGCTTGACGGCGGAAAGTTCGGCGCAACTGCAAAGCCTGTCGCTGGCGCTGCTGGACATCGCGCCAAGCAAGGGAGCGACAAAAGCGCTGGCCTTCACGTTCAAGAACGAGCTGCAACAGGGTTTTTTCGAGGGCGAACTGGGCATCATCGGCAAACTGGTGCCAGGCGCGCCGGTTTTCAGCGCGGCCACGATGCTCCCTGTGGGCGCTGTCATCTCCAATGACGATACACACGCACGGTTGGAAGCCTATGATGTGCGGATCGAATCGGTCGCCATGCCGCTGGAGTTTCTGCTGCAACAGGCCGCCCGCTACCGCAATTTCTGCCTGCGCACCGAGTCGCTAAAAGCCTTGGCCGCGCCGCAGTTTGACCGATCCAAACTCGAGGACTTGGAGATTGCCTCGCTGGTGACCGCCGTGCGCACCAAGCTGCTCTCCCAATCGGTTGCCCGCGGCATGAAGATGGACGACCCGCACGCCGAGCGCCTGATGGGCGACTTCGCCAAAGGCTTGGCCATTTTCGCGAAAAGCGACCTTGTTCACTTCGAGCTGGAATACTTTTTCCAAAAGGCGCAGGCACAACTGCCACAGCGCCAGGAATACCTGAAACAAGCCGCCAAGACCATGACCGCCGAAAAGATCACGAAGTAGGGTGCGTTTTTAAAATGGCATTTGAGATGGACTGAGCTGAGAGCGTGGGTATCGGGAATACTGAATCCGACCGTGCGTCTATTGCGGATAGCGTTTGAAACAGCGATAGCCCCATCCCCGTTTGGCGCGGTAACGTGCGGGCTTGCTAAACCGTTGCAATCGCGGGGCGTTTGTTTATGATTTTTTTCATAGCATGAACGAAAAACCGCCCCTGCTTTCCCCGTTGCAACGGCGCCTGAGTGCCGGCGCGCTTACTTGTGTGGCTGTCGCTGTGATTATCGCCGCTATTGTAGCGCTGCTGTGGGCGGCGGGGTGGTTTGTGAATGTTTTTTCGATGGTGCTTTGGCCGCTGGTGATCGCGGCGATTTTGTCGCTGCTGCTGCGCCCGTGTGTGCGCTTTTTTGAAAAGCGGCTGCGGTTGGGGCGCACGCTGTCCATTTTGCTATTGTTTGTGCTGGCGCTGGTCGGCGCTTTTGCGGTGGTCGCCTGGATTTTGCCGGTCTTTTTACGGCAGTTGGTGGAGTTTGTGCACACCTTGCCCGTGCTTGTGCAAAACGCGCAGGCGTATATTCACGAGCGTTGGCCGGACTTGGGCGAGAGCGTGCGGCATTTTTTGTCGGTGCCCTGGGTGCAAAACCTCTTGAACGAGCTGCCGCCTTTGACCAAGCCCATGATGAACCTTTCCTCCGTGGCGTTTGCCAAGGCGGGGCAGACGCTGGTCACGCTTATCGCCATGGGCACGGGCGCCGCGCTGCTGCCGATTTACCTTTTCTATTTTTTGGACAGCGACAGCGACTTGACCGACGAGTTCGGCAGCCAGCTCACCTTCTTGCCACCCAAGGTGCGCGAGGATATTGTCTTTTTAATCCGTGAATTTAGGCACCTCGTCTTGTCTTTCTTCCGCGGCCAGATGCTCATCGGGCTGATCATGGGGGTGCTGTATGGGGCGGGGTTTCAGGTGGCCGGACTGCGCTTCGGGCTTTTCCTGGGGCTGTGCCTGGGCTTTTTGAACATCATCCCCTACCTGGGAACCATCACCGGCGTCCTGTTTATTTTGCCGCTGTCCTTCTTCCAGACCGACGGGGGCTGGCCGGTGCTGTTGGGCGTGATCGGCGTCTTTGCCGTGGTGCAGGTGCTGGAGGGTTACTACCTGACTCCCAAGATCATGGGGAAACAAACGGGGCTGCACCCGATGCTGGTGATCGTCTCGATTTTATTCTGGGGCATCGCGCTGAACGGCATTCTGGGCATGGTCTTGGCGATCCCGCTGACGGCCTTCCTGATCACCTTTTGGCACCTGTTGCGCGAGCGTTATCTGCCGCGTTACGCAGCGGATGAAAATCTCCTCGCGCCGCCAACCGTTTCGGACACAAAAAATTAGCACTGCCTCCTCGCAACTTTTTACGCCCGAACGGGGTTTAAAGCTGGTAGTGGTGTTTCCCTCATCTAATAGACCCCCATTACTCACTGTGGCCAACGGCTTTTCATTTTCAAAATTCCGGATGACGTCCAGCGCGCAAGCGCTGGTGCTGGTGCCCACGGGTTTTTGTTTTTTGCAGCGCGAGACGCGGCCGGAGGGTGTGGAGAAAATACCGCAGTTAATGGATTTTGCCGCGCTGGCGCTGGAGGGAAGTTCCCCTTTTCCGCAGGAGCAACTGGCCTGGGGTTGGCTGGCGCAAACAGGTTTTGACACTGTCTGGGTCGCGGCCGCGCTGCGCGAACGCCTTGCACGCGAGGCGCTGGCGATCGACGAGGGGGCGCCGTTTTGCCTGCCCGCGCTTGTGGCCGCATGCACGATGCAGCCGCAAAAGGCGCGGCGGATTTTTTTGTGGGAGGAAGACACGCTTAGTTGTCTGGACTTTGAGACTGGCGCGCTCTGGCCCTCGCAGATCGCCACGGAGCTGCTGGCCGAGCCCACGGCGCAGGCGGCCTTTGCCGCGCGTGAAAAATTTTTGGAGGACAAGCGCGCGGCCGATTTTAACGGCGAGATCCTTCCCGGCCTTTATGCGCAGGCGCGGGGCTTTATGCTGGCCTCGGGCGCGGTGTCGTTTGAGCTGGATTTTTATGAAAACGCGCAGGCGCAAGGGCAGGTGACAAAAACCGCCTGGCCGCGCAAGCAAAACGCGCTGCTGTGGCAGGCCGATTTGCGCGAGAAGGAATTTTTGTCGAAGGAACACAAACAGCGCGCGCGCGCCGCGTGGCTGTGGAGAGCGTGCGTGGGCAGCGTCGTGGCGGCGCTGTTGCTGCTGCTGTGGCAAAGCGCCCTGTGGGTGGCGGACAGTTCGCTGAAAACCCGCGCGGCCGCCGCCAAAGAAAAGGAACCGGCCGTCGAGGCGATACGCCAGAACCAGCAGTTGCTTTTCAAGATCGAGCAGGCGGTCGATTCCGAGCTGCGCCCTTACGCGATGCTGGCCGAACTTAACCGCGTGCGCCTGGACGACGAGACGCTCAAAAGCCTCTACTTCCTCAATCTGCAAACGGAAGGCAATAGCGCGCTGACGCTGCAGGGCAAGGCGTCCTCCATCGCGCAGGTCAACACCTACGCCGACTTGCTGAAAAAATCGGGGCTATTCAAGTCGGTCGATTTGCCGAACCTGCAGTCGCGTTTTGGCGGGGCGGACTTCACGCTCAAGGTCGATTTCAAATCCATGCCGCAAGAGGCGCCCGCCGCGCCCATCGCCCAAAATAACGCCCCATGATCGACTGGCTGCACAACGTGTTTAACCGCCTGAGCCTGCGCGAAAAACTCATGCTCACCGCCTTGCTGTGGGCGGGCATCTTCGTGTGGCTTGGCTCCGTGCGGCGCCACCAGCAGGAATATAAAAGCGCGTCTTCCGCGCTCAAGCACCAAACGGCCGAACAATCCGGCTGGTTTACACAAGGCCCGCTGATCGACGCGCAGATCAAAAAGATCACCGACCGCATGCAGGCTCAGCCCTTTTTTGACGGCAGCGAACTGGCGGGCAAGGTCGACGGGTTTGTGCGCGAGCTGGGCATGAGCGCCGACATCTCCGCCCCGCGCAGCCAGCAGGGCGACATTTTTAACGTCCACTCGCTCACCCTGCGCGTGGCGCGCGCCAACTTGCCGGAACTCATGGCGCTGGACGAAAAATTGCGCGGCCACTCGCCGTACCTGGTGCTCGAGCGCGTCACGCTGCGCCCCGACAACAAAGACCCGCTTTATCTCAGCGCACAACTGACCATCCAATCGCTCGAACTCAAGCAATCCTTTTAAATTTTTCCGTCATGCCTCGTTTCATCTTTATTTTTCTTTTGGCCGCCGCCGCGCTAGTCGCGCAGGAAACACCCGCATCCGCGCCAACACCTGAAACGCCCACGGCAGCGACCGAAGCATCCACGACAACCGCGCAGTCGGCGCAGGCGCCCGCACCGCGCCGTGGCGTGGTGATGCCGGGGGCGCGCCCGCAGCGTCCGCAGTCCGCCACGAACGAATCTGCCGCACCCGCCACGCCCGCGCAAGGCGAGGCGCAAACGCCGCTGTCTTTCACCAGCCAAACGGCCGCGCAAGAAATGCCGCCGGAACAAAAACCCTTCAGCGGCACTGCGGAACTTCCGATCGTGGGCGATCTGGATTTGGACGAACAAGTCGGCCCCTTTTTATTGGTGGACGAGGTGGGGCCGCAGATCCTTTCGCTGTACGAGCAGCTCACGGGCAAAATCATTTTGGCGCAGCAGACAATCCCGCAGGTCAAAATCAATTTCAACAGCCGCGGCACGCTCAGCCGCCGCGACGCGGTGGCCGCCATAGAGACTTTGCTCACGCTCAACGGCATCTCGCTCATGCCGCTGAACGACAACTTTGTGAAGGCCGTGCCCACGGGCGGGATTAACACGCAGTCGCCGGAAATCCTCATGGACAAGGATATTCAAACGCGCCTGCCCAGCCAGACGTTTTATTCGCGCGTGTTCAAACTGGGCACCCTCACGCCGACGGAGGCAATGCCGCTGCTGCAACCGCTGCTGACCGCCCAGCCCCCGGGCGCGGCGACCATCGTCGCCTTTGAGAAGGCGCGCGCGCTTTTGGTGACGGACACGCTGGTGAATTTGCAGCGCATGGACCGCGTCATCAAACAGCTCGACAACGCGCAGGATTTCGAGAACGTCGTCTCCTTTTTCCCGCTGCGCTACGCCAAGGCCAGCGAGGTACTCGCGCGTTTGCAGCGCATGCAAGGCGGCATTTTCAAGCGCAGCATGTCAAACGTGAGCACTTCTTTCGAGGCCGACGACCGCACTAACCAGCTCATGGTCATCACCGATTCCGAGAACATGGAAACGCTGCGCAAAATCATCAACGGCTTTGACGTGGATATCGACCCGCTGACACGCTCGGAGGTTTTTTATATTCAGCAGGCAGACGCCAAGGAACTGGCCGACGTGCTCAAGCAGTTGGTCAGCGGCCAGCAGCAGGCCACCAAGCAGACGCAGACCCAACAGCAGCAAAACGCCCGCAACGCGCAAGCCACGGCCACACGCAGCGGCCAGCAGGTGCGCGTGAACACGGCCGCCTCCACCGCGATCGCCGCCGCCCCGCGCGCGGAGCTGATCCCCAACCTCTTCGGCGACGAGAACAATTCCTTCCAGTTCAGCCAGTTTGTCACGATCGTTCCGGACGAGCGCAGCAACTCCATCGTCGTGTACGGAACGCCCACCGACATCAAGCAGGTCAAGGGCGTCATCGACCAGATGGACATCTCGCGCCTGCAGGTACGCGTGGAGGTGATCATCACGGAGGTCACGCTGACCAACCAGCAGGTGTCAGGCCTGGAAAATTTCCAGCTCAAGGGCGTGGACATCAACCGCAGCGACTGGCGCATTGACGCATCGGGCAAAACGCCCGTGATGGGCAACGCGAGCAGCCCGGCCTTTGAGTTTTCGCTGGAAGACTACACGCTGAACATGGTCTTCAATGTCGCCAAGCGCGACAGCAACGTGAAAGTGCTTTCCGCCCCGAGCATCACGACCACGCACAACGAAAAAGGCTCCATCAGCATGTTTGAGGAGCGCCCGCGCGTGACATCCTCCACCACCAACACCGACGCCTCGTCGGGCAGTTCCAACCAGGTCACGCAGGCAATTGAGTGGAAAAAAATCGGCATCGAACTGGAGCTGGACAACATTCGTGTGGGGCCGAACGGAAATATTCAAATGGAAATCACCCAGCGTGTTTCCGACACGATCGAAAGCCAGATGGTCGGCGGGGTGCAAACCCCCATCGTCTCCACGCGCGAGGCCAAGAGCTTTGTCACCGCGCGCGATGGCCAGGTGGTGGTGCTCGGCGGCCTGCAGACCATCACCAACAATCAGAGCGACGGGCGCGTCACTTTCTGGGGATCGATTCCGCTGCTGGGCAATTTGTTCCGCCCGCAAACGTCCGAAATCAAGCGCCGCGAGCTGATCTTCTTCCTGCGCCCTGTTATCATTCAGTCCGCCCGCATGGAAGACGTCTACACGCAGCGCACCGTGAAAAATTCCGGCGCGCTAGAAGACCTCAAGGAATACGACGAGCTGGGCGTTTTCCGCACGCCGAACGAGCGCGAGGAGGCGAAACGCAAAGCCGAGGAGGAAGCGAAAAAGGCACAGCAATCACAAGACAGCGCGCGTCAGCCGGCCAAGCGCGTCAAGCGCGGCGGGCCGCACAGTTAATTTTTTCACCCTTAATTTTCGTGAAGTCATTTTTCCAAAAAGCGCTCTTGTTGTCCGCCGCCTGGCTGACGGTGGCGGCGCTGCGCGCGCAGGAAGAACCCGCGTCGCAAACCGAGGCCGAGGAAGCGCCGACCGTCACGATCACGCGTCAGGACGACCCTGAGACGGGGCAGCAGATGGTGGTCGTCGAAGTTTCCCAAGCGCAAAACACACAGTCGGCGCAGGCATCTGACGACGATGACGAGAAAACAAAAGCCCCGCAGGTTTTGAGCGTGCAGGGCGGGGCGGCACCAGTGGCGGACGAGGCACCAGAAACTCCGGCGGAAAACGACGAGCAGGCAAACACGGCGCAAACATCCTCCGCGGCGCTACCCGCCGCTGCCCCCGCGCCCGCGCCCGAGCTTACAGCCGCCGAGTTGCTCGTAAAAAATTCTCCCTTCCTGCCGCCCAATTATTTTCTGATGCGCCAGAGTGTCAACCTGCCGCGCCCCAGCGGCGTCGATCCCGTGGAATTTCGCGCCGCGGTGCGCCTGAACGGTCATTGGCAGTTCAGTTTTTACGACGCCAAAAACAGACGCAGCTTTTGGGTGGGCGAACAGGACGAGGCATCCCCCTACCGCGTGCAGGGCTACGACGAAAAGACACAGCAAGTCTCCGTCGAGATCAACGGCGCGCTCACGCAGTTGCCGATCAAAACGCCGTCCGACCAGCCGCTGGCCATCAATGCAGGCGGTGCGGCGCCCAAAGCGGCGGCCAAGCCCGCCACTCAGCAGCCGCAGCAAAAAAACGCACAGGCCCAGCAAAAGGCCCAACCCGCCGCCGCGCAACAACCGGCGCGCGTGGTCACCGGCGGCAGCGCGACCACGCAGGCGCAAGTCCAGCAGCCGGCCGCCAACACCCAGCAAAGCACGCAAAATTCAAGCACAACCCAGCGCAGGCGCATCGTCGCGCCCGCGCCCAAATGATCCGCCGTGCCATCCACCGATTATCATAGCGCATTGGAAAGTTTTTTAACTCGCCTGGACGACACGCAACGCCAGGAGCTTTGGTCTGTGCCACTGCCCGAGCGCCTGCGCAAGCTCGCGGGTTTTTTAGGCGAGTCCGAGGCGGCGCTGCTCTCGCAATTTTCCGGCGCGTTTCACATGCCGGTGCTCGCGGAAGTCAAAGCCCCGCCCAAACCCACCGAGACGCTCCCTGCGCGCATCATTCACGAATTTCAATGCCTGCCCGTGGAGGCGGACAGCGTTCCCTTTGAGGTGAAGGACGACACGATTGCCCTGGCCGCCGCCTGGCCTCCTCAGCCGCAGTGGGACGCCTGGGTCTTCGCCGCCACAGGCAAACGCGCGCGCTGGTGCCTGGCTTCGGGCGAGACGCTCAACCAGCTCATCACCCAAAAATTCGGCGTGGGCGCCGACTCGCTCGACGGCTCGGGCCTTGAGGATTTGGCCGAGGAAAAACAGGAGGACGAGCAGGACGAAAACGCCGCCATCATCCGTTTTGTGAACGAGATTGTCGAGCGCGCTGTGGCCGACCGCGCGACCGACATTCACTTCGAACCCGGGCGCGACATTTTAAATATCCGCTACCGCATCGACGGCGAGCTTGTCCCCATCCGCGTGCCGGACAACCTGGTGGCCTACCAAGGCGCGATCATCTCGCGCATAAAAATCATGGCCAAGCTCAACATTTCCGAGCGCCGCCGCCCGCAGGATGGACGCATCACTTTCAGCAAGGGCGTCGAGGAGATAGACATCCGCGTTTCCACGCTGCCGACGATGTACGGCGAGAGTGTTTCCCTGCGCCTGCTCTCCCAAAAAACGCAGCCGCTGACGATGGAGGAGCTTGGGTTTTTGGAGGAGGACATGCAGCTCATCCTGCCGTCCTTGCACCGCCCGCACGGCATCATCCTCGTGACGGGGCCGACGGGTTCCGGCAAGTCCACGAGCCTGACCGCTTTCATTCGCAAAATCCGCCGCCCCGAGTTGCGCATCATCACGGTGGAAGACCCCGTCGAGTACGAGGTGCCCGGCGTCAACCAGACGCAGGTGCACGCCGAGATCGGGCTAACCTTCGCCGCTACGCTGCGCACGATTTTGCGTCAGGATCCCGATGTCATCATGGTGGGCGAGGTGCGCGACCGCGAGACGGCCGACATCGCCATCCGCGCCTCGCTGACCGGCCACTTGGTCTTGAGCACCCTGCATACCAACGACGCCCCGGGCGCGCTCACCCGTTTGACCGACATGGAAATCGAGCCGTTTTTGATCGCCTCATCCGTCGAGCTGATTTTGGCGCAGCGCCTCGTGCGCAGGCTTTGCCCGTTTTGCGCCGCCCCCGCCGATTACGAATTGGGTTATCTCACCTCCTGCCTTGTCGCGCTGGAGCTGGATGTCGCGCACGTCTCGGAAGGCTCCGCGCTCAAAAAGAGCGTGGGCTGCAAGCACTGCCGCCATCTGGGCTACCGCGGCCGCGTCGGGATTTTTGAAATTTTGCGCGTGACCGAGGACATCCACGACCTCATCATCCGCCGCGCCAGCGCGCGCGACATCCGTAAGCGCGCCTTGCAATTTGGCATGACGACCCTGCAAGGCTCCGGCTGGAAGCAGGCCGTGCGCGGCTTCACCTCGCTCAACGAAATCATGGAGTTCGCCAACATTTTGGAAGAGCAAAAAGAAGATAACGCCAGTTAGTTTATGCCGACTTTTTCCTATCGCGCGACCGCCAAGGGCGGCGAGCCGACGCAGGGCAGCGTCGAGGCCGCCGACCGCAAGCAGGCGTTGCAGCGCCTGCACTCGCAGGGCTTGCGCGTGACGGATTTGCGCTTGGGAAACGCGCCGCAAATGCAATCGGCACACAACCGCGCCGACCCCAAGGACAAGCTCGCGCTGGCGGCCAAGCAGCTGGAGTCGATCAACAACATCGCGGGCAGCCGCCTGGCCACCGCGTTTTTGAAAAAGCTCCTGCAGTTGCACGGCTCAGGACTGCCGCTGGGCGATGCCGTGAAACTCTTGTCGCAACGCGCCGCCGACCCGCTGCTAGCAGTGCTCACTGGAAAACTCTGGCGCGACTTGAGCGAGGGGCGCTCGCTGGCGTTGTCGCTGTCGCAGTATCCGCGCGTGTTCGATTCGCCTATCATTCACTTGATTGAAGCAGGCGAATCCACCGGCAACCTGTGCCCCGTTCTGGCCAACCTCATCGAGTCGCTCGAAGAAAGCGCCGCGCTGCGCAAGCGCATTTTGGGCGGCATGGCGTACCCGGCGCTGATTTGCTCGATAGCATTTGGCATCGCGTGCTTGTTCGCGTTTTACCTGCAGCCGCGTATTCAGGGAATGATGGAACAGCTTGGCCAAAAGATGAGCCTGCCCGCGCGTATTTTGGCGGGGCTTTCGGAAGGTTTTATTTACTACGGCCCTTTCATTTTGGGCGCGCTGGTTATCGGGGCGTTGAGCATCCACCGCTGGCGCAAGACGCCCGAGGGCCGCCGCAAAACGGACGAGTGGATCTTAAAAATCCCCATCGTCGGAAAAATCTGCCGCAATATCGACGTGTGCCGCATGACAAACCTGACTTCCACACTCATCGAAAGCGGCGTGAACACCACCGAGGCGCTGCGCATGACCGAGCGCTCCATTCAAAACACGGTGCTGCGCGAAAACTTTTCCGCCGCCCGCATCATGATTAACGACGGCGCCGCCTTTTCGCTCGCCCTGCGCAAGCACGCGGTCTTGGATGACACCGACCTGGACATCCTTTCCATCGGCGAGAGCACCGGCAACATCGCCCGTTCCTTCAAGGAAATTTTCAAAAACCACACGCAGGATTTGGACAGCGAATTCAAAATCCTCATCCGCACCGTCGCCGGCGTGGCCATGGGTTCTGCCTTCGGCTTGGTGGCCCTGCTGGCATTGGGCATAGTAACCAGCGTCCTGCAATTAAGCCAGAGCATCATGGCGCGCTAGAGACTAATAACAATTCGAGCGATATGAAAAATCTTTCGCAAGGTTTAATGCCGTTGCCCGGCGGCCACAAATTGTTAACATAAAATCAATGGGCAGAAGCAAAAAAAATTTGAGCGCGGCGGTTTTTTTCGCCGTGGGTTTTGCGCTGGCGTGGAGTGTTTTTTCGGCGCGGGAGCAAGCGCGGCGTGAACAAGAAAAAGCAGTGCGCGCCACGCTGGACAAATCGCAAACACGCGAGGCGCGCATGCTCAAGGAGACGGCGTTCGCCGCGCTGGCCGAGCGTATTCAGCAGCGCGCCGGCGCGCTCGGTTCGGAGGAATTTTTGACCGTGCTCAACACGATGGACGCGCGGCGTTTTCCCGCGCTGGAGCAGGTGTTGCAGGGAATGCCGCGCGGTGTGGATCGTGAGCGGCTGCGGGACATTTTTTTCACCGCGTGGTCGCTCAAAGACCCTGCGGGTTTGCTGCAACACGCCGAGCGGCTGGAAAAAAGTCCCGAGCGCGATCGCCTCATCTGGATGGGTGCGATGGACTGGTCGAAGCGCGACCCGCAGGCCATGCTGGCTTGGATGAACGAAAAGCAGGGGCGCGATTATGCGCGCGCGCTGGATCGTTATCAATACCTGCTGATAGACGGCTGGGCGCAAAAAGACCCCCTGCAGGCGCTGGCGTACGCAAAAGTGTTGCCGCAAGATTCCCCGCAGCAGCGCCGCGTGAGGGAAAATGCGCTGCGCGTGGTCGCTCGCTCGCTCGCTGTTTCCGCGGACGTGAAAAGCGCGCTGGCCATTTACAACGAGACGGCCGACCCGGCCGCGCGACGCGAGGTGCTCTTGGGGTTGGTCGACGGCTGGTCGAGCTGGGCGCCGCACGACGCCATCCCCTGGATCAACGCGCTGCCCCAATCGCTGCGGCAGGACGCTTTGAGCACCGCGTTTTTTAACTGGGGCGAAAAGGAACCCGAGGCTGCCGCCAAGTGGGCGATGCAACTGGGGCTGGACGACCCCGCGCGCGAGCCGCTGCTGCAAC
>JAKPNF010000045.1 GCA_029548565.1 Verrucomicrobiota bacterium
CTGGGAGCCAACGGCAGCGGCTACCTGGTCATGGACGGGGCGGACACGACCGTCTCGGCCAACATCGCCGGCGACATGACCATCTCGGCCAACAACTTGGGCGGTGTGACGGGCAACGCCTTCACCCTGACCTTGGCCAAGGCCGCGCACCTGACGGTCGGCGGCACTTTGTACGTGGGGCAGACCAACATCGCGGGGCACACGGCCTCGGGCGCGATAGACATTTACGGCGGCTCCACGCTGACGGTCGCGGGCGAGACTTACCTGGGCTTCCATCAGTTGGCGTACCCCAGCGGAGAAAGCGTGGTCACGGCCAGCCTGAAAATCGGCTCGGATTCGAGCGCCCTGTTGGGTTCCACCGTCCACGTGGCGCGCGGCACCAACGCCAGCGGCGCTTTGGCCAACTACGGCAACATGACGATCAATTCCTCGCTCTCGGCGGCTTTTAACAACGCCACGGCGCAGGTCACGCTTGCCGGAAACACCACGGTGGCCGGCGGCCTGCAATTTGGCTGGCACAACGGCGGCACGCTCAGCGCCACTTTTTCGGGCAACACCACGGTGGGCGCGGCCTCGACGATCGGCGGGGGCACGCAGATGACGGCCGTGACGTTCGCCTCCGGCACAACGCGGTTTAACAACGCGCTGGAAGTGGGCGCAGACACTGGCAGCACCACTGTCACGATCAGCTCCGGCACGCTCAGCGCCAATTCCCTGACGCTGACAAACGGTTCCGGCACGCTTAACTTTTTGGTGCAAGGCGGCACGGTGAGCGTCACCAACGACCTGGATATTTTCCTGGGAAGCGCCTCGACAAACCAGGTCAACGTCTCCGGCGGCAAGCTGCTTGTCGGCGGCAATATGCTTTCCACTTACGGCACGGGCATGGTTTCCTTCACGGTCGGCGGGATGGCCGAGGTGAGTGTCAGCGGCAGCGCCTATTTTGGCGGGGTGTCGAATTCTTCCGGGTTGTTTTCCATCACGGGCGGTCGCTTCGACGCGGGCAACATTTACATGGCCGACGGTTTTGCCGGGGCGCATGCCACCTTCTCGAACACGGGCGGCTACCTGCACAGCGCCGATGAATTTGTCATGGGCTCGGCGGTTAACGCCGTGGCCGTGGGCACGGTCAGCGGGATAGGCTCGCGCCTCGTGGCCGATGGCAATTTGACGATGGGCGGCGGCTCCGGCTCCAGCGCGGTGCTCACCGTGAGCGGCGGCAGCGGCCTGCAGGCGGGCGCCCTTACCGTGGGCGGCGGCACCAACAGTTCCGCCACGTTGAGCCTCAACGGCGCGACCGCCACCTTGGGCAGCGTGCAGGTGGGCAGTGCGGGCGCGGGCGTTGTCTCGATTTCCAACGCGACGGTTTCCGTGGCCGATTCCTTTACCATTGGCACGGCCAACGGCAGCGGGACCGTCTCGCTGGGCAGCGGTGGCGTGCTGAGCCTTTCGAGCATGCTCATGCAGGGGCAAGGCGGCGTTTTCGCAATGAGCGCCGGCACACTGAGCAACACGGGAGCCACCGTGATTTCTTCCGCCGGAAGCAGCAGCTCGGCCGAGTTTAACATGACCGGCGGCACGGCCACCCTTGGCGGCGTGATTTTGGGCGACCAGTACGCCGGCTCCACGGTGCATGCTTATATGAGGCTCGACGGCGGGTCCATCTACGCGGGCGACGTGACTTTGTTCGACGACGTGGCCAACGGCGGAAACGTCACGCTGCAAGTGCGCGGCGCCACGGCGCAGTTCAACACGCTGCGCGCCGCCGAGGCGCTGGTGCTGAACTCCGGCTCGCTCACGCTGCTTAACGGCGGGTCTTTTGGCAAGCACGTCGTGCTGGGCAACAACACGGTCTCCTCGATGGGGCTGACGCTGCAAGGCGGCACGACGAGTGCCGCAGCCTTCTATGTGGGCGACAGCGGGCTGGCGGACTTGACCATTTCACAAAACGCCACCGCCACCCTGGGCGCGCTGAGCGTGGGCGAACACGCCGCGGGCAACGGCAGCGTGGTCGTGGCGGGCACCCTGTCGATAACCGGCAGCAGCACCATCGGCAACGTCGGCACGGGCGCGTTCACGGTGGCCGACGGCGCCACCGTCACCGCGTCGGACATTCGCGTGGGCAACACCGGCACGGGCACATTGACGGTCGCCCAGGGCGGTACGCTCACCGCCAACAATGTGACGGTTTCCTCGCAGTCCAACCTGATGATGAAAGGCGGCAGCGCCCGCTTCAACACCCTGCACATGAACAGGCTTTTTGCCATGGACGCCGGGGATTTGACGCTGCTTAACGGCGGGTCGCTTGCAAGCAGTCTCATGGTGGCCGCCGCCGGTTCAACGGCCAACGTGACCATCGCGGGCGGAACTTTCACCGCCGAGTCAGTCTTTGTCGGCGACGGCGGCACGGGTTCCTTCACGCTGCAAGACAGTTCGGCCACCCTCACGGCCAATTTCCGACTCGGCGTCTATGGCACCAGCGCGGGCGCGGCGACGCTCAGCAACGCCTCGCTCAGCGTGGGTGGGGATTTGTACGTGGGCATCGCGGGCGCCGGAACTCTGGCGGTCGCCACAGGCAGCCGTTTGACCGTCACGGGCACAAGCACGGTCGGCGCCTCGAGCACAGGCTCGATGGCCGTCACGGGCGCCACCGTCTCCTTGCAGGATGTGGTGGTCAACAACGGCAGCCTGCAAATCAACGAAGGCTCCCTGTTCACCGCGAACAACGTGACCGCCACAGGCGCCAACAGCGCCCTTATCTTTGACGGCGGGGCCTCCACCTTGAACACGCTGACGGCCTCCAACGAGGTTGTCGTGAACCACGCCTCCCTGACGCTGTCCAACGGCGGCAGCCTCTCGACCTTGAGCGCGGGCAACAACACGAACCTCAGTTCCGTGAACCTGACCGGCGGCACGCTTACCACCAGCCAGGTCAATGTCGGCACGGGCGGGATGGCCGCTCTGTCGCTGGCCAGCGGCGCCACTTTGAGCGCGCAGACCTTGCAGGTCGGCCAAAACACCGGCACGGGCGCCTTGAGCGTCGCGGGTAACCTGTACGCGTACACGCTCAATATGGGCAGCGCGGACAGCACGGGTTCCCTGACGATTTCCGGCGGCAATGTCGATGTGTTCTCCACCCTGAATGCCAGCGCGGGCAACAGCACGGTGAGTTTGCTTTCCGGCACCTTGGCGGCCCATACGGCCACCTTTGGCTCCAACGCCCTTTTTGACATGCGGGGCGGTTACGCGGAATTCACCAGCCTTTACCGTGCCGGCAGCTTGTCCATCGCCGGCGGCCAGATGAAGGTGCTGGACATCGCCACCATCACCGGCCAATTGCTGCTGGGCACGGCCGTCGGGCAGAGCGCCTCGGTGGCGTTGACCGACGAGACGGACATGGTCGTCTACGGCCTCATCGTCGGGGCGGGCGGCGACGGCGTCATTTATCAGGACGGCGACATGCTCGTGCGCGGCGACGCGCAGGTGGGGCAGGTCGGTTCCGGGCATTTTATCCAGACGGGCTACACGCAAATCACCGGCAGCCTGACCATCGGCGGCGGCAGCGCGGCCAACACGGGCTCTTTGAGCATCACCGACGGTTCGCTGAGCGTTTTGGGGAACACTTACCTGCAAACGGGTTCCAACGGCATTGTTATGACCGGCGGTCGGGCGGGCCTGGCCACCGTCTCCATGACCGCGCCGTCCACCAGCATCCAGGCCAACGGCGGCACGCTGACGATCGGCCGCCTGACGGCCACGCAGGTCAATAACACGCTGAATGTTTCCGGCGGCACGGTGGCGATTCGCTCGCTGTCGGCCAACGGCTCGAACCTGCTTCTCAACAAGGGCACGCTGAACATCATCGGCGACGCGTCCGTTTCCAACGGCCTGTCGGTGGGCATCCTCTCCGGCGAGCAGATGACGGCGAACTTCACCGCGGGCACCACCACCATCACCAGCGGCTTGTACGTGGGTGTGACCGGTGGCATCGGCCACGTGAATGTGCAAGGCGCCATCATGAACCTCGACTTGCTGACCCTGGGCTTCATGGGCGCCTCCCAAGGCAACTTGACGCTCTCCAGCGGCCAGCTCAACGTCGTGGGCTTGACCTCGGTCGGCAACGCGGGCGACGCCTCGCTCAAACTGCTGGGCGGCTCGGCGGACATGGGCAGCGTCGAAATCGGCGGCAACGGCGAGCTGGTTGTCAGCAGCGCGCTGACTTCGGCAGAGATGATAACCTTGACGGTCGCTTCCGGCGGCACGATGACCCTCCTGCCCGACGCTTACGCCGCGGGTCTTACCGCCCCGATCATCACGATTGACGAGCTGAGCCTGGACGTCGCCGGCGACTACACGATCGACATGCAGAACTTCAGCATGGTGGGTGACACGATCCAGCTCATCCTGCTCAGCGTGAACAGCGCCTTGGGCGACAGCCTGCTGGCCAATTGGGACATCATCAACCTGGATGCCCTCTACGACAGCGGTCTGGGCGCCTACTGGGACGGCACCAACCTCGTGGTGGACATCACCCGCATCCCCGAGCCGTCAGTGGCCGCCGCGCTGCTGGGCGTGTGCGCCCTCGTGCTGGTTTCCCGCCGCAGGCGGTAAAAAATATTCATTTTTTATTTTTCAAAGACGCGCTTGCGAAACGGGCGCGTCTTTTGTTTTGAGTAAAACGAATTGCCCGCAGCGGGCATCTTTGGCACACTGTAGGGCAGGGTATAGACATGCGGAAATTTTTTCACAGTGCCTGTGTGTTGGTCGTGCTATTGGCCGGTTGCGCGCAGGAGGACGATTATGTGCGCGAGGTGCGCAAGAACCTCGAGACCGTCTTGCAAGTCGAGTGTAACGCGCGCATGGGCGCGCAGGTGTTTGCCGCCGCCGCGGATGATGCCGCCCAAAACGAGGCTTTAAACGCGCACGAGCGCACGGCGCAGCGCAAGGCCTGCGCGCTTTTTCGCGCGCTGGAGTGCAGCGAGCAGGTGCACATCGCCCTGTTTGAGGCGGTGGCAAAACGCAACGGCTGGAAAGCGCACCGCACTTGCGGCGATTACCCCAACGTGGACTCGGTTCGCAAAGGCATTGAGGACGCCCTGCGCGCGCAAGATTACGAGAGCCAGGTGATGTTCCCGGCCTTCGTCAGGGCCGCGCGGCGCACGGGCGACACGGCGGCGACCGAGGCGTTTAGCTACGCCGCCGCCGTCGAACAGGTGCAGGCCGAACTTTTTCGCGCCTATTTGGAAAACGCGCAGGCAATGCCGGATGCCTACCATGTGTGCCAGCGCTGCGGCATCATAGAAACAAGCCTGCCCGCCGCCAACTGCCAGATGTGCGGTGCGCCGCCGGACAAGTTTAAGGAAGTGCGTTGATTTTTTTTATACACCGCCGTTCGTGCGTGAAAAAAGCCGCCCCAAAGTTGAGGCGGCTTTTTTCGCGGGAATAAAAATTCCCGTGGCGTGCTTTCAATTACATTCCCAGGCGGGCGCGGCCGTGGCGGCGGCGGTTGAGCAGCACTTTGCGGCCACCGCGGGTGGCTTTGCGGGCGCGGAAACCGCACTTGCGGGCGCGGGCCAGTTTGGAAGGTCTGTAAGTCGGTTGCATGGCGTTTTACGTTGAATTTAAAAGGTCAAAGTTCTATTCAATCAGCCGCCTCAAGGCGCGTCAATAAAATACATTGCAAAAGTCCCGCACGCTCGGGAAGATGGAAAAACACAAAAACCCAAAATACTTTTGCCCGATGCCCACCAAAACCCATAAGTTGCGAAACGTCGCCGATTTCGCGAGCGTGCGCAAGCTCGGGCGTTACACCGAGCAGGGCAGCTTCCGGCTCACTTGCCTGGCCTATGCCGGGCGGCTCGAGGGGCGCACCCGCCGCTTCGGCGTGGTGGCCAGCCGCAAGCTGGTGGGCGACGCCGTGCGGCGCAACCGCGCCAAGCGTGTCTTTCGTGTGCTCTTGCGCACCCACGCCGAAAAGCTGCCGCCTTTATGCGATGTGGCCGTCATCATCCGCGCGAGCTACGAAAATGCTTCCTTCGCGCGCCTAAGCGAAAAATTCGCCAAAGCCTGCGTGCAGCTCACTCACCATTTTGAAAAAAGCCCGCCGCCTTTGCAGGAGGCCGAGTTGAAAAAACCAGCGTCCGCGTCCCATGCCTGAGAGCGAACACCCGCCGTTAGCGCGCCGCATGGCCGCCGCCCTGGTGCGCGGTTACCAGCTTTTTATCTCGCCACTGCAACACCTCTTTGGCGCCAACGCCGGCTGCCGCTTTCACCCCAGTTGTTCGGAATACACCCGCCAGGCGATTTTAACCCACGGCGTTTTCAAAGGCACTCTGCTGGGTATGAAACGCATTCTGCGCTGCCACCCCTGGTCCAAAGGCGGCGAAGACCCCGTGCCGCCAAAAATATAAAAGTTTTTTGAAAGGGGTGCGGGGAAAACCTTTTTTTCAAAAAAGTTTTCCCCGCATTTTACTCTTGCCGCCACATCCTTTTAACATTGCCGTCGGGCGGGGGGGTGTGAAATAATTTTCTTTTTTCCGCAAGCGGTCTTGGCGCGGCGGTATCTTTAACTTTTTTAACTGATGGACAAGAAGAACACTTTTATTGGCGTGCTGTTTATAGCCGGGGCGTTGGCGCTGTTTTTGGTCAACACCCCGAGCCCCGAGCAGGTGGAACAGCAGCAACAGCAGCAAGTTCAGGCACAGGCGGCGCGCGAGCAGGCTTCCACGCAGGCTGCGGCGCAGGCGGCGCAACAAGTGCCTGCGGCCGCCCAAATTCCCGAGGGGGCGGACAAGGCACTTTTTGTGCCTGCGGGCAACGGCGCGGTTGCGACCCATGTGCTTGAGAACGACCACATGAAAATCGTCTTCACCACGCAGGGCGGGGCGATCGAGTATGTGGAGCTTAAAAATTTTCCGGAATCGGTCGGCACCACGCAGCCGCCGGTGAAGTTCAACAAGGGCGCGCAGGTCAGCGCCCTGGCGCTGGGCAAAGGGCGCAAGCTGCTGGGCATGGGCTTTTCGGTTTCGCCCGCTTATATTTTGGCCAACTTCAAGGTCGAGAGCGCCGACGACACGCGCGTTGTGTTTTCGCACACGCTGGACAACGGCCTGAAAATCACGCGCTCCTACGAGATTTCCCCCAAGGGCGACGAGCGCGAGCCGTATTTGATCGGCCACAAGACCTCCTTTAAAAACGACGGAGAGCAGGTTTTTCCCGCCGATATTTTGTGGCTGAACCTCGGCCTCATGCCGCCGACGGACAGCGACAGCACGGGCGACTTGCAAAGCGTGGGTTATTTCGACGGCGAAAACGACGAGTTCACTTCCGGCAAAGTCTTTACCGATTCCAAGGGTTTTATATTCGGCATCGGCGCGCACGAGGCCAAGCCCTATGTGCTGAGCAACGCCCCGATCAAATGGGGGGCGGTGCGCAACCAGTTTTTCGCGGCGATTGTCACGGTGAAAGGGCAGGCGCGTGCGCAGGCGCTTTTTGCCCGCGGGCAGGTGCTCGACAACGAGGCCATTCCCGGCGCCGTCCTCGCGCCTGCGCCGCAGGACAACGCGCAGCAAATCGTGATCGGCGAGACGGCGCACAATGTCGCGCCCGCAGGCGATCTTAAAAAGGGCGTCACGGGCGCGCTGGCGTTCCCCTACACGGAATTGGCGCCGGGCAAGACGAGCGAGCTTGAGGTGTCTTACTATGTCGGCCCCAAGGAGTACGTGCGGCTCGACCGCCTGGGCGACTCGCAGGACAAGGTCATGGGCTTTGGCTTTTTCACGGGCTTTATTTCCAAGGCGATGCTGCTGTTTTTGGTGGGCGTGCACTCGGTCTTGGACAGCCTGTTCGCCTCCACCTGGAGCTGGGGTTGGGCGATCATCATCGTCACGCTGATCATCAAGACGCTGATGTGGCCGTTGACCGCCGTGCAGACGCGCTCGGCCAAGAACATGTCCAAAATCTCCGCCCCGATGAAGGAGTTGCGCGAGAAGTATAAGGACAACCCGCAGCGCATGCAGCAGGAGATGATGAAGCTGTACAAGGAGCACAAGGTCAACCCGCTGGCCGGCTGCCTGCCTCTGTTCATCCAGTTGCCGATTTTCATCGGGTTGTTCTTCATGCTGCGCAGCGCTTCTGAGTTGCGCTACCAGCCGTTTTTGTGGATCACAGACCTTTCGATGCCCGACACGGTCGGCCACATCGCGGGCTTCCCCGTGCACGTGCTGGCGCTGCTGATGGGCGTGACGATGTTCTTGCAGATGCGCCTGTCGCCCACGCCGATGAGCGACCCGATGCAGCGGCGCATCTTCATGTTCATGCCGTTGTTCATCACGGCGGTGTGTTATAATTTTCCCTCCGGCCTCACGCTTTATTGGACGGTGCAAAACTGCTTCACCATTTTCCAGCAGTGGGTGACCAATCGCTCGAAAGACCCCGTGCCCGTGCAAAGCGAAAAAAAGACGCTCGCCGCTCCGCGCGTGGCGCCGGTGAAGGTCAAATCCAAAAAGCGCTGACACGCGAGCGGAAAATCCTTTTTCACGGCATCTCTTTTTGCTAACTTAAACTCAACTCCAACTCACAGTACTCATGTCAGGACATAGCAAATGGGCAACCACCAAGCGCCACAAGGCGGCCGTTGACGCCAAGCGCGGAAAAATCTTCAGCTCGCTGAGCAAGGAAATCACCCTGGCCGCGCGCGCCAGCGGCGGGGACACCTCCACCAACGCGCGCCTGCGCACCTTGATCATCAAGGCCAAGGCCGCCAACATGCCCAACGACAACATCGACCGCGCCGTCAAAAAAGGCACGGGCGAAATCCCGGGCGTCGTTTACGAGGAAGTGGTGTACGAGGGTTACGCCGCGGGCGGCGTCGGCGTCGTGGTGACGGTCACCACCGACAACAAGAACCGCTCGACCTCCGAGGTGCGCAGCGTCTTCACCAAGCACGGCGGCAACCTCGGCTCTCCCGGCGCGCTGACAAATTTTTCCTTCCACAAAAAAGGCCGGTTCATCATCTCCAAGGAGGTGGCCGACGAGGAAAAACTCATGGAAGTGGCGCTCGAAGCCGGCGCCGAGGACATCAAGGACAACGGCGACACCTTTGAGGTCTTGTCCGACATGAAGGACTACGACACGATTTCCGACGCGCTGAACAAGGCGGGCATCGCCGCGCAGGAATCCGCGCTGGCGTGGATTCCCACCAGCGAGACCCCGATCGCCGACCTGGATGGCGCCAAGAAAATCCTGAAGATGATCGACTCGCTCGAAGCCCTCGACGACGTCAACGACGTGTACGCCAATTTCGACATTTCCGACGAACTGCTCGCACAGCTGGATGCCTAAAAAATTCCATTCGTGAACGACGCCGCACAGACGCCCGATTTTTCCGCAGGAGAAGTCGGGCTTGTTCGATTCGAGGATTTCCACTCGAATAATCCGCTGGTGTTCGACAGCGGGGCGAGCATCCCGCAGTTTACCTTGCGCTACGAGACTTACGGGCGCCTCAACAAAACGCGCGACAACGCGATCCTCGTGTGCCACGCCCTAAGCGGCGACCATCACTGCGCGGGCGTGCACACCTTTGAAGACCGCAAGCCCGGCTGGTGGAACAACATCATCGGCCCGGGCAAGCCGATCGACACGAACCGCTTTTTTGTCGTGTGCTCCAACTGCATCGGTGGCTGCCAAGGCTCCACGGGGCCTTCGAGCGTCGACCCGCTGACAGGCCAGGCCTACCACATGAATTTCCCCGAGATCACCATCCGCGACATGGTGCGTGCGCAAGGGGCGCTCATCTTCGAGCATCTAGGCATTGAAAAACTCGCGTGCGTGGTCGGCGGGTCGATGGGCGGGATGCAGGCGCTGCAGTGGGGGATTGATTTTCCCGACAAGGTCGAGCGCGTGCTGGCGCTGGCCACCACCGCCCGCCAAAACGCGCAGGCGATCGCCTTCAACGAGGTCGGCCGCACCGCCATCATGCAGGATCCCGATTGGAACGAGGGCGACTACGAGCGCAGCCACGGCCCGGCCGTGGGGCTGTCCGTCGCGCGCATGATGGCGCACATCACTTATCTGTCGGATGCCGGACTGCAGCGCAAGTTCGGCAAAAACCGCTTCGAGGTCGCCAAGTATCTGCACTACCAAGGCCGCAGTTTCGTCAACCGTTTCGACGCGAACACCTACATTTATTTCACCCGCGCGCTGGACCGTTTCGACCTCTACGGGCAGGGCGGCGGCGAGCTTTCCCAAGCCTTCGAGCCGATGCAGGCCCGCTCGCTCATCGTGGGCTTCACCTCCGACTGGCTGTTCCCGCCCGAGCAAAACCGCGAGATTGCCTACGCGCTTTTGAAGGCCGGAAAAAACGCCACTTACGCCGAGATCGAGATGGACTACGGCCACGATTCCTTTTTGGTCAGCGCCCCCGAACTCTATGAACTGGTCAGGGCCTTTTTGAAGTAATGCCGCAATCACCCAACAGCCGCCAAAACATCAAGCGCGAGACCGATTTGCTCATCCTCGGCGAATGGATCGCGCAGGGCGCCAGCGTGCTCGATTTGGGCTGCGGGCGCGGCATCTTGCTGGAGTATTTGCAAAAGACAAAAGGCGTGCGCGCCGTCGGCGTCGACATGGATGTCGGCAAAGTGCGCGGCTGCATCGAGCGCGGCGTGCCCGCCATGCAGGGCGACGTGCGCAAGGCCCTCGGCACTTTTGAAAAGCAGGGCGTGCACTTCGACTGGATCGTGTGCTCGCGCACGCTCGAGGAGCTGGAAGAACCCGGCGATTTGCTGGAGTCCGCCCTCAAGGTCGGCACCCGCCTGGCCGTGAGCTTCGCCAACTACGGCTACTGGCGCAACCGCCTGCAGATGCTCGCCAGCGGCAAGCGCGCCCGCTCCAAAATTTACGAGGAGGCCGCCCGCCACGCCCACGCCCGCCAAAACGCCGGGCTGCCCTGGTACAAGGCCCGCCCCAGCAACCCCGTCAGCGTCGCGGCCTTCGACGAGTTCTGCCGCGAACGCAAACTCACCGTGCACCGCCGCGAATTCCTCGGCGGCGACTGGGAAAGCCCCCGCCGCTTCCTGCCCAACGTCACCGCGGGGTACGCGGTGTACGAGGTGTCGAAGGAATGATTTTTTAGGAGATGCGGGGGAACCTTTTTCTGAAGAAAAAGGTTCCCCCGCGCCCCCTCCCAAAAGACTTTTATGACGGATGCGTTGCATCCTTTTTTCTGACTTTTGTTTTGCTAATTATGGCGTGTTTTTTTCGTATAGTGACGCATGGGTGTCGGCTCAATCAGGCCGAGAGCGGGGTGTTGCGCGATTTGCTGGAGCAGGACGGGTTTGTGTTGGCGGCGAAGGACGAGGTCGCCGATTTGGTGGTGGTGAATACTTGCTGCGTTACAGGGTTGGCGCAGGCCAAGTGCAGGCAGAGTATTCGCCAGCAGATTACGCGCAATCCGGGGGCCTTTGTCGCCGTTGTCGGTTGTCTGCCGCAGGCTAAGGTGATGGATTTTTCCGACTGGCAGGGCGTCGATTTGGTTTTGGGCAACGATTGCAAATTCGATTTGCCGCACTATGTGGGGCAGGGCAAAAATCCCGCGCCCGTGATCGTGCGCGAGCGTTTGAAGCGCGAGGATTTTACCGTGCCCTTTGTCGCGGATGCGCCTGCCTTCGAGCAGCGCGCACCGATAAAAATTCAGGAGGGCTGCGACTTCGCGTGCGCTTACTGCATCGTCCCGAAAGCGCGCGGGGCGGCGCGCAGCCGCGAGTTTGCCGACGCGCTGGCCGAAGCGCGTTCTCTGGCCGCTCGTGGCGTGCGCGAATTGGTTTTGACGGGTGTCAACATCGGCCGCTACGTGCACGACGGAAAAACGTTTCTGGATCTGGTGGACGCGATCGCCGAAATAAAAGGTATCGACCGCATTCGCATCAGTTCCATCGAGCCGACCACCGTGGACGGCGCGGGGCTTTTCGCGCGCATGCGCGACGAGGCGCACGCGCTGCTGCCGTATCTGCACCTGCCGGTACAATCGATGAGCCCCGTCGTTTTGGAAAAAATGCGCCGCCGCCACACGGTGGATCAGGTATTGGAATTCGCCGATGAAGCCGCCCGCGAGGTGCCCGGCATAGGGCTTGGTACCGACATTCTGGTGGGACACCCGTACGAAACGCCCGCCGAGTTTGAACATTCCTGCGAGAATTTTTTAGCGAGCGCCTTCCAATACGCGCACGTCTTTTCCTATTCCGAACGCCCGGGCACGCTCTCGGCCAAAATGCCGCAAGTTGATGTGGCGCAGCGTCACCGCCGCTCAGAAATCCTAAGGACACTCTCCGCCCAAAAACACCGCGCCTGGGCAAAAGCGCAACTCGGGCAAACCGTAAAAGTCCTTTTCGAAAACCCCCGCCCCGACTACTGGCCGGGCCTGACCGCGAGTTTTTTACGTGTCATAGCCAAAGACAAGCGCAACCTGCGCAACCAACTCGCCCGTGTAAAACTCCTCCACCTGCACGGTGACGCCGTGGAAGGCGAAGTGCTGGGAATTATTCAGTAAAAGCAATCGCAGCGCTTTAACCGTTGGCGAGAAATTTGCTGCCTGCGATGATGATGAGAAAATAGGTGATAAACCCGAAGGTGCCATCAACGCCGAGCAAACCGCACAGCACAAGAAACACAATCAGAAATGCGATCCAGGTGACAATCGCCAACAGGAAAGGCAGTCCTTTATCAAAAACAATTTTTACGACAAACAGCGCCACCAGCGCGACTATAACGCTCAGTACGATTCCAAGGATAAGTTGCATACCCGAAAGGTATATAAGCGAATGAAGATGGTAAAGGCGAAAAGGTATTCTTCATTCCGCCCACGCGCTGTTCGGCATGACAATCTTCCAGATTTTTTTCGGAATTTGCGTGTTGTCCATTGGGAGTGAAAACGCTTCGTGGCCGGGGCCGATGGCGCTTGTCCAGACTGGGGCTTTGCTGTGGCCGAAGGTGGTGTAGCGGATGCGGCAGCGCGCGTCGCGGATGCGGGCGGCCTCTATGACGGGGGCGGCGTATTTGCCGTACATGCTTTCGTAACCGGGTAAATTTTCCTTGTGGGCGACATAGTCGTCCCACACCTTTTCCAGACGGGCTTTTTCTTCGTCACTAAACGGCGCCTCGCAGGAAAAGAAACTGTCCTCGAAAAAGGCGAGCATCTGCGCCCTGGCTTCGGGCGTGCCTTGTTTGGCCAGCGGGCTGATTTCCTTTTTCATCGCGGTGAGCGGTGTTTTTTGCGCGAACAAGCGCGTGAGCGTTTCGCGTGTGGGGTTGTCCAGCATGAGGCCGCCGGTTTCGTGGTCGGCGGTGACGATGATGAGGGTGTCTTGCGGGCGTTGCTTTTGAAACGCGAGGCCGACCATCACGGCCTCGTCAAAATCCAGCACCTCGTGAATGAGTTTGGCGGCGTCGTTTTGGTGGCCGGAGTAATCAATGTCGCCCTTTTCGACCATGAGAAAAAATCCGGTCTCGTTGTCCAGGCAGGCGATGGCGCTGCGGGTGAAGTCCGCGAGGCTCGGGCTGTCCGCGGGCAGATTAAACCCCGGATGGCGCGGCGTGCGCAAGGCGGCGTTTTTTTGGCCGGGCTTGCAGTGCTCAAGGCAGTCGTCGCCCTCAAAAACATGGTAGTCGTTTTTTTCGAGAATCTCGCGCGTGAGGCGCTCGGCGTCGCGCGAAGATTCCTTTTTGTCCTTGCTGGGCGGCTGGCCGCCGAAAAAGTCGAAATTGCTCGCGGCCATTTCCTCGGTGATGGCGCGTTTAAAATTGCGGCTTTTTTGGTGCGCGTAATAGGCGGCGGGTGTGGCGTCGTTGAGCGGGGAGGAGGTGACGATGCCAATTTTAAACCCGCGTTCTTGCAGGCGCACGGCTATGCTTTTTAACGCTTTGCCGTCCTTGTCCAGCCCGAGGCATTTGTTGAGCGTTTTTTGTCCGCAGGCGATCGCGGTGCCGCTGGCGGCCGAGTCGGTGGTTTCGTTCAGCGCGTTAAAAGTGGTGGTCGGCGCGCGCGAGGGCAGGGCGTTTAGTTTGAGTTTTTCTCCGGTGGCCGTTTCCACGAGTTCACGCTGGTTTTGCCCGAACCCGTCGCCGATAAAAACGATGACATATTTGGGCGCCGCGCCCAGCCATGTGCACAGGAAAAACAGCAGTGCTGTGAAAATGAAAAACGTTTTTGTCATGTTATTTTTTCGTTTGCGTGCGCGGGTTTTGGGGCAGGGCGTAACTGCGGGCCTCCAGCTTGATAATCGCGCGCGCGCCGGTGCTGGTGGGGCGGATGGCCATGCCGAACAGTTTTTCGTCCGCGCCAAAGTAAAGCACGAGGTTGCGCGCGCTGTCGCTGCCGGAGGCGAAAGGGTTTGAGATGGCCGTATCGTTCGAGGAGCTAAAGCGGATGGCGCCCTGCGGCGCGGGGGTGGACAGCGCGGGGAGTTTTTCTATTTTTCCGATGTATTCCCATTTTTCCAAATCGTCGTCGGTCAGCTTGGGTGAGTACAGGGGCGCGCCGATGGCGATGTAGACCATCAGGCGCGTGTCGCCGTTGGCGATCACGCCTTTTGTGATGCGCTCGCGGGTCGTCTCATCCCAATCGGGCGAGTACTGGCGCGCGCGGTGGACGGAGGTCGAGCCGCAGCCGGTTAAAAATAGCGCGGCTAGAAAAAACAAAAAGGGATTTTTTTTCATGGCGGAAAAACAACGCTACATCAATCCCGCGCTTTTTTGCGGGCGGATTTTTTGCGCAGGGCGTGCTCGTCGGGCGAGGATTCCTCGTCGGTGAACACCTTGTAAAAACACCAGGTCACAAACGCGATGACCAGGCTCACGCAAATGCCCAAGGTTATCCAGCCTGCGATTGTCATGGGTATTTTGTCGCGCGTCGGCGTTTGAGGGTTTTGCGGCGCTTGTCGTGCAGCAGGTGCGCGCGGTCAAGGCGGTTGGAGGATTTGATCACGAGCGTTCCAAAGACAAAGAAAAAGCCCATGATGAGCACCGCCCCCCACGCCACGGGGGAAGGCTCGACAAACAGTTCGCGAAAATGCGCCATGACGGGGGAGTCCGTGCGTTCGGGGCCGAAGGCGTTGCCGAGCATCCAGTAGGCGAAGATCACGATCAGAAAGCCCGGGCACACGAAGCGGAAAACCGTCTGCATGAAATTGGGCAGCTTGACGGCGGAGCCGGTGTGCATCTCCTTCCAGCCGCGCGAAAGCGGAAAGACCCACGAGAACACGATGATGTTGATCATCCCGCACACGAACACCAAAAAGTTGCCGCCCCAAAAATCCAGCGTGGCGATCGCGGAGAGATTTTCCGAAAAATAAAAACAGTAGCCCGCGCCCAGCACGGTGAGCGTGGACAAGATCGCCAGCGCCTGGCGGCGGTTGACGCCCATGACCTCCTCAAACAGCGCGACACCGGGTTGCAGCATGGAAATGGAACTGGTGGCCGCCGCCAAAAACAGCAAAAAGAAAAACAGCGCCGCGAAAAGCATCCCGAAAGGAATCTGCCCGAAGACCAGCGGCAGCACTTTGAAGCCCAACTCAAAGGTGCTGCACATGCCCGCAAGCCCCGCCACGCCCAAAAAAGCGACGCCCGCCGGCAGCGTGATCAAGCCGCCCAAAATGACCTCGCTAAACTCGTTGACCGAGGCGCTGGACAGGCTGCTGACCACAATGTCGTCTCGCCGTTTCAAATAGCTGGCGTAGGTGCTCAAAACGCCCATGCCCACCGACAGCGTGAAAAACACCTGGCTGGCCGCCGCCAGCCAAATTTGCGGGTTTAGCAGTTGTTCCCCGATGCCGATGTGGCGCACGCGCAAGGTTTCGGGGCTGGCGCTGACCTGCGCCTGCGCGCGCTCGATGGCGATTGGCCCGATGAGCGTGCCGCCCTCTTGCGCGGGCACTTGCCGCCATGCGTCTTGCGGGCTTTCGCGCGCCTCCAGCACGAGCTTGGTCGGGTTCCACATGAACCCCAGCCCGTTGTTGACGCTGCGCTCGGGTTGCGCGGGGTCGGGCGTGCCCAAGGTCAGCACGCGCACCAAAATGACCAGCCCCATCAGCAGCAGCGCGGGCATGGCGTATTTGCAAAACACCTCGATCCCGCGCGAGACGCCGCGCCACAAGATCAGCAGGTTGATGACCAGCACGATTCCCAAAAAAATCCCCGCCGTCTTCACGGAAAAAGTCGCCGCCGCGCCGTCGGCGCCCAGCCCGACAAAGCCCGCGAAAAAGGCCTCGGCCTGCTGCATGTTTTCGAATTCCAAATTGCCCGCCACGGCGTTGACGGCGTAGCCCAGCGTCCACGCCTCCACGCACGCGTAGTACATAAACAGGCACACCGGCACCATGATGTTAAACACCCCGATGTATTTGCCGATCGGGTGGCGCATCGCGCACGCCAAAATCCCCGCCGAAGAATGAAACCCCATGCGCCCGCCGTAGCGCCCCAGCGTCCACTCGGCCAGACATAGCGGGATGCCTATCATCAAAAATGAGACCGCGTAGGCGATCATGAAAGTCCCGCCGCCGTAGAGCGCGACTTGTCCGGGAAAACGCAAAAAATTCCCCAGCCCCACCGCCGAACCCGCCACCGCCAAAATCGCACCCAATCGGGTGTTCCATTGTTCAGTGGGGCGCAGGTCTTTCATGGGGTAAAACTAAACGGTTTAATCATAACGTCGAGGCTCGCCGGGTGAAAAGCCCAAAAGCTGCGCGGGCTTTTTGAACTGACAAAACGCCGCGCCGTTTTTATGCTTTAATCTTTCATGCGACTGCTGGACCGCTACATTTTTTGCGAATGGCTGAAAATCTTCAGCCTGGCGCTGTTTGCGACGCTGGGGGTGCTGTTGCTGGTGGACGCCAACTCGTCCTTCGGCAGGCTTCTGGGCGACGAGGCGGGCATGTCCACGGTTTTAAAATACTACGCGGCGCTCACGCCGAGTTTGCTGCCGGTGGTCATGCCCGTGAGCATGCTCATCTCCGTGCTGTTTTGCATGGCGATGCTGCACCGCAACCAGGAGATCATTGCCATGCGCGCGGTGGGCATCACGCTGTGGCGCATCGCCAGTCCGCTATTTGTCGCGGGAATTATTTTGGCGCTGGTGATGCTGCTGCTTAACGCCTGGCTGGTACCCGTGTCGGTCGAACGCTCACGCCAGATCATAGAGACCGCCCGCTTCAGCGCCGAGGCGAAAAAAACAGGTTCCGACGCGGTGGGCATGGTGCACGATTTGGGCTTCGACAACCGCAGGGAAGGGCGCTTGTGGATGATCAACGCCTTCAGCCAATACTCCTACCGCGCATTCGGTGTGAGCGTCTACCAGCGCGACGATTACGGGCGCGAAAAAGTCCGCACCGTCGCCGACGAGGCGTATTTCGACGACGTCGACGGCCACTGGGTGCTGCTTAATGGCCGCGAGATGACCTTTGACCCCATGACCGGCGAGCCGCTGCGTTTCATCAGCTTCAAGGAAAGCCCGCGCCCCGAATGGAGGGAAACCCCGCGCTTGATGCAAACGCTCGTCAAGCGCCCGAAAGATCTTTCGTTTTTTGAAATTCGCAACGTGCTGGCCGCGATTCCCGCCAAGGACAACCCGCGCCTGCTCAGCTACCTTGTCAAATACCACGAGATTTTGGCCAACCCGTTTATTTGCCTGATTGTGGTGGGCATCGCGGTGCCCTTCGCGGTGGCGGGCGTGCGCGTCAACCCGATGGTGGGTGTGTCAAAATCGGCGGGGTTGTTTTTGATGTTTTACATATTGGTCAATGTGTGCGCGATGCTCGGGGGCAACGCGATAGTGTCGCCGTTTTTGGCCGCGTGGATACCGGTGGTATTGATGTTGGGATTTTCGGCGTATCTATTCAAAAAAGCGGTTTAAGACAAATAGTGCGGCGCTGCGCGCGGCGGGGGTGCTTCGCCGTTCTAAGCGGTATACAGAATTGCGGACGCTGCTACATGTTACCCGCATAAATCTCGCCTATCGGCGATCTTCACGCGTTCCCGCGGCCTAAATCCTTCAGGGCGAATTTTGCCTTGTCTTACGATGGGGGCCAGTAATTTGGGTGTCGGCTGAACGCTGACAGTGCTTCGCACCGGGCACTGCGTGCCCGCCCCCTCCGCTCGCTTATAAATAGCTCGCTACGCGTACAGGCCCCCATCTATCCTGCGGCAAAATCCGCCCTGAAGGATTTTGACTCGCGGGAAAGGGCTGCCTCGGTGAAAAAGAAAGTGCAGCATTTTTTTTAGAAGGGCTTGCGGGCATCTGGATATTACGTGCGCACGCAAGGATGCGCAGCATCCGTCATAAAATTTTTTTGAAAGGGGCGCGGGGAAGACTTTTTTTATTCAAAAAAAGTTTTCCCCGCATCCTGTATGCCTTCCTTCTTTTCTTTCAAATAATCATCGAGCCATTGCATGGCGGATTGTTCGTGGGTGAAGGTGCCGTCGAGTTGGGCTTCGAAGGCGTCGGTGAGGATTTGTTTGAAATGGGGGTTGGGTGTCAGGCCGCGGGCGATGAGGTGGCGGCCTTGGATGACGGGTTGGGGGCGGCTGTCTTTTATGGCGAGGGCTTGGGCGCGTTCTAATAGCCAGTGGCCTTGGGGGGACGGGCCCCAGGTGATGGGGGGGCGGCCGGCGCGGTCGGCGTCGTCCACGCGCACTAGGCGGTCGAGGCGGCCGACTTTTTGGGCGAGGCGGCGGATGGCAGCGTCGCCGGCGCGGGCGCGGTACAGTTCGAGCGCGCGCATGTGGTGCGTCACCAAAACTACTACCGATTCCACGAGGTCCTTTTCCGCGGTCAGGCGCGCCAAAAAAGCGCGGGTGGGCGCCTCGCCCGCGGTGTCGTGGCCGAGGGAGCGCAGGCGGCCGGTTTGCGGGTCGAGTCGCGTGGTCGGCGGTTTTCCAAAGTCGTGGCACAAGACGGCCAAGCCGACGATGAAGTCCTCGCGCTTGTCAAAGATGCGCTTGGCGGCGAAGGCGTCCAGGCAATGCAAGGTGTGCACCCACACGTCGCCCTCGGGGTGCCACACGGGGTCTTGCTCGCAGCCGATCAGCGCGGCGAGTTCGGGGAAATAATTCACCCAGCCGCACTGGCGCAAAAACTCCAGGCCGCGCGAGGGTTTTTCGCCCTGCGTCAGGAGTTTTTGCCACTCGTCGCACACGCGCTCGCGCGAGAGGTTTTCCATCGAGAGGCTGCGGCACAGCTCGAGCGTTTGCGGGGCGATTTTCAGATCGAAACGCCCCAAAAACTGCATCGCGCGCAACACGCGCAGCGGGTCTTCTGAAAAACGTTCGGAGGTGTGGCGCAGCAGGCCCTTTTTCAGGTCGCCTTGGCCGTCGAAGGGGTCGATCAGCTCGCCGGTGAGGGGGTCGCAGGAGATCGCGTTGATCGTGAAGTCGCGCCTGGCGGAGGCTTCCCTGAAGCTCATCAAGGGATCGCCGGCGATTAAAAAATCCTTGTGGCCGTCGCCTGTTTTTTGTTCGCGGCGCGGCAGGCTCACGTCCAGCGGCAACCCGCGCGCCTTGAGCACGCCGAAGGATTTTCCGACCAAATCCACGCGCGTGATTTTTTCGACAAGCCCCTGCAATTCGTCTGCGGGGATGCCGAAGACTTCGCAGTCGGCATCGATGACATTCATGCCCAATAGCTGGTCGCGCACGCAGCCGCCCACCAGCAGCGCGCGCCCCCCGCGCCGTCGCGCTTCGAGGGCGATTTTTTCGACGACTCGTTGCAAGTCGGCGGGCAATTTTACGGAAAATTCGGGCATTTCTTTTATAAAAAGTATCCGCCGCGCGATTTTTTTTTACGAGTGAAAAAGCCGCACCTTTGAAAAAACGCACGAAGCGCAGAACATACGCCACGCCGCGCACAGGCTCTGGGAAAAGTTTTCGAGGGTGTGAACGGACTGTCGCAATCGCTCAAGGTTCTTTAGGGGGGGGTTCGGATCAATTTTTGAATAGGATTTTTTGCTTCATATTTCTATATTTTTAATAGATATAAAAATGTCTGGCAGCGATAAAAATTTATGCAATCCATTGTATTTTAAATAAAAACAAAATTTTCGTAAATTTTTCGATTAGAAAAATAAGCCTACGAAAACAGTAATCTTTTGCCTTCAGGTCGCAAAACCGTAACATAATTGACACATTAGATTGTTACGATGAAGAGACCGAAGACGCTCGTTTGTCTTTGAATTACATCCCATGTTTTTATGAAAAAGGCGATCAGATGCGCGGGCGCGATGGTGCTTCTGGCCGGTGCCGTGGGCGCGGGACTTTTTGCAAAGTCCCAGACGGATGTTTCGTTGCCGCAGTACAAAATGGTGTCGGGCGTCACGGGGAATTTGAACGTCGTGGGTTCGGACACGCTCAACAATTTGATGGCGTTGTGGGCGCAGGCCTTCGCGGAGATTTACCCCAACGTCAACATCCAGGTGCAGGGCAAGGGCTCGCGCACGGCGGTGCCCGCGCTGATTCAGTCCACGGCGCAGATCGCCGCGATGTCACGCCCGATGTCGCCCGTGGAGAGTGCGGCGTTTGAAAAAAACTTTGGCTATGCGCCCGCGCAAATTCGCGTGGCGATCGACGCCGTGGCGCTGTTTGTGCACAAGGACAATCCGTTGACGACGCTCAGCCTGCGGCAGGCCGACGCGATTTTTTCTTTGTCCTGTCTGCGCGGCGAGGAAAAAATCACCCGCTGGAATGAACTGGGGCTTTCCGGCGAATTCGCCCGCCACGGCATCACGGCCTACGGTTGCGACAGCAGTTGCGGCACCTTTGATTTTTTCCAGCAGGCGGTTTTGAAAAAGGGCGACAACGCCGCCACGGTCAACGAGCAGTCCGGTTGCGCAGCGGTGGTGCAGGCGGTCACGGGCGACCCGCTGGGCATCGGCTATGCCAGCGTCACTTGTCTGACCGCCAATGTGCGCGCGCTGAAACTCTCGGTGGGCGACGGCGGGCAGGCTTACGCCCCGACATTGCAAAACAGCCTCTCGGGCGATTACCCGCTGGCGCGTTTTTTGTATGTTTATGTCAACCGCCATCCCGTGCGGGGCGTCGACACGCTGACGCGCGAATTTTTAAAATTCATCCTTTCACAACAGGGGCGGCGGATCGCCGTTGACAACGGTTACTTCCCGCTGCCTGAAAACATCGCCGCGCAAACCGCCGCGCTTTCCGAGGAGTTGTAAAAAAAGCGCGCCCCATGAAACCACAACCCCATAGCCGCGATCCGCGGCGCTTCGATGTCCCGTCCAAAATCGCGGCGACGGACAAGGCGGTGCGCGCGTTTGTGGGGGGGTGCGGGTTTTTGGTGGTGGTGGGTGTGTTTGGGTTGTTTTTGTTTCTCGTGTGGCAGGTGCTTCCCTTGTTTAAAGACGCGCGGGTCGAGCCGCAGCGCGTGCTGGAATTGAACCTGCCGGAAAACGCGGTCTATGGCGCGGACGATTGGCAGCAGTTGCTGTTTAGCTACGTGCCCGGCCAGCAGTATCTGACTTTTTACGATCTTGCCGCGGCGCAGCTGGTCTCGTGGCGCGAGGAGGTGGCGATTCCCGACAACGAGGAAATCACCTTCGTTCGCTACGACACGCGGCAAAGCCACCTGCTCATCGGCTTTGCCGACGGCTGCACGATGACGGTGATGATCGACTGGGCCGCCGCTTTTGACGAGACGGGAAAACGCTCCGTCAAACCGCGCCTGCTGGCGCTGGGGCCGTACCCGATCGGCAAGGTCGGCCACCCTGTCACGATGGCCGAGTACGCCTTTGCCGACACGCGGCAGTTGGTGGTGGTTGTCCAGCAAGTTGAGGGGCATGAACGCGTCTACGGGATGACGCTCGTGCAAAAGCGCACGCTGCTGGAGGCCGAGATCCCCGTGCCCGACCGCCATCTGGATTTGAGCTACCTGCTGCCCGAAGACACGCGCATCGACCGTGTGCTGATCATGAAAAATTGCGAGGGCGTGCTGCTGGTGTTCGAGGACGGGCGCGTGCGTTATCTGGTCAGGGGCGCCACGATGCCGGGCCTGCGCCAGGAATTTTTCCCCTTCGAGGATTTGGGCGATGTGGCGATCTCGCAGTGCCAGCTTTTGCCGGACGACCGCACGCTGGTGTGTGTGAGCGAGCACGGCGACATCCGCAGCTTCGCGCTGACGCCAGACGAGCACTCGCCCTATCCGCTGTGGGTGCGGACAAAAAATTTCGCGCCGCTTTCCTCGGGGCAGCGGGCTTCCTTTTTGTCCGTCGGCACGGCGGACAAGGCGTTTTTGACGGGCAGCGGCAACGCCGTGTCGCTGCTGCATAACACGACCGCGCGCGTGCGCTGGAGGGGCGAGTTGCCCTTTGAGCTGCGCGGCGGTTTTGTCGGCGCGCATTACACAAAGCTCAACTTGCTGGACACGCAGGGCAACCTGCATATCTACGACCTCGACGACCCGCACCCCGACGGCGGGTGGGGCGCGTTTTTCTCCAAAATCTGGTACGAGGACGCGCCGCGGCCCTCCTATGCCTGGCAGACGGGGCAGGCCGGCGGCACGGAGGCAAAATTCTCGCTCGTGCCGCTGATCTTCGGAACCTTAAAGGGGATGGCTTACGCGATGGCGTTCGCCTTGCCGCTGGCGCTGTTGTCCGCCGTGTACACGTCGCAATTTTTGCATTCGCGCGCCAAGGGGATCGTCAAGTCCACGATGGAGATGATGGCCTCGCTGCCGTCGGTCGTGCTGGGCTTGCTGGCCGTGCTGTGGCTCGCCCCGCTATTGGAAACGCGCGTGCCCAATGTGCTCGGGGTCTTGATCTGCGTGCCGCTGGGGGCCGTGGCGGTCGGCTTTTTCTGGAATGTGCTGGTGGGCGCCGCGCTGCGCAGGCGCATGGCGCA
>JAKPNF010000080.1 GCA_029548565.1 Verrucomicrobiota bacterium
TCACCGAGATCGGCGGCACCACCGGCGACATCGAAGGTCTTCCCTTCCTCGAGGCCATGCGCCAGTTCGCGCTGGAAGTGGGGCGCGACAATGTGCTGTTTATCCACATCACGCTGGTTCCCTATTTGCAGGCGGCCGGCGAGCTTAAGAGCAAGCCTTCGCAGCAATCCGTGGCCAAACTGCGCGAGATCGGTATCCAGCCCGACATTCTGGTATGCCGCACCGAGCACCCGCTGCCGGAGGATTTGCGCCGCAAACTTAGTTTATTTTGCAACGTGCCGGTGGAATGTGTCATCGAGGAACAGGACGTCAAGCACTCCATTTACGAGCTGCCGCTGGAGCTGGCCAAGGAAAACCTCGACGAACTCGTGCTCAAGGCGCTGCACCTAAACGTGCCCGCGCGCGATTTGCGCGAGTGGGAAGACGTCGCCCACCGCCTGCGCTTCCCCAAGCACAAGGTGACCATCGGCGTCGTCGGCAAATACATCGAGCTGCAGGACGCCTACAAATCCGTCTACGAGTCGCTCACGCACGCGGGCATCGCCAACGAGAGCGCCGTCAAGATCGTGAAGATCGATTCCGACCAGATCGAGAAAAACGGCGCCGAGGCTATTTTGGGCGGGCTGGACGGCATCCTCATCCCAGGCGGCTTCGGCCACCGCGCGATTGAGGGCAAGGTCATGGCCGCGCAATACGCCAGAGAGAAAAAAATCCCCTACTTCGGCCTGTGTCTGGGGATGCAGATTTTGGTGATCGAGTTTGCGCGCAACGTGCTGGGGCTTAAAAAAGCGAACTCCGCCGAGTTCGACGAAAAGACCCCCGAGCCTGTCATTCACCTGATGGAGGAGCAAAAGCACATCACACAACTGGGCGCCACCATGCGCCGCGGGGCGTACCCCTGCAAGCTCGTGCCGGGCACTAACGCCGCCAAGGCGTACGGCCAGGAGCTTGTCAGCGAGCGGCACCGCCACCGCTATGAGTTTAACAACGACTACCGCGACGCGCTTGCGCAAAAAGGCCTGCGCGTGGCGGGCTTCAATCCCGAGCGAAACCTCGTGGAAATCGCGGAAGTGGCCGAGCATCCCTGGATGACGGGCGTGCAGTTCCACCCCGAATTCCAGAGCAAGCCCAACCACGCTCACCCCTTGTTCGCGGCCTTCATCAAGGCAGCGTTGGACGGCCAAAAATAAGGGCGCTTCAACCAATTGTGACTATTCTCATAACTGTTTGAATCGGAACAGGTTAAGGATTTAGGCGCAAGATCTCCACAGGTTATTCACATAGCATAACTATCTTATCTTGAATAAGATAAATTGCCTGTGGGCGAAGTTTTGCCCTGCGCACGGACAGTTTTTCACAAAACAAAAAGCACTTTTCTAACTGGAGTAAGTTCATATCGTCTTCTAAAATTCACAAAACCATGAAATTTCTGACATTTACACCTTTGTACCAAGAGCGCGTGTGGGGCGGGCGCGCCTTCGAAAGCGAACTGGGGCGCACCCTGTTGCCGGGTTTGGTTATCGGGGAAAGCTGGGAAATTGTCGACCGCCCCGAGGCGCAATCCGTCGTGGCCAGCGGCGTGCTCAAAGGCAAAACCCTGCGCGAGCTTATCGAGGAAAACCCCGCGGGCATCATGGGACCGAACTGGGATCCCCTGCGCCGCTTCCCGATTCTCGTGAAATGGCTCGACGCGCAAGAACGCCTAAGCCTGCAAGTCCACCCGCCCAAAGACATTGCGCCAACGCTCGGCGGCGAACCCAAGACGGAGGCCTGGTACATCGCAGGCGCCACGAAAGACGCGGCGGTTTTGGCGGGACTCAAAAAAGGAGCCACCCGCGAAAAATTCGAACAGGCGCTCAAAGACAACACGGCGGAAAATTTGCTCACGCGCTTCCCCGCGCAAGTGGGCGACTGCCTGTTCGTGCCCTCCGGCCGCATCCACGCGATCGACGCGGGCTGCCTGATTTTGGAGGTGCAACAAAATTCCGACACCACCTACCGCGTCTACGACTGGGGCCGCGTGGGGTTGGACGGCCAGCCGCGCGCCCTGCACGTCGAGCAGTCGCTCAAATCCATTTTGTGGGACGACACCGACGCGCAATTGCAAACACCTAACGGCAAGCCCGAGCAGATATTCGTCGACGCCCCGGAATTTAAAATGACCTGCATCCGCCTCAAAGACGGCGAGTCCGTGGGCTTTTCCGCCTGCGAACAGCCGCGCCTGATCGGCGTGGTCGACGGCATGCTGGAAGAAACCAACGAAGGCGGCTTTTTGAAAAAAGGCGACAACGCCCTGCTGCCCTTTGAAAATTTCCACGCCTTCCGCGCCGCGGGAGAGACGACCTTGTTGGTGACGGAGGATTTTGCGTAAGCTCTCCTCGCCGATTCAATCCGCCCGTATCATCCAACAAAAACATTCACTTCTTTTTCGCCTTAAACAGCCGCGCCAGTTCGTGTTCGAAATCGTTTTGGGGGTTTTGGGTGATGCGTTCGACGAAGTCGTGGGGCCAGTAGGCGAGGGGGTATTTGTTTTTTTGGAGTTGCTCGTGGGCGTTGATTTCGGCGATGGCTCCGAACAGGGCGGTGCGCAGTTCTTCGGGGTTGCCGTCGGTGGCGACGCTTAGCAGGTAATCGACAAAGGGGGAATGTTCGCCGGGGGTTTTTTTGCTGGGAGGCTTCCCAGACGCGGGCGAAGCGGCCGGTGAAGCCCGAGGGCAGCACGGCGAGCAGGGCGTTGTCTTTGCGCGCGAGTTGTTGCTGGGCGATCTCGGCGGCGCCGGCGTTCAGGGCGGCGCGCAGGGCGTTGGTGTCGTGCGAGAGTGCGGTTTGGGTGAGCGCCTTTGTGAATTGCTTGAGTGTTATTTTTTGCGTGGGCATGAAATTGAAGGATGCGTGTTTTAAAATTTTCTGGGCGGAGTTGTTTTGGAGCGCAGGTAGACCCAGCCCAGCAGCACGAGTGTGAGCGCGAGCGCGACGGCATAGGCGGTGTGCAGATCCAGCCCAAAACCGGCAGGGCCGCCGTGGTCGGGGGAGATCCACAAAATATAGGTGAAAACCACAAAGGCCATGAAGGCACCGGGCAGCGCCGCGATCCAACCGAATTTCCCCAGACTCCACAGCCACGCGGCGCAGGCCATAAGCGTGGAAGCCGCCAGCACCTGGTTGCCCCAGGCGAAATAATTCCACAGGTACATGAACGTGTCGGCACTGATGTTTGACCAGGCAACGAGAACGACGACCACCGCGATCAGCGGTAGGCATAGCAGGACACGGTTTTTGAGGCTTTTTTGGTCGATGCCCATGATCTCCGCCAGGCTCAGGCGCAGCGCGCGCATGGCGGTGTCTCCGGAAGTGATCGCCAGCGCAATCACGCCCAGAATGGTCACAAGGCCCAGCCCGGAACCCAAAAAATAATCGGTGACATCCAGGAGCACCTTGGGCGCGGCCTTCTGCATGAGCTCGGGAAACAGGTTATAAATCGCCAGCCCCGCGCCCGCCCAGATCATGGCGATAAGCCCCTCGGCGACCATCATGCCGTAAAAGCTCGAACGCGCCTGCCGCTCGCTTTTCATGGTGCGCGCAATGATGGGCGACTGCGTGGCGTGAAAGCCGGAGATGATCCCGCAGGCGATCGTCACAAACAACATGGGGACGATGGGGAAATTATTTTCAGCGGTGAACTTGTGCTGCAAAAAACCTTCCGACTGCGCGAGCAGGGAAGGGTCTTTGAAAACGTTGTAAAAAAGCGCGACGCACATCGCCAGCGTGCCAATGAGCAGCAAAGCGCCGAAGAAGGGATAAATACGCCCGATGATCTTGTCGACGGGAAACAGCGTCGCGCACACGTAGTACAAAAAGACGACGCCGACCGCTATCCAAAAATCGGCCCTGCCTTCCCAAAAGCCGTCAACGATGCTCGCGGGAATATTCACAAACACAGCGACGACCAGCAGCAGCAATCCCACCATGAACACCGCGAAAAAACGATAATAGTTTTTCCCCAGCGCCAAATTAATGAGCGTGGGCAAATTCGCCCCCTTGTGCCGCAAGGACATCATGCCCGCCAAAAAGTCGTGCGTGGCACCCGCGAGCAGGTTGCCGATCGGCAGGATAATAAAAACAATGGTTCCAAACTTTATGCCCAAAATCACCCCGATAATCGGCCCCACTCCCGCGATGTTGAGCAACTGAATGAGCATGTTTTTCCAGTGCGGCAAAACGACATAGTCCACGCCGTCGGCATATTTGAGCGCGGGTGTCTGCCGGTCGTCGGGCGCCAGAATTTTTTCGATGAGCCGCCCATATAAAAAATACCCGACAATCAAAAGAAAGATGCCTGAAAAAAAGAGAAGCACGGGGCAAAAGTTAGGATTTTTAAAGGTCTGCGCCCAGTATAAAACCGCACAAACAACAAGTCAATCAACCGCAAACCGGGCACAAAAAACAAGCCATACCGCTTCTTTTTCAGATGCCATTTTTTACCGCAGCAGCACTTTTTCACGAGTCAAAATCCATCTTGAATCCCAATTAAAATGGCAGAGCACCCCCGCCGCGCGCAGCGTTGTCCTTCTTATAATCCGTTTCCTTCCCGCTTGACGATCGGACGCATGTTTTTCATCATTAGCCTTTTAAAATGAGCGAAAAAACACCCACCGCCACGCCTTCCATGGACACTCTCACCTCGCTGTGCAAACGCCGCGGGTTTATCTTTCCGTCTTCCGAGATTTATGGCGGCGTCAACGGCTTCTTTGACTACGGCCCGCTGGGTGCCGAGTTGCGCCGCAACATCCGCAACGCCTGGTGGCAGGACATGGTGCACGGCCGTGACGATGTCGTGGGCATCGACTGCACCATCATCTCGCATCCCGATGTGTGGAAGGCCTCCGGCCACGTCGAAGGGTTTTCCGACCCCATGGTGGATTGCAAGGAGACCAAGATGCGTTTTCGCGCCGACCAGTTGTTCTTCGCCCCCGTGATTGTGGCGGGCGAAAAGATCGGCTACGTCAGCGCGCTGGAAGACGCGGGGATGCAGGAAAAAGCGGAGCAGGATGCGATGACCATGAAGCGTAAGCTCGGCAAACAGGGCGATCTGGAACCGGTCGTGCTCAAGGAATACACCGAGGCCGCGCCCGACGAATACGCGCTGATTCCCTCGCCGGCCACCGGTAAGCCCGGCTGCCTCACC
>JAKPNF010000112.1 GCA_029548565.1 Verrucomicrobiota bacterium
TTTTGCACGTTGGGGCGGAAGCGGCGCTTCGTCTTCTTGGTGACGTGCGTGCCGATGCCGCCGCTTTTCTTGCTCTGGCCCTTGCGGTTGATGATGGAGCCCTTGGTCGGGCGCTTGCCGGTGACGGCGCAAATGCGTGACATGGTGGTCTAAAATTAAAGGTTAAAGAACCATTGTGGATTTTTGCAAAACGCTTGGCAAGCCTATTTCCTGCCCGCCGCGCCCGCGCGTTTACGGTACATGATAAGGCTCAACGCCAGCACCCCCGGCAGCACCGCGAAGGCCGCCGGTTCGGGAACCGGGCTGAACGCGATATTGATGATGTCGTCGCCATTTCCGAAAAAAGTGATGGACGACAGGAAAGCGCCGCTGCTCTCCCTTACCATGTCAAACGAATCAAGCAGCGCGCTGCGGTCTTCGTTGTACAGGCTGTAGTAATAATAGTCGTCATCCCAGCTGACTTCGAGCTGAAGTATCTGCGAAGAACCTTGCAGGGGAATGTTATCATTGATGTATTTTATGTCGCCCTTTGAGGAGCCGCCGAACTGAATCGTGTCGTTGCCGAAAAAGCACAAACCCAGAATCGCGGTGTCCAAAACGTCGCCGACATCGTCGTGTATAACCCCGTCAAGCGACGTGTAAAGGATGAAATTGGAAGTATTGCCGACCTCGAAGGTGACAGTCATGGTGTCGGCGTTTCCGACATTGTTTTCATATATGTAAGTTTGGCCATCGGAGTCGCTCCATGCTTTGGCCCAGCCCGGGAAGTTGATATCGGCGGGACAAAGCGCGGCGCAGGCGAAAACGAACGAAGCGATGAGTGCTATTTTTTTCATGTTAAAAGGAAAATAATTTCATTTATTTTCGAAAGTTGTCAATCGAATTTCCCTCAGGATTTCCTGATCGCGCAGAGGACTTCAAAGCGTGCTCCAAGCGCGCCGGGGTGCAGGAGTTCTGTGAGGGCGCGCTTTTCAGGGCTGGTGACGGGGCTTTGTTCGATGATTTTTGAGACGGCGGGCAGGGCGTGGCGCATGAAGAAGCGTTCTTGGCGCTCGATTTGAATGTCGGAAAAACCGCAGTCATTTAAAATGGTGGACAGGTCGTCCCAGCACACATCGCAGGTGAGGTCTTGTGTGCCCGGGTTGTTTAGGAGCTTGCCGGAGACTTGATGTTTGAAAAACGCACGCGCGGTACCCTCGGGGCACATTTCGAGCAATTCCGAAAAAGTTCGCCCGTAATCGGCCGTGACGAACGCGCCTTTGAAATTTTGGGCGGCCATTTTTTCGAGCAGTTGCGGCGCTTCGAGCGAAATATCCAGACGGTAGCCAATGGGCGCGTCTTTGTCCGCGAGTTTTTCGGCGATGAAGCGGGCGCCTGCGGGGGTGGGGCAGGGCAGCGTGACTTCTTTGAGTGTGTCTTGTGAGACGTCGACGCCCAGTTCCGTCCAACCGTCTTCGCCCATTTTGAACGAGTGAAAGGGCTGCGCGTCGAGCCACTCGTTGGCAAACACGACCGCGCGTTCGGGCAGTTTCAATTCGTCGCCCAGGCGCAGGGTAAGCGTGTCCTTAAAAATTCCCTTTTCTTTTTCAAACAGCCCCGCGCCCGGCTCGGCGGCGATTTCGACGAGGGTGGCCGTTTCGCAAAAATCGCGCCCCAGCAGGTTCTCGAAGGCGTTTAACAGCAGTCGCGCGAACACGCCGCCTTTTAAGGAACTGGAGGTGTAAAAATCCGTGTCGGCGCTTTTGCCCACGCGTTGCCTGTCCTCCTGCGCGTAGTAGCCATGCTGCGGCAAAAATAGCGCCGTGCGCGAAAATTGGGCGTAGGAAACCATCCCCGCTGTCGCTTGGGTGTGCAGGTGCTCCAAAATAGCCTGTGAATGCAATGAGCCGTCCATTTTCTCTTTCATTAAAAAAGAAATTCCCTTTTTGGGGAAATACAAATTCAATGGAGGGTATGATATTGGCCGTGGAGAGTTCTTGCGACGAGTCCGCATTGGCGCTGTTTGACCCCGTGCGGGGCATGGTTGCGCAGTGGGTGCACTCGCAGGTGGCCCTGCACGGGCAGTACGGCGGCATCGTGCCGGATTTGGCCAGTCGCGAGCATCTGGCGCATTTCCCGCGCTTGTTTGAGGAAGTGGCAAGACATCCCGAGGCCGCGAAAATTTCCCAAGTGGCCGTCACATGCGGGCCCGGGCTGGCGGGATGCCTGGCGCTCGGGATGGCCGCTGCGGTCGGCTACGCGACGGCGCACGCGCTGCCGCTGGTGGGCGTCAACCACCTGCGCGGGCACGCGTTTTCGCCCTTTATTCCCTTGCACGAACGCGACCCGGAAAACTTTTCAAAAGCCTTTGGGTCGCTGCTGCCGCATCTGGGGCTGCTCGTTTCCGGCGGTAACACGCTGGCCTACCTTATAAAAAAAGACGGGCATATAGCATTACTCGCGCAGACACTCGACGACGCGGCGGGCGAGGCGCTCGACAAGGGCGCGAAATTGCTCGGCATGCCGTATCCGGGCGGCCCGCTCGTGGAAAAGTGCGCGCTGGGCGGCAAGGCGGACGCTTTTGAGTTTCCGCGCGCGATTACGCCGCGCAATGAGCCTGTCAGCTTCAGCTTTTCCGGCCTTAAAACCAGCCTGCGCTACCGGCTCGCCAAAATGAGCGCCGAGGAAATTTCTTCCGCCAAGGCCGACTTGTGCGCCTCCTATCAACAGGCCGTCATCGACCAACTCACGCGCAAGACGCGGCGGCTGGTGACGGAAAATAAACCCGCGAGCCTCGGCCTGTGCGGGGGCGTGTCTAACAACCAAGCCTTGCGCGGGGCGTTTGAACAACTGGCGCAGGATGAAAAAATCCCTTTGCTGCTTGCCAAGCCCGAGCACACCGGCGACAACGCCGCCATGATGGCCTTTGCCGCCTGGGCCGATCCGCTCGGCGTGCTGCAGGGCGACGAGGCGCTGAAATTTCATCCTTCGCTCGCCCTCACGCACGAACGAAACGAACAAAAATAAAAACATTCCTTTAAAAATTTAATGAGCGATTTTTTTGAAAAGATTTTAGGCGTCTCCCCCGAAGAATTAATGGGCGCCAAAAAGCCGCGCGGCAAAAAGAAAAAGGTGGACATGGCCGCGCTGCAAAGCTCCTTCATGAAGGTGCCCAACATGCGCATAGAGGCGGCGCGCGCGCTGATGGACATAGGCCTGCGCGAGCTGTACGAACTGCAAGGCCGCTCCCCTGAAGTCCTCTTCGAGCAAGCGCGTGAAAAAAACAAGGAACTGCCGGAAGATTTTGTCCGCTACTTCCGCCTGGCCGTCTATTGCGCCGAAACCCCGCCCAACGAGCGCGACAACAAAAAAGTCCACCCGCACGACTGGGCGTAGGCGTTGGTTTTTGAATGGAAAAAAGGCGCCGCGCGTTTGCGCTTACGGATAATCGTGCTATGGTTAATTTAGTCGTCTGAAATGATGGCTTAATAATTATTACTTTTGTAAAAAACCAAGCACCTATCCAGCCATGAGCACGCAGAACAAACGGGAGTCTCTTTGCGCGAGAGATCCACGCTTCCGCCGCGTTACTGGAGTATTTTCGCAGCGGCCCGCCAGTGCGCAGCAGTGCTGGAAGACATTTTAAAGCCCTGAGGAAGTGAGACAATATGGCTGCCTGAATATGAAAAAGCGCCATCTTGTCCCGCTTTTCTCAGGGTTTGATTTTCATTTACAACGCCATTTATTCCATAAGCGCTTCATTTTCAGGTGGAAAATAAAAATATAAACAAACTGGCACGCCACTTGCTTTATAAAAGGGCATACACATTTAATTTTAACAACCAAAGAAAGAAACACACCTTATGAGCAAAATTCTAGGCATTGACTTGGGGACGACCAATTCCTGCATGTCCGTCATGGAAGGCGGCGAGCCGGTCGTGATCCCGAATTCCGAGGGCGCGCGCACGACGCCGTCCATCGTGGCGTTCACAAAGACGGGCGAGCGTCTGGTCGGCCAGGCCGCCAAGCGCCAGGCTGTCACCAACTCGGCCAACACCATTTACTCGGCCAAGCGTTTTATCGGCCGCAAGTTCTCCGAAGTGCAGCAGGAGGCCAAGGGCTTCCCCTTTAAACTCGTCGAGGGCAAAAACGGCGGGGCCGCCATCCAGTGCAAGGTCGGCGACAAGACCGAAACCTTCGCGCCCGAGCAGATTTCCGCGTTCGTCCTGCAAAAACTCAAGGCTGACGCCGAAAAATACCTCGGCGAAAAAATCACGCAGGCGGTCATCACCGTGCCGGCCTACTTCAATGACGCGCAGCGCCAGGCCACCAAGGACGCGGGCACCATCGCGGGGCTGGAGGTCATGCGCATTATCAACGAGCCGACGGCCGCCTCGCTGGCTTACGGGCTGGACAAAAAGAGCGACGAGATCATCGCCGTGTATGACTTGGGCGGGGGCACCTACGACATCTCGATGCTGGAAATCGGCGACGGGGTTTTTGAAGTGAAGGCCACCAACGGCGACACGACCTTGGGCGGCGACGACTGGGATACCGCCATCATCAACTGGCTGATCGCCGAGTTCAAAAAGGACAACGGCATCGACCTGGGCAACGACCCGATGGCCCTGCAGCGCCTCAAAGAGGAGGCGGAAAAGGCCAAGATCGCGCTGTCCTCCACGCAATCGACGGACATCAATTTGCCCTTTATCACCGCCGACGCCTCCGGGCCCAAGCACTTGAACGTGACGCTCACGCGCGCCAAGCTCGAGCAGCTCACCGAGTCGCTCGCCCAGCGCACGATCGCGCCCTTTGAGCAATGCCTCAAAGACGCGGAGCTGGCCAAAGACCAGATCAAGGAACTGGTGCTGGTCGGCGGCATGACGCGCATGCCCGCCGTGCAGGAAGCCGTACGGCGCCTGTTCGGCAAGGACCCCCACAAAGGGGTCAACCCCGATGAGGTGGTCGGCATCGGTGCCGCCATCCAGGCT
>JAKPNF010000115.1 GCA_029548565.1 Verrucomicrobiota bacterium
TGAGGTTCAGCGTGATCGTCGTGCCGTCTTCCAGGATGAATTCGTTTTGGTTGTAGGTCGCGGAGTTGATCCAGTCAACATTGTCGTAGCCGGTGGCTTTTTGCACGTCGGTCGCCCAGATGTTCACGCGCGTGGTGCCCGCGATGTCGATCGCCATCTTGGCGTTGGCGCCCTGGCGGTAGGTGAGGTTTTGTGTCACCTGGCCGGAGGCGTTGTTGATTTGACTTTGCCCAATGAGGCCGGTGCCGCCGACGGCCAGAATGCCCGTGCCGGAGTTGGTCAGATTGCTCAAGACGCGGGTGGAATGAAAGGCGCCGCCCGTCCAGTTGAACACACCGTCTGTGGCGTTGGCGGCGTTTACGCGAAATCCGCTGGTCGAACCCGCCCCATAGATGCGCAGCTCGCCGCCGCTGAGATTGTAGGTGGCTTGAGTGCCCGTGCCGTTGGCGATGATGACTTGGCCTTCCACCGTGATCAGCCCGCCTGTTTGGGTGAAATAATTGTTGGCGCCCCCCATGCCTACGTGCAGGATGCCTTTGGTCAGGTCAGGCGCGTCGCCAAAATGGTATCCGGCGATGTAGAGTTGGCCGTCCGACATGGTCATGGCATAAGTCACTCCCGCAGCCATGCCGCCGACGTTGAGAATGCCGCCATTGGCGCTGTTAAAACCTTCCAGCCGGATCATGGCCCCGTCACGAATCTCGACGCCGCCCGTGCCCGCGGTGTTTGAAATCTGGTTGTAGATGCGTTGGATGTTTATGTAGCCGCTGGTCCCGTCAACGTAGATGACGCCGCCGGCGTTGTTGCGGATGGCCGCGCAATAGTTGCCGTAACGCATGATGCCGTCGGGGTTGTCCGTGTCGTAATCAAAGGGGGCTGCCGGTTTGCCAAAACCGTTCGTCGTGTCCCACAAGCGGCTGGTGGTGTCCGCCCAGTTCCATGCCTGCGTCGTGTTTGCGAGGTTGCCGGTATTCGTCCAGTTTGCGCCCGAACCGGTGTAGGTGGTCGGCGGCTTGGTCGGCTGTGTGGGGTCGGCGGCGCCGTGGGCCGCCAAGGCGCCCGGCAGCAGGATACATGCAAGGGAAAGGAGTAGTTTTTTCATGTAAGGGTGCGTGGTGGGTTGGTAAGAAGAGGTGGGATTGTGAGAAGGGCGTTTGCGGCGCTTCTTTGTCACACACTTAGTCTCATTTTTGCGTGAATCGAAGTCAAAGCGGAATATCGGCTTATTTTTGACACCGGGAAATGACGCTATTTTGATAAAAAACATCCCCTTCTTGATGTTTTAAAAATGGCCGACAATTAACTTTTAAAAATAAAAAATACCATAATGAGGCTATTTGTGTTCATTCAATGATCTATTTCTGATCTAAATTGATCATGTTCCCCATGGAGTCGTCAAAAAATCTGCTCTTTCCGAAAAATAAAAAGTTCGACATCACCACAAATTTTCTGAAAAACTAAAAAGGTCTTTTTACGCCTTGCGCGAAACATCGCGGGCAATGGAAAAGGCGGGCCGGTGGAGTCCTTGTCGGCTCATCTCATTATTTACTCTGCATCCCTTTTTTTATTATGCAATCGCACTTAAGCCTCATTGATATCAGCATCGTTGTCCTGTGCATTTTGGCCAGTGTGGGGATTGGCTTTTATTTCTCCGGCAGGCAGGTGAGCATGAATTCCTTTTTTCTCGGTAACAAGGGAATGAGCGGGTGGGTGCTGGGTTTTTCGATGACGGCCACGATGATCTCGGCCATGAGCTTTTTGGCGACGCCCGGGTTTGCCTTTGCGAAGAACTGGCTCTTCTTTTACCCCAGCATGATCATGTTCGTTACGGGGATTGGCGCGATGTACTTTTTTGTGCCGCTGTTTAGAAAAGTCTCGGCGCCCAGCGGCTATGAGTATTTGGAAAAGCGCTTCGGCACCTGGGCGCGTTTGTACGCGGCGTTTGGGTTTCTGATTTTTAACGGGCTGCGCGTGGGCGTGGTGTTGTACGCCACGTCGCTGGCGCTGCACGTGGTGTTGGGGGTGGACATCCTCACGATCACGCTGGTGTTGGGCATCGCCACGACGCTCTACACGATGGCGGGCGGGTTTGAGGCCGTCATCTGGTCGGAAATGCTGCAGGTGGTCTTGCTGTTTGCCGGCGCGGCCGTGCTGGTGCCGATGGCGCTCAACCTGATCGACGGCGGATTCATGACGGTGATCGACATGGGGATGGCCGCCGACAAATTCTCGCCCGGCTCGCTCGAGTGGAGCTGGGTCGAGGCCACGCTGTGGGTGATGATCATCAGCAACGTGTTCAGCACGATATCCGAATACAGCACGCGGCAGGATTTCATCCAGCGTTACCGCGCCGCCAAGAGCACGAACCATGCGCGCCTGGCGATTTTTATCGGCGCGGCGACCATCATTCCCATTTGGGGTTATTTTCATTTTTTGGGCACGAGCCTGTGGACGTATTATGAGATCAACCCCGACCCGGTTGTCGCGCAAATGCTGGTGGATTCAACGCCCGAAAAGATAGTGCCGTACTTCATCGTCACCCAGATTCCCAACGGCCTGCGCGGCTTGGTGATGGGCGCGATTTTGATGGCGACGTTGAGCACGCTCGCCCCCATGATCAACGCGTGTTCTGTCACCTTCATGGATGACTTTTACAAGCGCCTGATGGTCAAAAACGCCTCCGACAAACACTATTTGCTGTGCAGCCGCGTCTCGACGATTTTCCTCGGCGTGCTCATGATCGTGATCGCCATTTTGTTCGACCAGTTGCGCAGCAACACGCTGCAGGAGTTCAATTATATTTTGGCGCTGGTGGTCAGCGCGGGAATGATGGGTTTGTTCTTCGTGGGCTTTTTCAGCCGGCGCGTCAGCGGGAAGGCGGCGGGGTTGGCGCTGCTGCTGACGATCAGCTTCATGCTGTTGTGGCTGGTGGTCAAAGAAGAAAAATTCACGCCGGCGGTTCCGTACTTGCTGGTGATCTCGCTGCTCGTGTTTTTAACGGCGGTGCTGGCCTATTATAAGAAGCGCCTCGGCTCAAAAACCGTGCTGAGCGTGACCGCCTATTCCACCGTTTTACTGACCTTTGCCTTGCTGGTGCTCAAAAGCGCATGGTGGAGCGAAAATGCCGTGCTTGTGTCCGAAAAGGCGCCGAACTTGCTGTGGACTTGCGTGCTGACCAATTCGTTTTTCATGATCGCCGCATTGATTTTGGGGCGCCTCTTCCCGAAGGCCAGTAGCGACCTGAGCGATGTCACCTGGCAGGGGTTGCAGGAAAAAATTAAAGCACAGGAAGCGGCCGGATTATTGGCGAAAGAGTAGGGCGGTTTCCCGCGAGTAATTTTCTTTTTGCAGGACAATGAACGGGCATGAAATTCGCGTTGTAATTGCCCGTGCCTGCAAAAGAGCTTGCCTTTGGGCTTCTATTGTATATTGTTAACAAAATAAGAGGGCGGTTTTTCATCGCCCCTCATTTGCTTTCACTTTCTCCCCAAAAAAATCCTCATGCAGTTGCTTCTGTCGCCCATTGATATCACCATCATCTTGCTGTGCATTTTGGCCAGCGTGGGGATTGGCGTTTTTTTCTCGGGGCGGCAGACAAGCATGAATTCTTTTTTCCTTGGCTCCAAGGGAATGAGCGGCTGGCTGCTGGGCTTTTCGATGACCGGCACGATGATCTCCGCCATGAGTTTTTTGGCGAGCCCGGGCTATGCCTTCGCGGAGGATTTTCGCTACGTGTATCCGGGCTTTGTGATGATCTTCACGGGCTTTTTGGCGATGTATTTTATCGTGCCGCTGTTTCGAAAGGTCAACACGCCCAGCGGGTATGAGTATCTTGAAAAACGCTTCGGCCCCTGGGCGCGGCTGTACATGGCGTTTGGGTATCTGGCCTTTAACGTGATGCGCCTGGGCGTCGTTCTGTACGCCGCGTCGCTGGCGTTGCATGTGGTGTTGGGGGTGGACATTCTCACGGTGATGCTGGTGCTGGGAATCGTCTCCACCTTTTACACGATGCTCGGCGGGTTCGAGGCGGTCATCTGGTCGGAACTGCTGCAAGTGGTGATACTGTTCGCGGGTGCCGCCGTGCTGGTGCCAATGGCGCTCAACCTTGTGGACGGCGGGTTTTTAAAAGTGGTCGAAATGGGATGGGAGAGCGGCAAATTCTCGCCCGGCAGCCTTGAATTCAGCTTCATGGAAAAAACGGTCTGGATGATGATGATCAGCGCGTGTTTTAGCACCCTGGCCGAATACGGCACACGGCAGGATTTCATCCAACGCTACCGCGCCGCCAAGAGCCTCAACCACGCGCGTCTGGCGATCTTTGTCGGGGCGGTCACCATCGTGCCGACGTGGATTTACTTCAACTTTTTGGGCACGAGCTTGTGGGCGTATTACGAGATCAATCCCGACGGTTATGTCGCCCAAATGCTCTTGCGCGGCACGCCCGAGGAGATAGTGCCGTACTTCATCGCCACCCAGGTGCCCAACGGCCTGCGCGGGCTGGTGATGGGGGGCATCCTGATGGCGACCTTGAGCACGCTCGCCCCCATGATCAACGCCTGCTCGGTGACGTTCATGGGCGACTTTTACCAAAACTACATCCACAAAAAAGGCGACGCGCGGCACTACTTAAAGGCAAGCCGCGTGTGCACGGTTCTGATGGGCGTGCTGATGTTTGTGGTGGCGCTGCTGATCAATAGCTGGCGCAACAACACGCTGCAGGATTTCAGCAATATTTTGGCGCTGGTGCTAAGCGCGGGAATGATGGGGCTTTTCTTCGTCGGCTTTTTCTCCACCCGGGTCAGCAGCAAGGCCGCGTTCACGGCGATGGCGGTCACCGTGGCCTTGATGGTCACGTGGCTGATGCTCAGCTCTCCCACCGTGCAGGCGGCGCATCCCGGGTTGGAATCCTGGGTGCCGAATTTGCTGTGGGCCTGTGTTTTTTCCAACGGATTTTTTATCGTGTTCGTGTTGTTGATCGCGCGCTTCTTCCCCAAGCCCGCGCGGGATTTGAGCGATGTCACCTGGAAGGGGGTTCAGGCGCAGATCAAAAAAGGGCAAGATTAGGTTTTAAATTTTTTTTCTTCATCCATGAGCAAAAAAACAACTTCTCCCAAAATAAAAGCTGTTTCCGGAAAAACAAAACGCTTTGTTGGTGCGCAGGGGCTTTTTTTGGCCGCGCGCGCGGGCGGCGTGTGGCTTTTGGAAGCTGACACGCGCAAAGTCGTGGGCAAATTCAAGACGGCGGATGAGGCGTTTGACAAGGCGTTTAAAACGCTGGGAAGCGTCGGTGGAAAAATAGAGCTGGGCGCGGGCGACTTTGTCGTGACGCGCACGGTGCAGCTTCCGGATTTTTGCGAATTGTGCGGGGCGGGGCGTTCGACACGCCTGCGCTTCAAAAACGCCCAAGGCTCCGCCGTGCGGATAAGCAACCGCAAGAGCTGCAGCGTGCGCGACCTTTGCCTGATCTGCGAGCCTGCCCAAGCGAAAAAAACAAAGGACGGCGCCCTCTCGGTCGGCGTGGATATCGAAAATTCGGCCGATTGCCGCGCGAGCAATTTGCTGATAAAAGACTTTGCGCACTACGGCGTGTGGCTGCATCACGGCTCGTGCTTATGTGAGATCAATTCCGTGAAGGCGTTCAATTGCAAGCGCGCCGGCTTCTGTGCGCAAAAGCTCGAGCGCGACGAGGTCTTGGGAGATTTTGTCCCCAACCTTTTTGCCAACTGCGTGGTCGCCGGCGGCGAAAAAGGTTTTTATCTGGAGCGCGCCATTGTCATCAATCTGATGGGCTGCCAGGTGTTCCAGACCGATCTGTACGGTTTTCATCTGGCGGATCTGAGCAACTCGGTCGCCCTGACAGGCTGCCGCACTTTTCAGCTCGATGGCGTGGCCTTTTACGCCGAGCGCGAGACGAGCGAGTTGAGTTTAAACGGAAACATCTTTTGCTGGCACCGGCAGGAGGGAATCGTTCTGGACAAGGTGACCTGGGCGAGCATCTGCGGCAACGAGATCATCGACACGGGCTGCCGCACGGCGGACGGAAGCCTGCGCAACGCGGTCGTTTTGCGCAACGGCACGCGCGGGGTCACTTTCAGCGGCAACGCCGTGTTCAACTGGTCTGACCAGTGCAAGATGCTCAACGGCATCGTGGAGGACGCCACTTGCACGGAGAACGTCATCAATTCAAACCACGTGAATTATTACGAGAAAAAGGCGATCGATTCCAAGGGCAAGCTGACAAGGCTCGTGGGCAACCAGCTGATCGCGCGCGCCTACCAGTACGATCCCGACAAGCCCATGCCCGACTTCGACCGCGCCAAACTGGAGAAATTTTTACGGGAGTATTGAGACGGTAAAAGGCGTCGGCGCGGCGATAAAAATCAAACCAGCGTCCACTGTCCGGGGACGGGGTCGATGGTGTTGCCAAATCCGTTGATGGCCAGTTCGTCGAGGAACCAGTCGCGCGAGTCGGGGTCTCCGTGGGTCAGCACGATGGCGCGCGGGTCGCATTTCAGGGCGAAGTCCAAAAGGGCCTCGCGGTCGGCATGGCCGCTGAGGTCGAACTTTTGAATTTTCGCGCGGATGCGGGCGTTGTAGGGCAGCGCGTCGAAGGAAAAGGTTTCGCCGTGGGCGGCGGCCATGAGTTTTCCGCCGGGGGTGTCCGGGTCGCAATAGCCGACAAAGCAGATCGCGCTGCGGCTGTCCTCGATGAGCGCGGCCGCGCAAGCGTAGGAGGGCGTGTTCTCGACCAGCATGCCGCTGCCCAGAACGAAGATCGCCGCCTCGCCCGGCGGCTGGCCGCCCTTGAAATTCTGCCGCAGCGAGCGCACGCCCAATTCCTGCAGGACATTGCGGCGAAACTGCACGGCGTTTGTCTTGCGCGAGATCGTGTCGAAGTAATCAACCAAATCCATCCCCAACCCGGAGGCGTAGACGGGGCATTCGGGAATCTCGCCGCGTTTGCGCGCGGTGTTGAGCACCGCCAGAATTTCCTGCATGCGCCCCAGCGCGAAGGCGGGGATGAGCACGCTGCCGCCGCCCGAAATCGTGGCGCCAACGGCGTGCACGAGGTGGCCGAGTTCCTTTTCGCGGTCAAACTCCTCGTCGCGCGGCGTCGCGCCGCGGGTGGTTTCCATGACGAGGGTGTCGAAATTCTCGTCGGGAAACTGCGCGCCCTCGAGCGTCTGCTGCGCGGAGAATTGCACGTCGCCGGTGAAGAAAATTTTGCGGTGCTTGTAAACGAGCCTGATGCCCGCCGCGCCCGCCACGTGCCCGGCCATGTGAAAGGAAATCTCGATCTCCTCGCCGTTGGGGGCGGAAAAATGTTTGGACCGCGCGTAGGCCATCGGCATGATTTTTGGCTCCAGCAGCTCGATCTCGCCCATCGTGAACAGCGGGTATTCCTTGATGTTGAGCTCCTCGCGCTGGCGCTTCATCACGTTGCAGGAATTGCGCAGCATGCGCGCGGCCAGCGCTTGCGAGGCCTGGCTCATCAAGACGAGCGCCTGCGGCTGGCGGCGAAAAAGCACGGGCAACGCGCCCAAGTGGTCGAGATGGCAGTGCGTGACCAAAATAAAATCGAGCACCCCGTCGGGGATCAGAGAAAAGTCCGGCAGCGCCTGGCGCCCGATTTTTTTGGGGTGCATCCCGCAGTCCATCACGAGGCGGAAGGGCCCCAGCTCGACGTAAAGACAGTTCGCGCCGATGTCGCGGGCCGTGTTTAAGTCGGTGAGTTTCATGCCGGCAATGAATTCGGTTTCCAAAAGGGTTTTCATCCGCCCGCGACGACCTGCACGATTTCCAGCGCGTCGCCGTCTTGCAGGACGATGTGGTCGATCGCCTGCGGCGTGACAGGCTGGCAGTTGTGCTCGACGACCACGCGCGCGCGCTCGAGCTGTTGGGCTTCGAGAAAGGCGGGCAGCGTCGTGGCGCGCGGCATTTCGTAGGTTTTTCCGTTGGCGGTGATGGTGATGTTGTCTTTCATTTTACTAGGGATGCGTCAAAATCTTTCCAGACAGGCTCAAGCCCGCCCTCGCGCAGGGCGCGGGCGACCTCGCGCGGCGAACGCTCGTCCGCCACGCCGAATTGCTCGCCGTTGTCGTGTGTCGTGTGTTCCCACCGGTCTTTTAGACAGCGGGAATAGCCCCCGGGTTCCGTGCTGGCCCCGGCGCTCATTTGGGTGACGGCGATGTGCGCGAGATGGTCGCGCAATTGCGGCGCCTCGCGCGTGGACAAGGTCAGCCCCACATTGGGCAAAAACAGGCGCAAGGCGCAGATGAGCTGGGTGAACTGGCGGTCGTTTGGGATGTTTTTTTGCTCGGGAGAAAATCCGCCCGCAGCCGGGCGCATACGCGGCAGGCTGATCGTCACGGCGCTGCGCCAGCAATGCTTCATCAACCAGCGCGCGTGCGCGGCCAGGCACAGCGTCTCAAAACGCCAGTCGTGCAGCCCAAAAAGCGCGCCCAACCCCACGCGGCGCATCCCGCCCAGGCTCGCGCGTTGCTGTGTGTCCAGCCGGTAGGCGAAGTCGCGCTTGGGGCCGGATGGGTGCATTTCCAAATAGGTCGGCTCGTGGTAGGTTTCTTGAAAAGCAGTGAGGCTGTCCGCCCCCGCCGCGACAAAGCCGCGGTAGGCTTCCACGTCGGCGGGTGCGATCTCCAGTCCGACGCTCGGCATATGTTTCAGCGCGCGGGTGATGCAATCTTCAATGTAGGCTTGGTTGGCGAACTTCGGGTGTTCGCCGCTGACCAGCAGCAGCGAGCGAAACCCGTGCGCGGCGAGAATCTCCACCTGGCGCTCGGCCTCCTCGGGGGAAATAGTAGTGCGCTCGAATTTGTTGCGCGTGCCAAAACCGCAATACTTGCAGTTGTTCACACACGCGTTGGACAAATACAAAGGCACAAACAGCCGCACCGTTTTTCCAAAATGCGCGCGGGTGACGCGCTGGGCGCGCTGGGCCATTGGCTCGAGCAAGGGCGCGGCCTGTGGTGAAAGCAGCGCGGCGAGGTCTTCCAGCGTGTCAAATTTTTCGGCGTGCAGGGCGGCGTTTATCTGCGCGGGTGTCGCTGAATGGGCGCGCGCTAAGGGCGTTGAAAAATCGCTGGCGCGCAAAAATTCCGAGAAGGTCTGCATCAGTGTCTCAATCCAGAAAGCCCGTCAGCGGGCTGGTCGCCTCGGCGCGCGTGTGCATGGCGCCCAGTCCCGAGCGCCGCGCGGCAAAACCGGCCTCGACGGCCAGGGCGAAGGCACGCGCGGTTTCAACCGGGTTTTCGGCGGCTGCTATCGCGGTGTTGACGAGCACGGCGTCGACCCCCAGTTCCATCGCCTGCGCGGCGTGGGATGGGCGGCCTATCCCCGCGTCGATGACGACGGGCACTTGCGCCTGTTCGATGATGATCTCGATTTGCGCGCGCGTTTCGATGCCGCGGTTGGTGCCAATCGGCGCGCCCAGCGGCATGACGGCCGCGCAGCCGGCTTCCTGCAGGCGCAGCGCCAGCACGGGATCGGCGTTGATGTAGGGCAGCACGATAAAATCTTCTTTTGCCAAAATTTCGGCGGCCTTCAAGGTCTCAATAGGGTCGGGCAGCAGATAGTTGGGGTCGGGGTGAATTTCGAGCTTCACCCATTTTGGGAATCCTGCGGCCACGGCCAAGCGCGCAAGGCGCACGGCCTCCTCGGCGTTGAGCGCGCCGGAAGTATTGGCCAGGATGAGCGTTTTTTCCGGGTCTAAAAAGTCCAGAATATCGGCGAAGGGGTCTTTTTTTCCGTCCAGCGGCGCGCGCTTGAGCGCCACGGTCACGAGCTGGGTGCCCGAGGCGTCCACGGCCTGCCGCATCATCTCGTTCGAGGAAAATTTCCCCGTGCCGACAAACAGGCGCGACGAAAACGCGCGCCCGCCCAGCTTCAACGGGTGGGCGGCCTGCATGCGGTTTATGGAAATGTCGTCCGCCATAAACCTTTCATTTTACGCCTGTGTTGGCGGCTTGTAAAACCCGAAAAAACGCGGGCAATTCGGTGTCGGGCGTTTCAATTTTTACGGTGAGTTCCGTCTGGGGTGACGCGCTTTTTTGTCCGTCAAGCACGAGCAACACAGGCCGTCCGGGCGCGCGCGGCGGTTTCAAGGTGTTCAGTGATTTTCCCTCCTTGTGCGAAATGCCCACCGTCAAAAAATGCGCGCGCGCGCTTTTTAAGAACGAGCGCAGCGAGGCGACGCGGTAGAGTTTTAACAGCTCCAACGCGCCCAGTGCGTGCGACCATGTTTTGTCGCAGGGGTAGGGTTGCTGTTCGTCCAGAATGATGTTTTTAAAACCCGCCTCGGCGATGAGAGGCAGAAGCGTTTGCAACGCGGCTTGGTCGCAGTGTTGCAGGCACACCAGCGCCTCGCCCGCGCGCTGCCACGACAGGACATCCGAATGGCTCGGTGCTTTGGGTTGCGCGCGTTCGGTTTGCAGTAGCAGCCCTTCGGCGGCTTGCGGGAATTGTTGGAGCAATTCCTCCGGCGAGCACAGCAGCGCGCATTCGTTTTTCGAGTGCAAAAATTCGATCCACGGCTGGGCGAGCGCCTGTGTTTGCTGAGTATAATAGAGAGTGCGTGCGGCGCCACGGCGGCGCTCGAACACGGCGGCGATCGCGGCGCGGGTGAAAAGGTTTATGCGGATGGAGGGCTCGTTTGGCACGCGGCTTGCTTTACGAAAAAACCGCCTGATGGCGGTTTTTCGCTTAGGTGAAAATTAAAGGCTTTTCGGCACGTATTGCTCGGGTAAAAAATCCTTGGGCTTGGGCACTTGTTTGACGCGCCGCCCGCCGCGCATGCGCTCGAAGTAGGGGTCTTCCTTGACCGTCAGGTCGAAGGGCTCCTCGGGCAGGTTGTCCTCGTCGATCTCGAGCGTGTCGATGGGGTCGAGGTCGTCGAAAATCAGCGACATGCGCCGCGCCTCGGGCAGCAGCACCATCGCCGGATTTTTCGCGGCGCCTTTTTTGAGGCGCTCGAAACGCGCGGGGATGCGCAAGTCCTTGAATTTTTTCTCAAAGGCTTTGATCCAGTCGGGGGCGAGGCCCTCGCGGCGGTTGAGAAACACGTAGTCGGAAAAATGCACCGCCGCCTCGTGCCATTCTTCGGCCAGCGGCTTTTCGGCCGCCAGCGCGCAGTGCACGGTGAGCAAAATGCGCGCGGGGGTGATGTTTCTTTTCTGGAACCAGTCGCGCAGCGCCTGCATCTGGTCGATGAGATCCTCGCGCGAATCCGGCAGCAGGAACCACACGCCCTTGTCGTCCGGCTCGGGCAGGCCGCTGAATTTTCCGTCCTTGAATTTGAAGGTTTTTACGCTGACCGGGTAGCTCTTTTGCAGCAGGCGGTCTTGCGCCAGGTCGCTGCGCACGCCCTCGCCGTGAATGAGGGTGACGGGCGTGCCCTTGTCCAGGCCGTTGTCCACGAGGTCCAAAACAAGATCGCGCCGCCCGCTTTCGGGCAGGCCCAGTACTATGTAAATCGGAGCTGACATTTTTTTGTTCGAGGGATTTTTATTTACAGAAAGATTCGCGCTGCGCTTTTTGGCGCATCCAATGGTCGGCCAACACGAGCGCGGCCATGGCCTCGACAATCGGCACGGCGCGCGGCACGACGCAGGGGTCGTGGCGGCCCTTGGACACGAGGGTCATGGGCTGGCAGTCGGCCGTCACCGTTTGTTGCGGCTGAAAGATCGTGGCGGTCGGCTTGAAGGCGCAGCGCAGGACAATTTCCTCGCCGTTGGAAATGCCGCCCTGGATGCCGCCGCTGTGGTTGGTCAGCGTGCGCACTTTTTTCTTCTCGCAGTAAAAGGCGTCGTTGTGCTCGGAGCCTTTCATGAGGCTCGCGGAAAAACCGCTGCCCACTTCAACGCCCTTGACGGCGGGGATGGAAAAAATCGCCTTGGCCAAGTCGGCGTTGAGGCGGTCGAAGACAGGTTCGCCCAATCCCGCGGGCACGCCGCGCGCGCGCAGCACGATGACCCCGCCCACGGAGTCTCCTTCGCTGCGGATTTGTTCGATGCGCTCGATCATGCGCTTGGCGGTGTCTTCGTCGGGACAGCGCACGGGCGTTTGGTCGACTTGGGAGATGGAGGGAAAGGCGTCGTAATCGGTGGGTAGGGAAATGTCGTGCACGCGCTCGACGTAGGCGCGGATCTCGATACCTTGTGCCACTAAAAGTTTTTGGGCGATCGCCCCTGCCGCCACGCGGCCGACCGTTTCGCGCGCGCTGGCGCGCCCGCCGCCGTTGGGGTCGCGCAGGCCGTACTTGGCCTCATAAGTATAATCGGCGTGGGAGGGGCGGTAGGTTTTTGCAATCTCGTCGTAAGCGCCCGGGCGCGCGTCTTTGTTGCGCACCAAAATCGCGATCGGCGTGCCGAGTGTTTTGCCCTGATAGAGGCCGGAGAGGATTTCCGCCTTGTCCGTCTCGTCGCGGGTGGTGGTGATGGCGCTTTGCCCCGGGCGGCGGCGTTCGAGCGCGTGCTGGATGTCCTCGACGCCCAGTTCAAGCCCGCTGGGGCACCCGTCCACAACGACACCGACAGCCGCGCCGTGGCTTTCGCCAAAGGTGGCCGCCGTGAAGAGTTTCCCGAAAATACTGCCCATATTAAAAAACTCCTTCTTTGCGGCTAAAAGGTCAAGCCGATAGCGGCGCAAAGTGCCCGCAGACAAGACTTTTAGTGCAAATCTTCCGGCTTGAATGCCCGCGGGTTGCCCAAGCTGGCGTGCAAGCGGTCTTTTAAAATCGCGCGCAGTTGCTCCGGAACGTTGTCCCACGAAACGGACGCGGGGTCGATCGGTGTCTCAACAGGCGGCTCAACGGGAGCGGCGTCCGGTTTCTTGAAAGCAACGGCGTCCTCGAAAGATTCCTGCGGTGGTTCTTCTATTTCCGTGTCTTCAAACGGCGGCGGCTCGTCCATCGGTTCGGACGCTTGCGCCGGGGGCTGCTCAAAAACCTCTATTTTTTTTTGGCCAGCTTCCGTTGGGAGGCTGGCTGCGATGTCGCTCAAATCTTTCAGAACCGAGTCGATGGGCTTGGTGCGCGCTTCCTCGACGGCCTTCAGCAGCGTGACTTCAAAATTTACCTTCTCATTAAGGCCGGTGCGCAGGGCGGCCTCGCCCTTGTGCAGCACGTCGAGCGCGCGCAGCAGTTGCTCCGTGCGCATGGGCGCGCCGAGCGCGTCCGTTTTGTTCTGTGTGCGCACCGCCTTCAACAGGGCGTCGCGCACGCGCGCCTGCAAATCGACCAGCACGCGAAAAAGGTCTTTTCCTTCCTCAGCCAGCGTGTCGCAAAGAGCGACCAGCCCGGCGTAGTCGGCGGCGGCGAGGGCTTTGGCCAAATCGTCCACCTGCTGGCGGCTGGCCAGCCCGTAGACTTCCGTGACGTCTTTTTCCGTGATCTTTTCGCCGCAAAAGGAAATGAGTTGGTCGAGAATCGACTGCGCGTCGCGCATGCCGCCTGCGGCCAGACGCGCGACGGAGGCCAGCGCGTCGGCGTCGATGGAAATTTTTTCCGCCTGCGCGATTTGGCCGAGCTTTTCGGCGATTTTTTCATCGCTGATCGGCCGGAACTCAAAGCGTTGGCAGCGCGAATGAATGGTGGCGGGCACCTTGTTGATCTCGGTGGTCGCCAAAATAAACTTCACGTGCGCGGGCGGCTCCTCGAGGATTTTCAGCAGGGCGTTGAACGCGCCGGCGCTGAGCATGTGCACCTCGTCGATGATGTAAATTTTGAAGCGCCCCTGCGCGGGCGTGTACTGCGAGTCTTCGCGCAAGTCGCGGATGTTGTCCACCGAATTGTTGGAGGCACCGTCGATTTCCACCACGTCCATGCACGAGCCTTCCATGATGGCCTTGCACAGGGGGGAATTGTCGTCGGGCGTGGCGCTGGGGCCGTTCTCGCAGTTGAGCGCCTTGGCGAAAATGCGGGCGGTGGTGGTCTTGCCGGTGCCGCGCGGCCCCACGAACAAATAGGCGTGCGCCAGGCGGTTTTGGCCGATCGCGTTTTTGAGCGTGCGCACGATGTGCTCCTGCCCGACGAGCTCGTCGAACTGCTTGGGGCGCCAGCGCCGCGCGATCACCTGATAACCTGTGGACATCGAAAAAATCAGTCTAATAAGAAAGCCTCGCGGCAGGCAAGCTTTGCCAAATAAAAAGCCCGCGAACTTATGGTTGCGGGCAAAAAAAGTGGCCAGGCACCCTACGGCACATGTGGATCCGGATGCCGTTGCTTCCTTCCGGATCTGGCGGAGTTTTCCGGCCCGGCATTGCATAGGACCCGGCCGTCACTAATTCTTGGGCTTTATATGCTAAATAGCAACTGTCTTATTTCTTTTTGAAATAGTGCGGCGCTGCGCGCGGCGGAGGTGCTGGCGCTGGGCGTGGGGGGCATTGGGGATGCGAACCTTGGTTTTGACTATCCGAAAGAATATCCCGTTGGGCTATTCTTCCGTTCCCGCGGTGAAAATGCTTCAGGGCGAATTTTGCCTTGTCTTACGATGGGGAGCAGCAAACCAGTGCAGCCCCCCATCTATCCTGCGGCAAAATCCGCCCTGAAGCATTTTCACTTGCGGGAAAGCTGCACGGAGCAAAGTGGCCGCAGTGCAGTATTTTTTTAGGAGGAGCTGGCGGGTTATCTTGGGGTTATTTTGAAAGTATAAGGTTTTGGTGTGAGCCAGTTCCGTAAAGGGGTGCAGGGGACTTAGTCCCCTGCAGGTGCTAATCGTTGCCGGGTTCGTGGCTGAATAACAAAACGAATGTCTTTTATCTCGCTCTGTCTCCGCCAGCCCTCTTAGGTGCTATTGCCCATTGCTACCTCATTCGTCACGATCAACTACGTAACCTTACGTCCTTAGGATGCGCAGCATCCGTCATCAAAGTTTTTTAGGAGGGGGTGCGGGGGAACCTTTTTTTTCAAAAAAAGGTTCCCCCGCATATATTCTCAGCGCCCCTATTTTAAAACAGCGGCTCGAAATTTTTTAGGGAGACCCAGCCGGTTTTTCCTGTGGGCAGTTGGATGCGGGCGTAGTTTGGGCGGCGTTCGAGGATTTGGGCGCTTTCGCCTTGGGAAAGCATGGCTGCTGTGGGGCTTTGGGCGGCGGGTGCCACTAGCAGGGCGGTTTCCTTGGCGGTGACGATGCCGGCGCGTTGGGCTTTTAGTGTGGTTAGGGCGCAGGCTGCGCACAGGCAAAACAGCAGTGTTGAAAGCAGCAGCAGGCCGAAGGGGATTGCGCCGCGCCAGCGCATCAGGACAATCACGACGAGGATGCCGGTCGCGCACCACAGGCTTGTCAAGGACAGTAGCAGCCAGCCTTGCGCGGCCATGAGGGTGCCGGATTTTTCCAGAAGGGTGGGGGCGGTTTTTTCGGAGACGGCGGCGGCTTTTTTTGCGAGGGCGAGGTTTTTGGAAATGTCGTCGTCGCGCGGGCTCATTTGGCGGGCGCGCTCGTAGTGCCAGATGGCCTTGCCGTAGTGCTTGGCCTGGTAGGCGGCGTTGCCCGCGTTGAATTCGGCGATGGGGTTGACGGCGGCGAAGGATTGGCCCGAGCCGAAAATTTGCGCGGCGAAAAACCCGAGCGCCGCCGCCACCAGAGCGGCGAACAGGAGCGCCCACAACACGGGGCCGCGTTTGTTTTCTTTTGGCTCCATTAGAACAGGCCGTTGATTTTGTTTAACAGGTCTTTTAATTGTTCAAGCGTCTGGCCCAGCGGCACGGGTTTGACGGCGCCGAATTTCAGGGCGTCGCCCATTTCCCAGAGGCGGGAGAGGGTGTCGAGCGTTTCGGTATCCGCGGCGCGTTCGCGCAACAGCGCGCAGAGTTCCTCGCGGGCGAGCGCGCCGGGGTTGTCGTGGTGGCGGGCGACGGCGTAGCGCAGGGTGTTTTGCACGGCGGGGAAGAAGGCGGCCGCGTCGTCGCGCTGGGCTGCCGATTCGGCCTGGCTCAAAAATTCCCTGCGCTGGGCGGCGTAGCGTTTTTGGCGCATGATCTCGGGGTTGTTGCGGCGCTCTTTGAGCACGCCCAGACGGAAGACAACGCCCGCCAGCAGCGCGACGAGCAAGAGCTGCGACGCCCAGAACCATGCTTGTGTGTAAAACGGTTTTGCCTCGGCGCCCTCGTCGTCTTTTTGCGGGGCGAGCTGCGGGCCTTTGTCCTCGGGACGCGCGGGCGCCGTTTCGGTTTTGGGAGCGACGGCCGGAGGCGGGGAGCTTTGCGCGCTGGCTGGCAGAACGAGGGTGTCTACCGCGGGACTGTGAATCGTTTTGTACTTGCCTGTGCGCGGGTCAAAATAATTAAACGGCACGCCCGGGAATCTTTGCTGGCCTTCCTTCAAGGGAATCACCACATATTCAAACAACAACTCGCCCGCCTGCGGTTCGTTGGCGCTGCGCGGGGTGAAGGTTTGTTTGGGCGTGTACACTTTCCAGCCTTCGCCCAAATCGAGCGCGGGGGCGCTGATGCGCTCGAAATTGCCTTCGCCGTTTAAATACAGGCGCACGCTGACAGGCTCGCCGACTTGCGCGCGCGGGGGATTGAGCGCGGCGGCCGTGAAGGTGAAGGTGCCGATCGCGCCCGAGAAATTCAGCGGTTTTCCCTCGGTGGGCAGGGGCAACACATCGAGCGCGAGGGCGTCTGTTTTCAAGTCGATGGTGCGCTGGGAAAAGCTGTCGGAAAAAATCCCCGCCATGTTGCCGAAGAAAGGATCCGTGTGGCGCTGCGAAGTGTCGGCCACCACGGCGCGCACGTTGAACGAGAGGCTCTGCGCGCCGGATTTCAGCGCGGTGACGCTCATCGGCCACACGATGGCGTTGTACTGCGTGTTGTCGAAGGTCTCTATTGTTTGCTCGTATTTTTGTTCGCCGTCGGGCAGGGCGAAGGCCTCGCCGCTTTGCGTCAGTGGCGAGAGGTTGCGCAGGCCGACCTTGGACAAGAACAGGAGCTTTATTTTTAGCGGCGCGGTTTGGCCGACGTACAGGGGCGCCGGGGGTTTTTCGATGAAGAACAAAATGGGCGCGATGCCCTCGGCCACGTTGAGCGTGGTGGCGTTGACGGGGTATTCCTTGCCGTCGATTTTGACGGTGTATTCGGGGACGCTGTACAGGCCCTTGTCGGAGGGGCGCGCGGTGAAGGTGTGGATGCGCTGCGAGGAGGATTCCCCGTTAATGAACTGCATGGCGGTGCGCTGGCCGGAATACTGCATGGTCAGCCCGTCGGGGGCGGGCACCTGGCCTTCGATCTGGCCGCTGGTTTTGCCCTCGATGGCTATGCAGTAGGTTGTCTCCTCGCCGCGCGCGATGGACTGCGGCTCGAAATAAGCGCGCACGCTGGTTTGCCCGTAGGCACCGAGGATGCATGCCAGCCAGAGCGAGATTAAAAGCAGTGGTTTGTTTTTCATAAAGTGTCGTTACCAGTTTTTCACGGGTTTGCGGAAAACATCCTCGTCGTCGTGCCCGCCCGAGGAGATCGGCGCGGCGGGCAGTTTTTTCTCCTGGTTTTTCATGGAGTCGAGCAAGAAGCCCGCGTCCTGGCGCGACATGACTCCCAGTTGTTCGGGCTCGCCCTGCGGCTGCTCTTGCGCTTGCTCGGCTGCCTGCGCTGCGGCAGCCTGTTCTTGTTGTTCTTGCGGCTGCGGCGCTTCTTCCGGGACGCCGGAGCGGTCGGGTTGGCGTGTTTCTTCGGGTTGTTGTTGCTGTTGTTCTTGCTGCGATTGCTGCTGCTGTTCGGATGATTGTTCCTCGGGCGAGGAAGAATCGTCCTTTTGCTGCTGGTCTTCTTTGTTCTGTTGTTCTTCCTGGTCTTGGGAAGATTGCTGCTCTTGTTCTTGTTGTTGTTGATCCTGCTTTTGTTCCTGCTCGTTTTGCTGCGAGGATTGTTCGTCTTTGGATTGATCCTTGTTTTCATTTTGCTGCGAATCGTTTTGTTGCTGCTGATCTTGCTGCTGCTGTTTTTGTTCCTCTTGTTTTTTCAACTCCTCAATGTATTTTTCGACCAGCGCGCGGTTGTGCGCGGCGTCCTTGTCCTGCGGGTCGATTTCGAGGGCGTTGTCGTAGTCTTTCAGCGCGTTTTCCCAGAGGGCGAGGGCGGCTTTGGCGTCGGATTGGGCCAGCGGCAGACCCTGCATGAAGCGGCTGTTGCCGATATTAAAAAAGCTGTCCTTTTGGCGTTCGGGCGCTTGCAGGGAGAGTGCCTGGGTGAACAGTTTTTGCGCCTGCTCGTAATCGCCGAGCTTGTAAAAGGCGGCGGCGCGGTTGAAGACGGGAGCGCCCGCGTCGGGCTTTTGTTCGACCGCCTGCGCCCACGCCTGCTCGGCCTGTTCGTACTGGCCTTGCTCGTAGGCCTGCAACGCGTCGTCGCCGCGCAACTCGGCCGCGAGGAAAACGCAGGCCAGGCACAGCGCGGCGAGCGACCCGCCGCGCGGGCGCAACAGGCGCAGGAAATGGCGTTTGCGCGTGCCGATGAGCGGTTCCCACAGCAGCAGGAAGATAGCGAACGCCAGCGGCCATTGGAAGCGTTCGATGGGTTTACGCTGCTGGGAGGAAGACAGCTCGTTTTGCGGCAGTTTGCTCCAGCCGTCCTCGTAGACGCGCATGAGGCCTTCGCCCGTGGCGCCCAACGGCGTGTAAAACCCATCCGCGGATTGCGCGAGGGTTTTCAAAGTGGAGTCGTCGAGTCGCGTTTTTACGATTTTTCCGGTGGCGACATCCTTTAAAAAATCTTCCTGGCCACGCGCGTCGCGGATGGGGATGAGGTCGCCTTCCGGCGTGCCGACGCCCACGGTGTAAATGGTGATGTCTTTCTTCGCGGCTTTTTTGGCCTGCGCCAATCCCTTGCCCTCGTTGTCCTCGCCGTCGGTCACCAGCACGATAATTTTTTCGTTGTTGCCGGAGTCAAAGGCGGTCATGCCCTCGGCGATGGCCGCGCCCAGGTTCGTGCCCTGCGTGGTGATGACGGATGTGTCGATAACTTCCAGCGACTGGCGGAAGGCGTCGTAGTCCAGCGTGAGCGGGCACTGCAAAAAGGCGTCGCCCGCAAAGGCTACCAGCCCCACGCGGTCGCCCTTGAGCGAGCTGACCAAATCCATGACGGCGAGCTTGGCGCGTTCCAGACGGTCGGGTTTGACGTCGCGCGCCAGCATGCTTTGCGAGACGTCCATGCCGATGACAAGATCGACACCGCGCGCGCGCACCTCCTGCCACTCGTAACCGATTTGCGGGCGCGCCAGCGCCACAAACAGCGCGGCCACGGCCAGCAGGTATAATACAAGTTTGAAACGCTCGCGCCCGAGGCTGTGCTCGGAAAGCAGGCCGCCGAGCAATTGCGCGGCCGCGAAACGTTCCAGCGCCCGCGCCCGCGCCTTGCGGGCGAACAGATAGCCCAGCAGCACCGCGGCCAGAGCCAGCGGCATCAACACTAACCAGATGGGCGTTGCGAAACTCATGTTAAAAAATCACGGCAGGCGGCGCAGTTTGGTTGAGGACAGCGCGAACTCTATCGCCAGCAGCAACAGCGCCAGCAGCGCGGGCCACAGGAAAAGCTCCTCGTAGGTGGAATACTGGTGGAGTTTGGCGGTCGTCTTTTCCAGGCGGTCGATGTCGTTGTAAATGGCGGAGAGATCCTTTTTGTTTTCGGCGCGGTAGAATTTTCCGTCGGTCATCCGCGCGATCTCCTTGAGTTGCGAGTCGTCGGACTGCGAGGGACCGTACCCGGCGAAGATAAGGTTGCCCGCGCGGTCGCGTATCACGCGGCCGCCCTGGTCGAGGCGCGCGTAGGGCACGTTGCCGGACTTGCCCGCCATGATCGTGTAGATTTTTGTGCGGTAGGCCGTGGCGGCCTCGGCGGCGGCGATGGGGTTGATGTTGCCCGCGTTGTTCTCGCCGTCGGTCAACAGCACGATGACGCGGCTCTTGGCGTCGGGCAACTCGCGCAGGCGGTTGACGGAGGTGCCGATGGCAGTGCCGATCGCCGTGCGCGAGCCGTCGATCAACCCGAGTTCCATGCGTTCCAAATTGCGCAGCAGCCAGTCGTGGTTGAGCGTCAGCGGGCTGACGAGATAGGGGTTCACCGCGAAGGCCACCATCCCGATGCGGTCGGAGGGGCGCTTGGCGATAAAGCCCTCGAGCACTTCCTTGACGACGTCCAGGCGCGTGCGCAGGTTTTTTTCGTCGGTGGAAAAATCCAGCGCGGCCATCGAACTGGACAAATCGACCACCAGCACAATGTCGATGCCGCTGGATTCTACCTCGGTGAACCCGCGCCCCAATTGCGGACGGGCGACGGCCACGATCAGCAAGGCGGCGGCCAGCAGCCGCAGGAAAAACAAAAACGCCCCCGCGCGCGAACGCGCGTTTTTGCTGACTTGCGAGGCGATCGCCACGCTCGAAAAAATGAGGCTCGAGGGTCTGCCCGTGCGCCCTTTGAGCAGCGCCAAAACAGGCAGCAGCAAAAGCAGCCACAGCAGTTGCGGGTTCTGGAAGGTCAGCGAGCTCATACTAACGCGTCTCCTTCCGTTGGCGGTGGGGCGAGTTTTTCCTCGGTGCCCTCGACAAAGGCCTCGGCCTGGTCGGCCAGTTGGGCGCGCCCGCTGTCATTGAGCGACTGGCGCGCGAATTTCACGAGGTCGCAGCCGCCCAGAAAAGCGTGCAGCAGTTCGATCGGCTGGCCTTTGAGCAGCGGGTGAAATTTCGCCTCCTCTAAAAATTCTTCCGTCGTGCGCTCGGGGGCGGGCAGGGAGAGCGCCGTCTCGATGTAACGGCGCACGGCCTGCGAGAGCACGCCGCAGTACTGTTTGTCTTCGCCTGTGAAAAATTCGCGCGCCGTTTCGATTTCCTTGATCGCGATCTGCGCGGGCGAAAGCGGCTGGATTTTTTTGCGCCGCGCGCGCACAATCAGCCATGCGGCCAGCGCCACGAGTGCGATGAATAAAATAATGCCCGCGATGATCAATGTCCCATGCTGCTCCCACACGCCCGGAGGGATGGGGCCGCGGATGTCTATAAAGTCCGGGACGCTCGCGGGCGCTTGCGGCGGCGGTTGGGCGCCGGGCAGCACGCTCAAGGCGGAGGGTGTGCTGTTGCTAAGGGTCGGCATTTTTTAGCGTTTCCTCCCCCGCGTTTCAAAGAATTTTTGCAGTGCCGCGATGTAGGGCTGGCCTGTCTCGACCGTCAGCGAGTCGACGCCTATTTGCCCCAGCCCGCGCTTGAGCGCGCCCAGGCGCCGCAGGTTTTCGTCGAGATAACTCTGGCGAATGCGCGTGCTGGAGGTGTCCAATTCTATCGTCTGCCCCGTCTCGGAATCCTCGAGCGTCAGCAACCCCACATCGGGCAGGGCGCGTTCGCGCGCGTCGGTGATGTTGACGCAAATCAAGTCGTGGCGGTGGCGCGTGAGCGCCAGCGTGCGAAAAAGCGTGTCGTTGCGGCGGTCTTGCGGGTCGGGCAATTTTCCGTCGGGGCCTTGCAAAAAATCCGTCAGCAAAAAGACGACCGCGCGGCGCTTGACGATGCGGTTAAGGTGCTCCAACACCGGCACAATGTCCGTGCCTTTGCCCTGCGGGTTAAAAAACAAAATGTCGCGCACCACGCGCAGGATGTGGCTGCGGCCTTTTTGCGGCGGCAAAAAATGTTCGATGCGGTCGCTGAACAAGCCCAAGCCCACCTTGTCATTGTTGCGCGTGGCGCTCAGGGCGAGCACGCTGGCGATTTCGGCGGCCAGCTCGCGTTTGCTCTGCTCGCGCGAGCCAAAGGCCCCGGAAGCGCTCAAGTCCACCAGCAGCATGATCGTCAGCTCGCGCTCCTCGCGGAATTTTTTGACAAACGGCCTGTCCATGCGCGCGGTGACGTTCCAGTCGATGCCGCGAATGTCGTCGCCCGGCGTGTACTCGCGCACGTCCTCGAAGTCCATGCCTTGCCCCTTGAATACGGAGTGGTACGCCCCGCTGAGCGCGTCGGTCACCAGGCGGCGCGTGCGGATCTCCACCTGCCGCACTTTTTTGAGCGCGGCGCGTATCTTCTCGTTGTCGGAAACCTCGGGCATGGACGCAAGCTGAACGTGCTTTTCAACACGCGGAAACATCACGGCACGTCGACCGTGTCGAAGATTTTCTGGACGATGTCCTCGCTGGTGAGTTCCTCGGCCTCGGCCTCGTAGGTGGTGATCACGCGGTGGCGCAGCACGTCCATGCCGATCGTCTTGACGTCCTGCGGCGTCACATAGCCGCGGCCTTGCAAAAACGCCCAGGCCTTGGAGGCCAGCGTCAGCGCGATCGTCGCGCGCGGCGAGGCGCCGAACTGGATGTAGGGCGCCATGTCGAGCTTTTGCACCGACGGGTTGCGCGTGGCCAAAACGATGTCGACGATGTAGTCCTTGATCTTGTCGTCGATGTAAACGCTGTCGACCACGTCGCGCGCTTCGAGGATTTGCTGCGGGGTGGCGACCTCGTTGATGGAGTCGGCCTCCTTTGTCTTGGCGCGGGTGTCGAGGATCAGGCGCTCCTCCTCGCGGGTCGGGTAGCCGACTTTGAGCTTGAGCATGAAACGGTCAACCTGCGCCTCCGGCAGCGGGTAGGTGCCCTCCTGGTCGATTGGGTTTTCCGTCGCCAGCACAAGGAAGGGCGAGGGCAGCGCGTAGGTGCAATCCCCGAGCGTCACCTGGTGCTCCTGCATAGCTTCCAGCAGGGCGCTTTGGACTTTCGCGGGTGCGCGGTTGATCTCGTCGGCCAGCACAAGGTTGGCGAACACGGGGCCTTTTTTCGTCGTGAACGCGCCGTCTTTCGGGTTGTAGATCAGCGTGCCGACGATGTCGGCGGGAAGCAGGTCGGCCGTGAACTGGATGCGCGAGAAGTCGGCCTGAATGGTCTTGGCCAGCGTGCGCACCGAGAGCGTTTTGGCCAGCCCCGGCACACCCTCGAGCAAAACGTGCCCGCCCGTGAGCAACCCCACAAGCAGCCGTTCGATGAGATAAGTCTGCCCCACGATGACCTTGCTGATTTCCTGGCGAACCAGTTGCGTCCATGCGGAGGCTTGTTTGACGGATTCGTTAATGGCGGCGATGTTGGTGGACATGGTAAAAAACAAGATGAAACAGTTAGTCTAATTATACCCCCAAAAGAGTCTTCCGCAAAAAGAAAAAACGGCGATTTTTTTGTGAAAAAATTCGCCGTTTTTTAACGTTTGGTCTGCGCGGGCTTTTACACGTCGTAATACAAAAAGTACTCGTGCGGGTGCACGCGCAGGCGCACATCGTCGTACTCCGCTTTTTTCAGCGCGATGTAGTTGTCGATGAAGTCTTGGCAGAAAACATTGCCTTTTTTCAGGAACTCGTGGTCGGCTCGCAGCGCCTCGTACGCCCCGCGCAGGGAATCCGGAACGGTCTTGATGAGCGCGGCCTCCTCGGGGGGCAGGTCGTAGAGGTTTTTGTCCATCGGCTCGCCCGGGTGGATGCGGTTCTCGATGCCGTCCAGCCCCGCCATGAGAATCGCGGAGAAGGCCAGGTACGGGTTGGCGGCCGGGTCGGGGCAGCGGAACTCCACGCGCTTGGCCTTGGGGCTGGGCGAGTAGGTCGGGATGCGGCAGATGGCCGAGCGGTTGCGCGCCGAGTAGGCGAGGTTGACGGGCGCCTCGTAGCCGGGCACCAGGCGCTTGTAGGAATTGTTGGTCGGGTTCGTCAGCGCGCACAGGGCGTTGGCGTGCGCCAGAATTCCGCCGATGAAAAACAGCGCGTTTTCGCTCAAGCCCGCGTAGTGATCGCCCGCGAAGGTCGGCTTGCCGTTTTTCCACAAGGAAACGTGCGTGTGCATGCCCGAGCCGTTGTCACCAAAGAGGGGCTTGGGCATGAACGTCGCGCTCTTGCCGTGGCGGGCGGCTACGTTGCGCACGACGTATTTATAAAGGCACATCTTGTCCGCGATGCCCAGCAGGGGGCCGAAGCGGATGTCTATCTCTGCCGAACCCGCCGTGGCCACCTCGTGGTGCTCGCGCTCGACCTCGATGCCCAGCTCGCCCATCACCATGATCATCTCGTTGCGCAAATTGGCGAGCTTGTCGGAAGGCGGCACCGGCATGTAGCCGCCCTTGAGGCGGATCTTGTACCCCGTGTTGGGGTTTTCCTCGCGGGAGGAATTCCAGATCGCCTCGTCGGAATCGACGCGGAAAAAAGACTCGTTATGCCCGGAAGCATAGCGCACGTCGTCGAACACGAAAAACTCCGCCTCCGGTCCGATGAAGGCGGTGTCGCCATAACCGGTGGATAGCAAATAAGCCTCCGCTTTTTTGGCGATGCCGCGCGGGTCGCGGTTATAAGGCTCGCGCGTGAGCGGGTCTTCTATGTCGCAAATAAGGTTGAGCGTGGGGTATTGCGCAAAGGGATCGACGAAGGCCGTGGCCGGGTCGGGCATCACCAGCATGTCGGAGGCTTCCACGCCGCGCCAGCCGCGCACCGAGGAGCCGTCGAAGCCAAGCCCGTCGGTGAAAATCCCCTCCGTCAGTTCGTTGACGGGCACGGCGAAATGTTGCCATGCGCCGGCGATGTCGCAGAACTTGAAGTCGACGATTTTGATGTCTTTGGCTTTGGCGAGCGCGAGAACTTCTTTGGGAGTCATGGTGATGAAAGCGGTATTTTCTCACCGCGCCACGTGTTACGCAAGACAGAAGAAATAGTGCGGCGCTGCGCGCGGCGGGGGTGCTGGCGCTGGGCGAGGCGGCCTTTGGGATGCGAACCCTGTGCGTGACCAACCGAAAGAATATCCCGTTGGGCTATTCTTCCGTTCCCGCGGTGAAAATCCCTCATGGCGAATTTTGCCTGGTCTTACGATGGGGACAAGTAGTCTCGTACGTGCCCCCATCTATCCTGCGGCAAAATCCGCCATGAGGGAT
>JAKPNF010000120.1 GCA_029548565.1 Verrucomicrobiota bacterium
CTGTCGGCGTTCAGCCGACACCCAAATCACTGCTCCCCATCGTAAGACCAGGCAAAATTCGCCCTGAAGGATTTTCACCGCGGGAACGGAAGAATAGCCCGATAGGGATATTCTTTCGGGTGGGCAAAAGCAGGGTTCGTCACCCTGAATACCGCTTAGAACGGCGAAGCACCCCCGCCGCGCGCAGCGCCGCACTTCTAAGGATCGATCGTCTCGTCGTCTTTGCGGCGGTCCAGCAGGGTGTTTTTGTGCAGGCCTAACATGACCACCGCTTTTTGTCCGCGGCGCGATGGGCGTAGCAGCCAATTGACCAACAAAGAGACAAAGGAGATGATCAGCGAGCCCCACAAGGCGCTGGCAAAGCCGTCGATCTCAAAGCCCGGCACGATCCGCGCGGCCAGGTACAGCAGCGTGGCGTTGATGATCCACACGCCCAGCCCGAACGTCACGATCACAAAGGGCAGGGTGAAAAAAATCAGCAGCGGCCTGAGCAGGAGGTTTAGCAGGCTGATCGTCACCACCACCAGCACGAGAGTGCCCCAGCCGTTTTCGCCCAGGTAGCCTGCGCCCTGATAGGAAATGCCCGGCAGCATCCACTGCGCCAGCAGCACGCCCAGCCCGATCAAAACCCAGTTGTACAACAGGCGCAGGGGGCGCGCGTGCGGGGTGTGCGAGATGGATTGCGAAAGCTTCATAATTCCCTTACCGTAAAGTTTCATGGGTTTGGGCGAAAAAGGCAAAAACTTTATACCGCGCCCGCGCAACCGTTTCCCTTGAAAATTTTGTGAGCGATTCTTCCGCATCCGACGGGCTTTTCGAGCTTGAAGCCCAAGGCGACCAAGCGGCCGTGCGCCGCCCGCTGGCCGCGCGCATGCGCCCGCGCGCGCTCGACGAGGTGGTGGGGCAGGCGCATTTGCTGGGCAAAGACGCGCTGTTGCCGCGGCTGATCGCCACCGACAGTTTTGGCTCCATTTTGCTTTACGGGCCTCCCGGCAGCGGAAAGACGACGCTGGCTGAGGTCATCGCGGCGGTGACAAAGTCGCGCTTTGTGCGGGTCAACGCCGTGCTTTCCAATGTCGCCGAGCTGCGCGAAATCCTGCGCTTTGCCCGCGCGCGCCCGCAAGACCGCACCCTCCTTTTCATTGACGAGATCCACCGCTTCAACAAGGCGCAGCAGGATTTGCTCTTGCCGGACGTGGAAGCAGGGAACATCCGCCTGATCGGCGCGACGACGCAAAACCCGTCCTTCTATATCATACCGGCGCTGCTGAGCCGCAGCCACCTGTTTCGTTTGGAGCCGGTGGCAAGCGAGGACATGATCGCGGTGCTCGAGCGCGCGCTCAAAGACAGCGAGCGCGGGCTGGGCGGCACGCGCGTGACGGCGCACGCGGGTGTTTTTGAAGACATCGCACGCATTTCCAACGGCGACTTGCGCCGCGCCCTGAACGCGTTGGAGACGCTCGTGCTCGGCGTGCCGATCGGCGGCGAATTGAAGCGCGAGGATGTGGAGATTTTTGCGCGCGAGCGGCGCATCCGCTATGACCGCGGCGAGGACGAGCATTACGACACGGCCTCGGCCTTCATCAAAAGCGTGCGCGGCGGCGATCCCGACGCGGCGTTGTACTGGATGGCGAAAATGCTCGAGGGCGACGAAGACCCGCGTTTTATCGCACGGCGCCTTGTCATTCTGGCCAGCGAAGACGTGGGGCTGGCGGACTCGCGCGCGCTTGGCGTGGCGGTGGCGGCCTTTCAAGCCTGCGAGTTTGTGGGGCTGCCGGAATGCGCGCTGAACCTCGCGCATGCGACCGTGTTTTTGGCGACTTGCCCCAAGAGCAATTCCACGACCGAGGCGATCTTTGCCGCCAAGCGCGCGATCAAGGAAAACCCTGTGCAGGCCGTGCCCGTGTGGCTGCGCGACGCGCACCAGTCCACCGGCAAACGGCTCGGCCACGGCGCGGATTATTTGTACTCGCACGAGTTTGACGAGGCGATTTCAGGGCAGGAGTATATGCTCGATCCGCTGCAATTTTACACGCCCGGCGTCAACGGCGCGGAGGCCGCGATCGGCGAGCGTCTAGAGCGCTGGAAAGAACTTAAAAAGACTATCCAATCCGCCGCCAAAAAGAAAGGGAAGGGCAAAAAATGAGCGAATTGCCCGTGGCCTTGACCATCGCCGGTTCCGACAGCGGCGGCGGAGCCGGCATTCAGGCGGACTTGCTGACCTTTGCCGCGTTCGACGTGTTTGGCACCACCGCGTTGGCAGGGCTCACCGCGCAAAATCCCGACGGCGTCAGCGCGATCGAAAAAATTTCACCCGCCTTTGTGCGCGAGCAGATAGTGCAGGTCGGCCGTTTTTTCAAGGTGCGCGCCGTCAAGACCGGCATGCTCACCGACGCCCCCACGATTCACGCTGTGGCCGACGCGCTGCAAACGGATTTTTTTAAGGACGTGCCGCTGGTTGTCGATCCCGTGATGGTGTCCACCAGCGGCGCGCGGCTGCTCGACGAGGCGGCACTGGGCGCGCTCAAAGAGCGCCTGTTTCCGCAGGCCGCGCTCGTGACGCCGAATCTGGACGAGGCCGCCGTGCTGCTCGGTGGCGAAAAGGCGACACAGGCGACATTGGAAAAGCAGGCCGTGCAACTGGCGCGGATGTTAAAGGCGCCCGTGCTGCTCAAGGGCGGACATCTGCCCGGCTCCCTGTTGACGGACGTGCTGGCGGACACGAACGGGGTGCTTGAAACTTACCGCTGCGACCGTATTGAAAATGTGGATACGCATGGCAGCGGCTGCACGCTCTCCGCCGCCATTTGCGCGGCGCTGGCCTGCGGCGCCATGCTGCCTGGGGCCGTGCGCCGCGCCCACGCTTA
>JAKPNF010000168.1 GCA_029548565.1 Verrucomicrobiota bacterium
GGTTAGCAAGTTTCGCCCGGTTTGCGTGGTGGCTTAATTAAGCCGCCAGAGCATATTCAGTGTTGTCGAATATGTGGTTGAGCGAATTTTTAAGGAGCCAACGCTCATCTCCTGCATGCATCCACGCATGCACATCCCACAGTCGAATCCGGAACACCCCCATTCAAAACCGCGCCGCGAGCGGGCGGTCGAAAAATGGCTGTGCCGCAAACGCTGTTTGCGGTCAAAGAACAGCGCGAGCCGTTTTGAGGCGACTCGCAGCGGACACTGTAGCGCGTCCTTATCTTGTTAAACAAGCAAAAACGCGAAAAGTTCCATGCGGCGTGCGAGTTGCGCGCGGGGAGGGGAGATGATTTGCGAACGGGGTCTTGCTTTTTTGGACGGGTGCGGTATTTGAGGGTTGACAAGAGAAAGGGGGTGCTTTTTGCTAATCTTCGTTATGACAGGAAATAATCATATAAAAATCCTTGTGGCAGCCTTGCTATCCCCCTTTTTTCTCGCAATGGTTTTCTGCGCCAGTGTCGGCGCCGCTCAGGCGTCTTCGCCTGCGCCGTTAAAGGACGTGCCGCTGCAAAGCGTGCGCATACAGGACGAGTTTTGGAGCCCCAAAATGGACGTGTGGCGCACGGTGACGATCAACGACGTGCTCGACAAATTCGGCGGCGACTATTCGAAGGCCGGCGAGCGCAAGGCGGCGGACACCGGCAAGCTAGATCCCAACATGGTCACGAGCGATCCGCGCTGGTTTGGCGACGCTTATGCCAACTGGGATCGCGTGGCCGCGGGCGAGTATGGCAAGGGCGGACATGTCGGCAAATGTTTTTTTGACGGGCTGATCTACGGCTCGATCCGCGCGGCTGCGGACTTTTTGGCGGCCAACAGGGATCCCGCGCTCGAGGCGCGTGTGGACGGGTTGATCGACCGTTTTGTCGCGGCGCAGTCCGAGGATGGGTATATCAACACCAAGGTCGACCTCGACGCCCCGCAGGATCGTTTCGAGGCGCTGGGCAACGGCGGTTATCCGTACCCGGCCTGGCACGAGCGTTACAACATGGGCGGGCTTTTCGAGGCGGCCGTGCATTATTACAAGGCCACGGGGAAGACGAAGTTTCTCAGCGCCGCTGTCAAGCTGGCAAATCTGTGCTGCGACACGATGGGGCCGCCGCCCAAAAAGAACGTCGTGCCCGCGCACGCGCTGCCGGAGATGGCGCTTGTGGAGCTTTATGAACTGTTCAAGGCCGAGCCGAATTTGAAGGACAAGCTCGGCGTGCCGGTGCGTGAGGACGACTATCTGGCGCTGGCCAAATTCTGGATTGAAAACCGCGGCAACCACAACGGCATTCGCAACGCGCGCATGAAAAACGACCCGCGCTTCTCGCCGTCTTCGCGCATGAGCCTGGGCAGTTACGCGCAGGACGCCTACAACCCGCTGGAACTCGACACGATCGACGGGCACGCCGTGCGCGCGACCTTGCTGGGCACCGGCATGGCGGCGGTCACGCTCAACGACGACGACCCGCGCTTTCACAAGGCTTCCAGCGCTTGGTGGGACAACATGGTCGGCAAGCGCATGTTTCTGACCGGCGGCGTCGGCTCGAACACCCGCAGCGAGGCCTTTGGCGCGGATTATTTTTTGCCGGCGGCTAATTCCTATCTGGAGACCTGCGCGAATGTGGGCGCCGGGTTCTTCAGCCAAAAAATGGGGCTGCGTGAAAAGGACTCCAAATATTTCGACGAGCTGGAGCGCGTGCTGTACAACGGCGCGCTGGGCAGCGTTTCCAAAAAGGGCGACACCTACGCCTACAAAAACGAGCTGACCCACAAGACCAACCGCGGCCGCTGGGCGTGGAACGGCACGCCGTGCTGCCCGCCGATGTTCCTAAAAATGATGGCCGCGATTCCCTCGTATGTCTATTCGGTCGGCGACAACGAATTGTACGTGCAGCTCTTTGTCCAGAGCGACGCGGACTTGAAAGTCGGCGGCAAGGACGTGAAGCTCTCGCAGAAGACAAAATATCCCCACGACGGGAAGGTCGGCATTACGCTGGACAGCGACGTGAAAGACCTTGCTTTAAAAATCCGCATTCCCAGCTGGGCGCGGGGGATTGAGAATCCGTACGGACTTTACGAGCCGACCACTGCTGCCACACCGGTCACGGCCTCGCTCAACGGCCGGGCGCTGGACATGGAATTGCAGGACGGCTACCTCGTGATCAAGCGCGATTGGAGAAAAGGCGACAAGATCGAATTGAATCTGCCCATGCAGCCGCGCTGGGTGCGCGCGCACCCGCGCGCGGAAGAACTGGTGGGGCAACGAGCGGTCATGCGCGGGCCGGTCGTCTATTCGCTGGAGCAGGTGGACAACCCGCTGTTTCTGGCGTTGTGGTTCGACACGCGCGAGCCGCTGAGCGCCCGCCTGGACAAAGACGTGCTGGGCGGCACCTGGGTCGTCGAGGGCACGGCGCTGGACAAGGAGATGAAGCCCATCAAATTCAAGGCGATCCCGTTCTACCTGCTGGGCAACCGCGGCGATAAAAACGGCTACCGCACCTGGTCGTGGGCGTATCCGCCCAGAAACCAGTGAGGCTTTTGTTTCTTTGATACTCAAAAAACCCGCAGATGCCTGCGGGTTTTTTTGCGCTTTTACTGCAAGGGGGTCTTTGGCATGATTTGTTTAATGAGGCGGATGCGTTTATTCATCGTGTGTGCGGCCGCGTGCGTGGCCGTGTTTGCCGCGACGATGGACGAGGGCGAGCTTGAGCAGATGACGCAGGCGGCCAAGCAGGGAAATTCGGCGGCGCAGTATAATTTGGGCATTCTTTATTTGCAGGGGGAGCGGCTGCCCAAAAACGAGGTGCTGGGCGCCCAGTGGTTGCAGCGCAGTGCCGAGCAGGGGCAGCCGCAGGCGCAGTTTATTTTGGGGATTTGTTATTTGAATGGGCAGGGCGTCTCGCAAGACGGGGCGCTGGCGTTCAAATGGATCAAGGAGGCGGCCGACCGCGGCCACGCGCAGGCACAGTACTCGATGGGCACTTTTTACACGCAGGGCAACGGCGTGCCCAAAGACGACGCGGCCGCCTTGAAGTGGTTTGAGAAAGCGGGCGGGCAGGGGCACGCCGTCTCGCAGTACGAGCTGGCCTATTCGCACTACATCGGGCGCGGCACTCCCAAGGATGACGTGCGCTCGTTTAGCTGGGCGCTCAAGGCCGCGCAGCAGGGATTTTTGGCGGCGATGGTGTCAGTGGGCTCGAGCTACGCCTACGGCGAGGGCACGATGCAGAATTTTCCCGAAGCGGCCAAATGGCTCGAGCGCGCCGCGATGAACGGTGCCTCTATCGCGCAGCATTTAACCGCGCTGTTTTACACAAACGGCATCGGCGTGCCGCGCGACAGCGCGCAGGCGACCCGGTGGCTCAGGCAGTTCATGCAAACGCGCCAGCAAGAGCGGGAAAAGCAGCCCATCCCCGAGGCCGCCGCCGCGCAATTCAAGCGAATCCAGCAGGCGGCCAAACAGGGCAACGCCGACGCGCAGCACGAATTGGCCAACTGTTATTCCGCCGGGTTTGGCACGCCGCAGGATTTTGAGCAGGCGGCGTTGTGGTTTTTAAAGGCGGCGGAAAATGGCAACCTTTCGGCGCAATACCGCATCGCGATTTGCTACGGGTTTGGCGCGGGGATTTCGCTGGACTATGCCCAGGCGCTGCGCTGGCTTAAGGAGGCCGCGCAGCAGGGGCACGTGCAGGCGCAGTATATTTTGGGCAATTATTATTACGAGGGCAGGGGCTGCGAAAAAGACCCCAAGGAAGCCTTTGTATGGTACAAAAAAGCCGCCGAGCAAGGCCACGCCGTGGCGCAATGGTGCGTGGGCAACGCCTATATGTTTGGCCGTGGGGTAGCCCGCGATCATCAGGAAGCCGACTTCTGGTTCCAAAAGGCGGCTGCCCTGGGCTTCGACCAGCGCCCTGACAGCACGCGCTGAAAAAATGGCTTGGTCAAATTCTTTAAGCCGTTATGCTGGGAGTGTCCTTCCCCTTTATTTTATGAGACCTTTTCCCCTGAAAATTCTCCTGTGCGCGTTAGCCGTGTCTTCGCTTTGGGCGGGTGAGCCGATCGGTTCGCCCGGGCCGCCTTACAATCCGTTGCCCAACGGCAAGGCGCCCTTCCGGATGATTTACAGCAACGACACGACGAATATTTTCACCTGCCCAAGCCCCTGGCGGCCCAGGCCGGACATTCCGTTTTCCGCCAAAATGATCGAGGAGACGGTCAAGGAGGCCGCCGTCAAGGGCATGGACGCGCAGATGATTCAGCCGGGCACCGGTTGGGTCGCCTGGTGGAAAAGCAAAAAGCTGCCGTTCACGCGGCAACTGGACTGGTTCAAAAAAGAATACGGCAAGGAAACTTATGTCGGCGATTTTGTCGATTACATGGTCAACCGAAACGGCGACGTGGTGGGGGATTTTTTGGAAGCCTGCCGCAAGTACAACCAGGCGTGCTTTGTCTCGTACCGTTTGAACGACCTGCACCATTTGCGCGAGGGGCTGGACGGAAACCCCGGCGGCAACCGCGCGATCTACCTGTCGAAATTTTATTTGAAAAACGACGAGTACCGCCTGGGCAAGGGGCTGGGCGTGGTGGACATCGCGCACAACTGGATGATCCCCGAAGTCGTGCAGGAAAAGTTTGAATTCATCGACGAGATCGCGCGCACTTATGACTTGGATGGCATCGAGCTGGACTTCCTGCGCTCGCCGAATTTCTTCCAGACCGAGCGCCACACAAAGACGCCGCCGACCATGGCGCAGCGCGTGCAGGTGATGACACAGTTTATTTCCAAGGTGCGCAAATCGATTGACGAAAGCGCGAAGGACGGGCGCAGGCGCTGGCTGTGTGTGCGTGTGCCCGCCGAGCAGGCTGACTGGATAAAAGTGGGGCTGGATCCCAAGGCCTGGCGCGCGGCGGGCGTGGACATGTTTAACCTTTCGCAGTCCTACAACACCTCCGAGCAAAGCGATGTGGCGCTTGTGCGCAAGCTCGTGCCCGACGCCACGCTGTACATGGAATTGACCCAGTGCGCCCACCGTTGGAAGATCGATGTGAACCGCAAAAAACTCTCGGAAAATTTCCGACGCAGCGGTTTTCTGGTTTTGGAAAACGCCGCGCGCACCGCCTACGCGCGCGGGGCCGACGGGGTGAGC